>DASXOX010000018.1:0-46193 GCA_036493975.1 Solirubrobacteraceae bacterium
CGCCGCGAACGTTCCGTGCGGTGCCAGGTTAACCGCCGAGGCCCGCGTCCCAAACGGCGCCACGTCCCACTCCCAGCCCTCCTCCGTCGAGGTGGTGTGCGCGAGCTCCGCATACAGGCCCGCAACCGCATTCCGCGCGTCGCCGGCCGCGAGCTCGGTCTCGAAAACGCTGAAGCCGAGGTAGTCGTGCAGACTCGCTCCGTGAGAGTAGGTCGCGATTCCCTCCGCCATGTGTGCCCGCGCCCATACGATCGTCGCCGCCACCTCCGGCGAGTCTGCCGGGAGCACCTGCACCGGGTACGCTGCGCTGTAGTTGCCCCAGTCCTGACCCGTGCCGGAGTCGAGCACGGGGGGGATGTGTCCCGCACGGGCCACCGCCGCCGCGAGCGCCCGGTTCAGCGCCGCCTCGAAGCGCTCGTCGACCGTCTGCCAAGCCGCCACGAGGTCCGCACGCCCGGCGAGCCGCGCATCGGCGGCCGCCGAGCGCAGCCCCGCCGCGGCCCACAGGTCATCGCCCGTGATGTGGCCTTCCGCCAGCTCATTGTCGTGGGGAGCGCCGGCGGGCAACAGCCCTAGCGGGTCGTGGGCGGTGGCCGCTGTGAGCCAGTGGATCGCATTGGCGATGCGGGTCAGCTGCGCGGTTGCGTACACCGGATCCCGCGTGAGCTGCGCGTGTCGCCCCAGCGCCCACAGGGCCTGACCGAGCCCGTCGTACTGTCCGGCGCGACTGATGAACAGCCCGCTCGCTTCCTGGAAGGTGTCCATGAACGCGAGATCCTGCGTTGCCGCGGCGTGCAGGCCCGCCATGTCGAGCGCCTGTGTCTCCAGCGCGCCGTCGCGGATCCAGAACGCCTGGTACTGGAGCTTGTTGGAAGCCTGCACCCAGCCTGCCGGCGTGCGGTAGCGCGAGGAGAGCATCTCCGCGATTGCCGCCCGGTAGGCGTCGCGAACCTTCGCCTCGGGTACGTCGATCTCCATCATCCCCGCCTCCTGCGCCCTCCAGGTCTGCCGCAGCGCCGCGAGCGCCCGCGGGCGCGATATGCGGTCGAGTGCCCGGTCTGCGCCCGGCCCGTTCGTGGGCGGTTCGAGTGGGATCTGCCACGTAAAGCTCGCCCGGCCGTACGCGGCCAGGTTCGCGGTGAACAGTCTCGCGTCGTGCGGCGCCGTCGGCGAGAACCTCGCTGGGGTCGCCAGCGGACGGTTGACCGCTGCAGGCCCGCGCGCGAGCAGCAACCTGGAACGCACGAGGTCGCGCCCCCGCGCGGTGTAACGGAACGCGCGCGAAAAAGCCTGCCCCGGCTGTGTGTAGAAGCCATAGCGCTGACCGCTCGCCGGACGCTCGTAGCGGTACGCCCGTGTCGGCAGAAGGTGCGCACCGCGCAGTTTGCGGCCGCGCGTGTACGCCAGCGCCATAACCACCTTTGCCGCCTGCGGAGCGCTCGAGTGGTTGCTCGCCGTCACCGTCTCGTACGCCACCGGCCGACCCGCGACTGCGATCGCGAAGATCGTCTGCGTATAGCTCACGGGTCCGTCCCACAGGGTGCTCGCCAGCAGCGGCAAAGCCGGATTGGGGAGCGTGCGCGTCGGTTGGCACCACGCCGTCAAGCGCCGTCCGAAGCGCAGCTCGTACTCCGCCCAGCCCGTGTATAGATCGCCCTCAGGGGTGATCTCTGCGCCGGCCAGCAGTCCAGGCACCGCGATCTGATCGGTCGGCTTTGAAAGGAAGCCCGCGCTGGGAGCCGCGCGGGCGACAGGCACGGCGACGAGCGCGATCGTCACCGCGATTGCGACGGGCAGCTGGTATGAGCGTTGTGGCATCGGTTCACGAACCCCGCGGGCGTCCGATCGGCGCGGCGCGCCTGCGATCCTAAAGACGCCACCCGATCGAGGAGGAAGCATGAGCACCACCACGCAGCTCGTCACCGGCGCCGACTTCGTCGCGATCCCGACTCGCGATATCGAGCGCGCCGCCGAGTTCTACGGACAGACACTTGGACTGCGTCGCTCTGTGTACATGCCAGATCGCCATTTCGCGGAGTTCGAGACCGGCAACCTGACGCTCAGCGTGATCGAACCCGAGGCGATGCAGATCCCCTACAACCCCCAGCACGGGATCTCACTGCACGTCGACGATGTCGAGAAGGCGCGCAAGGCGCTCGAAGCGCGCGGCGTCCAATTCAACGGCGACACTTTCGACACCGGCGTCTGCCACATGGCGTTCTTCGCCGACCCGGACGGCAACAATCTCATGCTCCACCACCGCTACGCCCCGCGCAAACCCGAAGCCTGAGCGACATGGGCCGGCGCGGCACGCTCGCGCTGCTCGGCGCGGCGCAGTTCGTGATGGTGCTCGACACCACCGTCATGAACGTCTCGATCACGCAGGTCGTCCACGACCTGCACACGACCGTCGAGAGCGTCCAGGCCGCGATCACGCTGTACGCGCTCGTGATGGCCGCCCTGATGCTCAGCGGCGCCAAGCTCGGCGATATCTGGGGTCGGCGGCGCGCGTTTCAGATCGGCCTGGCGATCTACGGCGTCGGTTCGCTCACGACGGCGCTCAGCGGCGGGATCGCGGCGCTGCTCGTCGGCTGGTCGCTGATCGAGGGTCTTGGCGCCGTGCTCGTGATCCCCGCGATCGCCGCGCTCGTGGCGACCAACTTCGAGGGCTCCGAACGCGCAGTCGCCTACGCCGCGCTCGGCGGCATCACCGGGGCCGCTGTCGCCGCGGGGCCGCTGATCGGCGGCTTTGTCACGACCGCGCTGACCTGGCGCGTGGTGTTTGCCGCCGAGACCGTCACTGTCATCGCCCTGCTGCCGTTCTGCCGGCGTCTGGGAGACGCCCCACCGCAGCCCGACCTGCGCTTTGACCGGCTCGGCGCCACGCTCTCCGCGCTTGGGCTCGGGCTGATCGTCTTCGGGATCTTGCAGAGCAGCAAGTGGGGTCTGTTCACGCCGCGCGCGGCGCCGGAAATCGGTGGGCACAAGATCACGCCGCTCGGCTTCTCGGTCGTTCCGTTCCTGATAGCCGCCGGCGCGATCGTGCTCGGGATCTTCGCGCGCGTCGAGCGCCGCCTCGTCGAGCGCGGCGATCCACCGCTGCTCGCCCCCGACCTGCTCCAGATTCCCCGCTTGCGCGCCGGCGCCTCGATGCTCGTCGCCCAGCAGCTGATCATCGCGGGCACCTTCTTTGTACTGCCGCTCTACCTCCAGCTGGTGCTCGGCAAGGATGCGCTGGAGACCGGGATCGCGATCCTGCCGGTCTCGATCACGATGATCCTCGGCGCCCTCGCCGGCCCGCGCCTCGCGCAGCGCAGCTCGCCGCGGCGCGTCGTGCAGGCCGGGCTCGCGCTGCTGTGCGCCGGGCTCCTCGGTCTGCAGGCCGCGATCGAACCTTCCCTCAGCGGATGGCAGTGGACCGTCGCGATCGCCGGCTTCGGCGGCGGCATGGGGCTCGTGGTGTCCCAGCTCGGAAACGTCATCATGAGCTCAGTCGGGCCCGAGCGCGTCAGCGAGTCCGGCGGCGTGCAGGGCGCCGCGCAGAACCTCGGCTCATCGCTCGGCACGGCGTTGATCGGCGCCGTGCTGTTGACGGGGCTGCTGAACGGTTTTCAGAGCCGGGTCACCGATAATCCCGCGTTGCCACCCGCCGCCCAACAGCAGGCGCTGCACGCCACCGAGGAAGGCATCTCGATGACGACGCCCGCCGCGGTCGAAAAGGCCGCGCGCGACGCCGGGCTGCCGCCCACGCAAGTGGCGGCCGTCACCCACAGCTACAGCGACGCTCAGCTCGACGCGCTCAAGAACGCTCTGCTCAGCGCCTCGTTCTTCGCGCTCATCGGCCTGTGGTTCACGCGGCGCCTGCCGAGCGAGCCATTGGACGAACCCTCCGAAGAGGGCGAAGCCGTGGCTGCGCCCGCGCCGCAACCGGCCTGACGGTCGGCTGTGGCGCTACCCGTGACTGGCCGTGGCGATCCCGGCCTCGTGCTGGAAGCCCTCCAGCACGCCGCGCATCGTCTGCAGGTCGGGTGTGACCTTTGAGGGCCACGGCTTGGAGGGGTGCTCGTAAAGCGTCTTCAGGCCGTTGCCGGTGATCATCACGACGACGACCTCGTCGGGATCCAGGTGCCGCTGCGCGGCGAGCTTTTTCACGACCGCCACGGTCGTCCCGCCGGCGGGCTCGGTGAGGATGCCCTCGGTGGAGGCCAGCAGGTCGATGCCGGCGAAGATCTCCTTGTCGGAGACCGTCGCCGCGGTGCCGGCGCGTGTGCGCACGGCATCGATCACGAACACGCCGTCGCCGGGCGCCCCGATCGCGAGCGAGTGCGCGAGCGTCGTGGGGCTCTCGGCCTGAATCTCCGAGGCCCCCGCGAGGATCGCCTTGGCGATCGGTGAGCAGCCGTCGGGCTGTGCGATGTCGATCCGCGTGTGCGACGTCTTCGCGAGGCCGACGCGCTCGAGCTCCTCCAGTCCCTTGTGGATGCGCGATGAGAGCGTCCCGCCGGCGGCGGGGGAGACGATGTGGTCCGGCGCGCGCCACCCGAGCTGCTCGACGATCTCGTACGCCACGGTCTTGGCGCCCTCCGCGTAGAACGGGCGCAGCGTGATGTTCGCGAACTCGAGGCCCGTCGCTTCGGCGAGCGCGCGGCAGGCTTTGTTGGCTTCGTCGTAGTTGCCGTCGACCTGGCATACCCGTGCGCCGAGCGCGCGGCACGCATGCGCCTTGGTGCTCTCCAGGCGGTTGGGGTAGAAGACATAGGAGGGAACGCCGGCCTTCGCCGCCAGTGACGCGACGGCCGTGCCGACGTTGCCGGTCGAGACGCACCCGATCTCCCGTCCGCCCAGCTCGAGCAGGCGCGCGACGGCCATCGAGACGACTCGGTCCTTGTAGGAGAGGCTCGGCCTGGAGGTGCTGTCGTCCTTGACGTAGAGGTTGCGCAGGCCGACGGCTGCGCCGAGACCGTCGGCTTTGATCAGCGGCGTGAAGCCGGCCCACTCGCCGACGCGCGTGGAGCCGACCGCATCCACGATCGGCAGCAGCTCCTCCAGGTACCAGATATTGCGCGGGCGCTCGTCCATCGGCAGCTCGCGCAGCCGGCTCGTGGCGAGCTCGTAGTCGTATTCGACGTCGAGGCTCTTGTTGCAGCGCGGGCAGTACGCCTCGCGCTCGCTGAGCGCTACCTGGTAGTCGCATTTGCGGCAGACCAGCGCTGTCGCGCACGAGCGCGTCGGCGTGGAGCGCGCGGTGTGGTCATCTGCAGTGCTCATGACGTCGTCCCGGTCCTCTCACCCTCGCGTTGATGTGGGGCGATCGCGTGGCCCGCGGGCGAGGCGATCATGGTGTCCTGCGTGCCATTCATCGTAGGGCAGTCATATGACGGCGTCGAGGCGCCTGTGAATAGTTGTTTCCCTTTTACTCCTCGACGGCCGCGACCTCGCGGGGGCGATCGGCCTGCTGTTTGGAGGCCCCCACCGCCGCCGGCCATGGCGGGTCGGCCTCGCTCCACTGCCTCCCCAGCACCCCCAGCAGCTCCTGGCCGATGTGTGGTGCGAACGGCGTGAGCATCGTGGCGAGCAGCGCCAGCGCGTCCAGCAGCGCCTCACGGTCCTCGCGACACAGCGCGCCGCTGCGCGCGAGCACGCGCTTCTCGAAGTCCTTGATGCGGTCCAGCAGGCGGATCACGTTGCGCACGGCGCTGTGCATCTCAAGGTTCGCGAGGTCCTCGGTGATCTTTTCGACCGCGGTCTCGGACCATTTCTCGAGACGCCGCCGCAGGAACTCGGTGGAGGCGGGGTCGAGTTCCTCAGAGTCCTCGACGCCGATCGCCATGCGTGCGTGCGTGTAGCGCCACAGGTTGTTCAGGAAGCGGCTGCAGTACTGCACCGAGCTATCGCTCCAGTTCAGCGACTTCTGCGGCCGCGCGGCCCACAGCACCGCCAGGCGCACGGTGTCCGCGCCGAATCGCTCGACGAGCTCGTCCGGGTCGACGACGTTGCCGAGGTGCTTGCTCATCTTGCGCCCGTCGCGGATCACCATCTCGTGCATCAGCGCCCCCGCGAAGGGCTCCCCGTCCTGTAGGAACGCGAGCGGGCCGATGTCGCGCAGCGCCTTCGTCGTGATCCGCTGGTCGAACATGAAATTGCCGCTGTCCGAGCCGGCGACGAGGCGCTCCGAGGGCAGCCACGCGCGCAGGTCCTCCAGCGCGAAGATCTCCTCCAGGGGTCGCTCGCGCTCCTCGGCGGGCACGCACGCCGGCACCCACAGCCACAGCGCGTCGAAGTGGCAGTCCAGTGTGTCGGTCTCGCGCCGTGCCTCCTCGCCGCAGGTCGGACAGCTCGTGCTCACGAAGTCCTCGCGCTCGGCCAGCGGGTTGCCCTCGCCGGTCGGTTTGAGGTCCAGCGGGAGGATCACGGGGAGCTGCTCCTGCGGGACCGGCACCGTGCCGCAGCGCTCGCAGTACACGATCGGGATCGGTGTTCCCCATGCGCGCTGGCGCGAGATCGAGAAGTCATTCGCGCGGTAGCGAACCGTCGCGGAGGATTGGAGGGGGAGGGGAGGGGTCGCGTCGCCTGAGACCCCGCCCTGCGTGTGCGTACGCGCGCGCCCGCGCGCGGCGGGCTGCTCAGAGGAGGGCTCCGCTTGCGCCTCCTGCTCGCTCCACACCCCCAGTCGCCCTCCGATCAGCGCGTCAGTGCGGTCGAGCTCGGGGACCCCCAGCACGGCGGTCACGCCGAAGCGCTCGTCGACGACGGGTGAAATGGCGACCGGCAACGCCGGCCCGCCGTCCCACAGCGCGACGGTGTGCCCGGTGTCGACGAGCGCCATCGTCTCCGCTCCGCGCGAGCTGCGCGCCCACCCGCCCCCGCGCATATCTTCGAGCTGCTCGCGAGCGCCTGGATTCTGCGCCCAGCGCTCGGTCGCGGGATGCTTGGGGGAGAGCAAGACGAAACGCGCGCTCTGAACGCCCTCGGCGTGCGGTGTGAAGACGGTCAGCTCCTTGCCGTCATCTGTGCGCGCCTGCAGCTCCACGCCGTCGACCCGTCCGAGCACGTAGCGCTGGGAGGCCAGCGAGGTCTCGTCCCATTTCGCCAGCTCGGCCATGCGCCGGTCGTTCTCCTGCAGGTATGCGCTGATGCGCAAGTACCACTGCGGTCGCTGGATCAGGCGCACGGGATTGTGGCAGCGCCAGCACGTCCCGTTCTCCACCTGAATTGTCGCGAGCGTCGTCTGGCACGTGTCACACCAATCGACGGTGCCGGTCCCGTGGTAGATCAGACCCGCCTGCAGCAGCGTCAGAAAAAGCCACTGCGACCAGCGGTACATGATCGCGTCGGAGCTCATGAACGTCCGCTCCCAGCCGAAAGAGAATCCCAGCCGCTTCAGCTGGCCTGTCATGTGCTCGGCGCAGCGCGTCACCCACTCGCTGGGAGACTCCCCGTTGGCGATCGCTCCCAGCTCGGCCGGCAGTCCGAACGCGTCGAAGCCGAACGCGAACAGCACCCGCTCGCCACGCGCACGCTGGAAGCGCGCGTAGGCGTCCCCGATCGCGTAACTGCGCACGTGGCCGATGTGAACGTTGCCCGAGGTGAACGGCGCGGATGCCTTGATGTAGATGCCGTTGTCGGCTGCCGTCATCGCCGGTGTGCGGAACGCGTCGCGCGCGCGCCAGTCATCCTGGCGGCGCTGCTCGATCGCGCGCGCGTCGTACTCCGGCAAGCTCCCATCGGCCATAGGCCGAGCATACCCAAGGGCGCGGCCCCCGCAGAAGCCGTCCGCTCACCGCAAGCGACCCCTCCGCGAAGCCCCGGAGGGGCGGAGCTATCCCAAAAATCGTCCCCCACACCGCGCGGGAACGCCTCATGCCGACGGGGTCCATTGCTATGCTCAAAACCACTTGAGAGCTGTCTCCGACACGCCCCTCTCGGGGCCCCGCCGAACCCTCTCCGGCCCCGCCCTGCGCGGGGTCTTCTCGTCCGCGGCACGCCCGCGGATGTCCGCCACGAATGCAAGGATCCCGCAATGGAGATAGAGATCGGGCGCGGCAAGAAAGGCCGCCGCGCGTACGGATTCGATGACATCGCGATCGTGCCCTCCAGGCGCACGCGCGACCCTGACGACATCGATATCTCCTGGAAGCTGGGGCCCTACCAATTTGAGCTGCCGATGCTGGCCTCGGCGATGGACGGCGTCGTCTCGCCGACTACCGCAGGGATCATCGGGAGCCTCGGCGGTCTGGCGGTACTGAATCTTGAGGGTGTCTTCACCCGCTACGAGGACGCCGACGAGCAGCTCCAGCGCATCTCCCAGTTGCCCAAGGAGCTCGCGACGCGCGAGATGCAGAGGATCTACGAAGAGCCGATCAAGCCAGAGCTGATCACGCAGCGCATCCAGGAGATCAAGGAGCAGAAGGTCGTCGTCGCCGCGTCCCTGACTCCGCAGCGGGTGCTGCGCTACCACGAGCTCGCGCTCGAGGCCGGCCTGGACGTACTTGTCATCCAGGGCACGGTGGTCTCCGGCGAACACGTCTCGACGGTCACCGAGCCGTTGAACCTCAAGGAGTTCATCCCCTCCCTCGACGTGCCTGTCGTGGTCGGGGGCTGCGCCTCCTACCACACAGGTCTTCACCTGATGCGCACCGGCGCGGCCGGCGTGCTCGTCGGGGTCGGACCCGGCGCCGCCTGCACGACGCGCGGGGTGCTCGGCATCGGCGTGCCGCAGGCGACCGCGATCGCTGACGTCGCTCACGCGCGCTCCACGCACATGCTCGAGACCGGTGACTACTCACTCGTGATCGCCGACGGCGGCATGAGCAACGGCGGGGACGTCTCCAAGGCGATCGCGCTTGGCGCGGATGCCGTCATGATCGGCTCGCCGCTTGCGCGCGCCTACGAAGCGCCGGGGCACGGCTACCACTGGGGGATGGCGACCTTCCATCCCACGCTCCCGCGCGGCGCGCGCGTGGCGACGAGGCAGAACGGAACGCTCGAGGAGATCCTCGTAGGGCCGGCGCACGAGAACGACGGCACGTTCAACCTCTTCGGTGGGCTGCGCACGTCGATGGCGACTTGTGGTCACAAGGACCTCGCCGAGTTCAACCGCGCCGAGGTCGTCGTCGCGCCCGCCTTGCAGACCGAGGGCAAGGCGCTTCAGCGCGACCAAGGGGTCGGTATGGGCGCCGTCAACGGCAAGGCGGCAGTCCTCGTCAATGACTGACGCCCTCGCTGCGGCGCCCGCGACAGACGCCGAGCAGGGTGGTCGAGTTCCCACGGCCGCAGAGGGGCAGCAGGCCGCGGGCGGTGAGGCCCAGGTTCGCACCGATGAGGTCGTGGTCCTCGACTACGGCGGGCAGTACTCGCAGCTGATCGCCCGCCGCGTGCGCGAGTGCGGGGTGTTCTCGGAGTTGATCCCGCACCACGTCGGGCTCGAGAAGATCGCGGCGCGCAAACCGCGCGGGGTGATCCTCTCCGGCGGTCCCGCCTCCGTCTACGCCCCCGGGGCGCCGCGTCTGGAGCGCGGGCTGCTGGAGCTCGGGGTACCCGTGATGGGCATCTGTTACGGCATGCAGTTGCTCGTCCACGAGCTGGGCGGTCGGGTCGAGCAGGCCGACGTCGGCGAATTCGGGCGCTCGGACCTGCAGGTCATCGAGCACGGGCGGTTGCTCGCGGGACTACCGCGCGAGCAGACCTGCTGGATGTCGCATCGCGACACCGTTTTCGAGGCTCCGCCCGGCGCCACCGCGCTGGCGTCCTCCAGCGCCTCGCCGGTGGCGGCATTCGAGGACGCCGCGCGCGGGCTCTACGGCATCCAGTTCCACCCCGAGGTCGTCCACACCCCTTACGGCCAGGAGATCCTCACGCGCTTCCTCACCGATATCTGCGGTTGTCAGACCACCTGGTCGGCGGCGTCGATCGTCGAGGACCAGATCGCGCGCATCCGCGGCCAGGTGGGGGAGGGGAAGGTGATCTGCGGTCTCTCGGGCGGCGTGGACTCCTCGGTCGCCGCGCTGCTCGTCCACCGCGCCGTCGGCGACCAGCTGACGTGTGTCTTCGTCGATCACGGCCTGATGCGCAAAGACGAGGGCGAGCAGGTGATCGCGACGTTCCGTGACACGTTCCACGTCCCGCTCGTCGCGGTCGACGCCGAGCAGCGTTTCCTGGAGAAGCTTCGCGGCGTCACCGAGCCCGAGGCCAAGCGCAAAGCTATCGGCGCCGAGTTCATCCGCGTCTTCGAGGAGGAGGCCGCCAAGCTCGCCGGCGAGGATGCGCGCTTCCTCGTCCAGGGGACGCTCTACTCCGACGTGATCGAGTCCGGCGGCGGCACGGGGGCGGCGACGATCAAGTCCCACCACAACGTCGGCGGTTTGCCCGACGACCTCAGCTTCGAGCTCGTCGAGCCGCTGCGCGCGCTCTTCAAGGACGAGGTCCGCGCGGTCGGCGCGGAGCTCGGGCTGCCCGAGCGCCTCGTCTGGCGCCAGCCGTTCCCCGGGCCGGGTCTCGCGATCCGGATCGTCGGCGGCGAAGCGACCAAGGAGCGCCTCGACGTGTTGCGCGAGGCCGACCACATCCTCCAGGACGAGATCCGCAAAGCCGGGCTCTACCGCGAGCTGTGGCAATCCTTCTGCGTCCTGCCCGACATTCGCACGGTCGGCGTGCAGGGGGATGAGCGCACCTATGGGCACGTCGTGGTGATCCGTGCGGTGACCTCCGACGACGCGATGACGGCCGACTGGGCGCGGCTTCCCTACGACCTGCTGGAGACGATCGCCTCACGCATGATCGGCGAGTTGCGCGAGGTCAACCGCGTCGTCCTGGACATCACTTCCAAGCCTCCGGGCACGATCGAGTGGGAGTGAAGCCACCCGCGGCATAGTCAATCGAGGCCAAACGGCGCCGAGGGGTTCTCGTTTTGCTTATTTGGCCTATGATGTCGCTCTCGCCGCGCGCGACGGTCGCGTGCGGCCTTTTTCACGTCATGAAGACCTACGTCGCCAAGCCCACCGACCGCGAGCGCAACTGGTTGCTCGTCGACGCCGAGGGCAAGACCCTCGGGCGCCTCGCGACCCAGCTCGCGGATGTTCTGCGCGGCAAGCGCAAGCCCGAGTACACCCCGCATATCGACACCGGAGACTTCGTTGTCGTGATCAACGCCGAGAAGGTCGCGGTCACCGGCAAGAAGCGCACCGACAAGCGCTACTACCGCCACTCCGGCTACCCCGGCGGACTGCGCTCGCGCACCTTTGAGGAGATGCTCGCGCGCCGTCCCGAGGAGATCATCCGGATCGCCGTCAAGGGCATGCTGCCCCGCAACCGCCTCGCGCGCAAACAGATCACGAAGCTCAAGATCTACGCCGGCCCCGAGCACCCGCACGCCGCACAGAAGCCACAACCTTTGGAGATTGACGCCTGATGGCCGACGAGTCGCAGACGCCCGACGACGCCGAGCGCTCCCCCGAGGAGACCGAGGCTCTCGCCGAGCACCACGCCGTGCCCACCGAGGATGCCGTCGAGATCGCCGGCTCCGCCGAGGACGCCGCACTGGAGGCCTTCGAGGAGGCTCGCGACACTCCCGCCGAGGAGCCCGCGGTCGCCGATGAGCCTGCCGCGCCCGCCGTCGCAGAGGAGTCGTCTCCCGAGCCCGTTGCCGCTGAGGAGCCGGCCGCCGAGCCGGTTGTCGCTGAGGAGCCCGCCGCGGCTGTGGAGCCGCCGGCCGCGACCGAGGCGCCCTCCACGCAGGATGCCGCCGAAGAGGACGAGCTCGACGAGGAGGACGACGAGGAGCCCGCCCCGCGCGTCAAGCCCGCCGTTCCGGGGGCGCACCTCGAAGTCGACATCGTTCCCGAGGGCGTCGATCCGCTCGGACGCGACGTAGTCGTCGATCCGTATGCGATCGATGAAGATGTCCAGGGCCAGGCCGAGGTCGAGGAGGAGGACCAGGCGCTGCCTGAGCCGATCTCGACGGCCGCGATCGATCTTGCGGCAGGCGCGCGCTACCGCGCCACCGGCAAGCGCAAGACCGCGATCGCTCGCGTCATCCTGCGGCCGGGCACCGGTACGTACAAGATCAACGGCCGCTCGCTCGACGCCTACTTCCCGCGCGCGACGCTGCAGCGCAACATTCGCCAGCCCCTGGAGACCGTCGGCTATGAGGAGCGCATGGATGTCGTTGCGCGCCTGCACGGTGGCGGTGTCTCGGCACAAGCCGGAGCGCTTCGCCACGGGATCTCCCGCGCGTTGCTCGAGGCCGATCCCAACCTGCGTGGCGAGCTCAAGCGCCGCGGCTTCCTAACGCGCGACTCGCGCGCCAAGGAGCGCAAGAAGGCCGGGCTGAAGAAGGCGCGCAAGCGTCCGCAGTTCTCCAAGCGCTAGGCGCGGTATACGCTCTCATGGATGCCGTGCTCGCGTGGTTCGCGTGGCTTCGTCCAGCGACCGCGGAGGAGGTCAAGTCAGAAGTGCCTGCCGCCGAGTATCAAGCGATGCGTTGGAGAGCCATCCCATGACCCGCGACCTGTTCGGCACCGATGGAGTCCGCGGCGTCGCGGGGGAGCTGCTCACGGCTGAGCTTGCCCTCGGCCTTGGTCGTGCTGCGACGGGGCGCTTAGCACGCGAGGCGCCTGGCTCCAACGGATCGCGCCCGTCGCGTACGCGACCGCAGGTGCTGATCATCCGCGATACACGCGAGTCGGGCGAGATGCTTCAGGCTGCCCTGGCCGCCGGTGTCAGCACCGCGGGGGGGGACGCGCTGCTCGGCGGTGTGCTCCCGACGCCTGCCGCGCCATTGCTGATCGCGCGCTACGGATTCGATCTTGCCGCTGTGATCTCCGCCTCCCACAATCCGTATCAGGACAACGGCATCAAGTTCTTCGGCGCCGACGGCTTCAAGCTCTCCGACGAGGACGAGCTCGAGATCGAGCGCGCGCTTGAGCGGATTGGGCAAGCAGGCACTGGGGCCGCCAGCGCTACCGCCGGGGACGCGGGTCGTGCTGCAAATGCCAACCGCGAGGAGGAGCGCTGGCCGGTGATCGGCCACATACGCGAGCTTCGCGGCACTCACGAGGACTATCTGCGCGAGTTGCACACGCGTTTCCGTGAGCTCAACCTCGATGGTCTCGACGTCCTGCTCGACTGCGCCAACGGCGCCACCCACCATGTCGCTCCGGAGATCTTCCGCCGCCTCGGCGCGAATGTGACGGTCATCGCCGACACTCCCGACGGGCGCAATATCAACGCGGGCTGCGGATCCACCCACGTCGGCCTGCTCGCCGAGCGCGTCCGCGACGGAGGCCACGCTGTCGGATTTGCCTTCGACGGCGACGGCGACCGCGTGCTCGCGGTGGACGGCGCCGGCGAGGTTGTCGACGGTGACGAGCTGATGGCGCTCGCGGCCTTGCACCTCAAGCGCACCGGCCGCCTCACCGGCGGTGGCGTTGCGGTAACTGTGATGACCAACTACGGTTTCCACGCCGCCATGCGCGACGCAGAGATCGACGTCGCCTCGACCAGCGTAGGCGATCGCTATGTCCTGGAGGTCCTGCGCGAGCGCGGCTGGGTTCTTGGGGGCGAGCAGTCCGGGCACATCATCGACATGGGTTTCAATCGCTCGGGCGACGGCATCGCAAGCGCCCTGCTCACGCTCGAGGCGCTCGCCGGGCGACCGCTTACCGAGCGTGACGCGATGGCCAAGCTGCCCCAGCGACTCGTCAACGTCCGCGTTCGCGACCGCGGCGCGCTGGAAAGCGCCGACGCTGTCACCGAGGCCGTTCGTGTCGCCGACGACGCCCTCTCCGGCCGGGGGCGTGTGCTCGTGCGGCCCTCCGGCACCGAGCCGCTCGTGCGCGTGATGGTCGAGGCGCCCACTGACGATGAGGCCGAGTCGGTCTGTGCCGCGCTGGTCGCGCTGGTTGAGCGCGAGCTGGGGTAGGCCTCGGCGCTTTCAGGCATCCGACGGGAGCAGCCTGAAGGGCTTGCCGTCGAGTGCCGTCACCGCACGGAAATGGCGTTGATCGAAAGTCGCGAGCAGGTGTGTTGACCGCTGGGCGGCCAGCACCACCATCGAAGCGTCGGCTAGACCTAACTCCAAGTCGCGATAGCGCGCGCAGAGCTCACCCGCAATTTTGAGGCCGCGAGCGTCGAGGCTTTGTACCGTGTACGTCAGCGCGAGATCCTCGATCAGCGCCAGCTCGGCGTCGAGACCCAGACGGCTCAGCACGAGGTGGTCGGCCTCGGCGGCAGTAAACGCCGAGACCACGAGCTCTCCCGGCCACTCCTGAAGGGTGGAGACCGCGGCTGAGTGCTCCGGGTCGTTGGCGTCGGTCGCCCCGTACAGAACGCCGGCGTCGACGATCAATGTGTCGATTGCCCGAGCTCCCTACGCACGATCTCGTCAGCGTTGCGCGCGACTGGTGCGCCGCTGCCGCGACCGACTCCAGCAGAGCGCAGCTGTCGCCGGCCCGCTGCATGCGTCGCCCGGCCGATGGCCTCCCTGATGATCTCCGCCTGCGAGCGTCCCGATTCCACGGCCATCCGTCGCAGTGCCGCCGCGTCGCGATCATCGAGATACACCGTAGTCTTAACCATGCCATATATGGTACCAGCTAGTTCGGGCTTGCGAAGCCTTGACAGCGCGTGGGGCTGCGTCGATCCTTCCACCCATTCGGTAGCCTCGCATCTCGTGTCAATGAACGATGCGACCTGGCAAGACGAATATGAAAGGCGAGCGCCCACCTACGCGCGTCTCAACGAGGAGGCCAGGTTCGCAATCAAAGACGCCATTGAACGCGAGGGAATCAAGCTTCATAGCCTTGTCTCGCGAGTAAAGACGCTCGAGAGCCTGGAGGAGAAGTGCCAGCGCAAGGCATACAGCTCACCGCTGGATGAGGCGCCTGACATTGTTGGACTAAGACTCGTAGTTCTCTTTCTGTCCGATCTCTCTCGTGTTTCAGAGATTGTTGCGTCGGTATTCGACGTACTCAGTTCTGAGGACAAGATCGAGGGTGACGACGACCCATCCACCTTCGGCTACATGTCTAAACATTTCGAGGTGCGGATTCCTGATACGCATAGAGGGCCGCGATATGAGGGTCTACGTGAGATCAGGTTCGAGATCCAGGTACGCACACTTCTCATGGACGCCTGGGCGAACGTGTCGCACTACCTGGCTTACAAGGGGGACTCCAGCATCCCGGACGAGTTGCGGCGAGACTTCCACGCTCTCAGCGGCCTGTTCTATGTGGCTGATAAGCACTTTGAGCTGTTCTTTGACCGTGCAAGGACTGTACGTGAACAGGCCGCCGGTCTGCTTCGCGAGAAGAGCACCGAGAACGTCGACCTCAACCTCGACACTTTGGCGGCTTTTTTGGAGCAGCGCTTTCCAGATCGTGAGCACGTATCGCGGGCGGGAGTAGCAAGCCTTGCTGACGATCTGCTGCGATTTGGCTACAAGCAGATTGCCGACGTTGAACGTTTGATCGCGCAGGCATCGGATAAATTCACTGAGCGTGAGAAAGTAAATCCCCCCGGAAATAAGCCGGGGGCTCGGTTCGCCGACGTTGGTGTCGTGCGCATCTCTCTCAGTCTGGTCGAGCCAGCCTACGATGCTTATCTACGCCAACATTGGAAATCGCTCCTGAACAAGTCGAAGAGACCGCCTCAAGGTGGCGCTCGCTGAAGGTCGAATGAGCCGTGTTGCGGACTGCACCGGGCCCCGAGCGTGCAGGGCCGGTGCGAGCCAAGTGTTTTCGTCGCATGACCCGGCGATCAATCCGTCGTCCGCATCCTGCGCGGCGATGCGGGGTACGGATGCCGAGCGCCCACCGCCCCGTCAGCCCAACAAGCCCGCGCGGACGGTCCCAAAATCGAAGCCTTCGAGGCCTTTAGCGGCATTAGCGCCATTGGCCAACGCGTCCAATCGCCCAACCACTGGGAAAATCGCTGATATCTTCGGCGGATGTGCGGAATCGTCGGTTACGTGGGAAAGCGCCCTGCCCGTGAGCTGCTGCTGAACGGTCTCAAGCGCCTGGAGTACCGCGGCTACGACAGCGCCGGGATCTCGGTGATCGCCGAGGATCGCATCGAGGCCGTACGCGCGGTCGGCAATCTCGCCGCGCTGGAGGCCAAGCTGGGGGAGCACGGCCGGGGGGAGGACGTCTCGGCCGGCTCGGTCGCGCTGCTCACGCGCCCGCCCACGACCGGGATCGGGCATACCCGCTGGGCCACCCACGGGCGCGTCAGCGAGGAGAACGCGCACCCCCACTACGACAACGCCGATCGCATCCACGTCGTCGTCAACGGGATCGTCGAGAACTACATGGCGCTCAAGGAGCGCCTTGTCGCGCAGGGTGGCCTCTTCACCTCCGAGACCGACGCTGAGGTCATCGCGCACCTCGTTTCCCACCACTACGCCGGCGACCTCACTGCTGCGGTGCGTGCTGCCTATGCGGAGATGCAAGGTCACTACGCGTTTGTCGCGATGAGCCTCGACGAGCCCGAGACGCTCGTCGCCGCGCGCAAGGAGTGCCCGCTGATTGTCGGTAGGGGTGACGGCGAGCAGTTCGTCGGCTCCGACGTGCCTGCGTTCCTCGCCGAGACCCACACAGTGCAGTACGTCGAGAGTGGCGAGATCGTCACGCTGCACCCCGAGGGGGTCACGATCACGACCGCTGAGGGTGTCGAAGTCCAGCGGCCGACGCACACCGTCGACTGGGACGCCGAGACCGCCGAGAAGGGCGGTTTTGAGACGTTCATGCTCAAGGAGATCTACGAACAGGCCGACGCCGTCGCCGAGACCATCGCCGACCGCACCGCGCGCGGCGACGGGGTCGATCTCGACGACGAGGGCGCGCTCGATGAGGCGATCCTCGCGAACGTCAAGCGCATCGTGATCGTGGCTTGCGGTACCTCCTACCACGCCGGACTGATCGGTCGCTACGCCATCGAGGAGTGGGCGCGGGTGCCCGTCGAGATGGATGTCGCTTCCGAGTACCGCTACCGCAACCCGGTTGTGGGGCCCGGGGATCTCGTCATCGGCATCTCCCAGTCGGGCGAGACCGCCGACACGCTTGCCGCGATGCGCCTCGCGCGCGAGCGCGGCGCTACGGTCTTAGCGATCACCAATGTCATGGGCTCCCAGGTCACCCGCGAGTCCGACGGTGTGCTCTTCACGCGCGCTGGCCTGGAGATCGGGGTCGCCGCGACCAAGACCTTCGTATGTCAGGTCGCGGTCATCTACCTGCTCGGCCTGCGCCTTGCCGAGTTGCGCGGCACACTCTCAACAGAGCGTCTGCGCGAGCTCGTGACCGAAGTCAAGCGCCTGCCGAGCACGATCGCCGAGATCACCGGGGTTCCGAGCGGGCCCGATGGCGGCGCTGCCGGTAGCGAGGTCGGAGGCGGGGGAGGGGTCACGGCGCAGGTCGCCCGGATCGCCGACGAGCACTGGCGCAAGGAGTTCTTCCTCTACATCGGGCGCCATGTCGGCCTGCCCGTCGCACTGGAGGGCGCGCTGAAGCTCAAGGAGATCTCCTACATCGCCACCGACGCCTACGCCGCCGGCGAGATGAAGCACGGCCCGATCGCGCTGCTGGACGAGTCGACACCGGTTGTCGCAGTCGCAACCGATTCTCCGGTGCTGGAGAAGCTCGCCTCCAACATGCAGGAGGTCCGCGCCCGGGGCGCCCATGTGATCGCGCTCACTTCGGCCGGTAACGAGCAGATCGTCAAGCACGCGGACGCCGCGATCGAGGTGCCCGCGATCGACTGGATGCTCCAGCCGATCCTCGCGGTCATCCCACTGCAGATGCTTGCGTATGAGATCGCGCGCCGCCGCGGCCTCAACGTCGACCAGCCGCGCAACCTCGCCAAGACCGTCACAGTCGAGTAGCTCGCTCGGCGGCCCGCCGCGCGCACGTGCGCGCGTAAAGGCAGCGCGAGCGTCCCGTACCCGTGACCCTCTAGCATCGCCTTTGCCATGGGCCTGCCCGAGTGGTGTACACCGCTGCCTGATGCCGCTGCGATGCGGGCCATCGACAGCTGGGCGATCGAGCAGCGGCACGTGCCCTCGCTGGAGCTCATGGAGCGCGCCGGCGCCGGCGTCACGCGCGCCGTTGAGCGGCTGCGTCCCGATGGGCCCGTCGCGGTGGTCTGTGGCAAGGGCAACAATGCGGGAGACGGTCTTGTTGCCGCACGGCTGTTGCGGGAGAGCGGCCGTCGCGTGACCGTCGTCTTTGTCGCCTCGCCCGAGGAGCTACGCGGCGATGCACGTGAGAATCTTCTGCGCCTGCCCGGCGAGGCGCCGGTTCGATTGGGGATGGGTCAGGCGCTGCACGAGTACGCCGCGATCGTCGACGCGCTGCTCGGCACCGGCTTCGCCGGCGAGCCGCGCGGTGGCGTCGCTGAGGCGATCGACGCGATCAATGCTGCCGATATCACCGTCGTCAGCGTGGACGTTCCGAGCGGCGTCGATGCCTCGACCGGAGTCGTCGTCGCCGAGGCCGTCCGAGCTGCACTCACTGTCACCTTCCACACGGCAAAGCCCGGTCTCTGGATTCATCCCGGTAAGGCGCATACGGGCGAGGTCCATGTGATCGATATCGGAATCCCTCGAGGAGCGCCTGCCGAGGCGTCCGTTGGCCTGGTCGGACCCGACGTACTAGACGGCCTCCCGCGGCGCGGTGCGACGTCGACGAAGTTCTCCAGCGGCCACGTAGTGCTCGCCGGTGGCTCGCGTGGCCTGATGGGAGCTCCGCGCATGAGCGCCCTCGCTGCGATGCGGGCCGGCGCCGGTTATGTCACGGCGTGCGTTCCGCGCTCCCAGCAGGAGTTGCTCGTCGCGGGGGGTCCGCCCGAGCTGATGACCCGTGGCCTGCCCGACGAGGATGGCGCGTTGAACGTTGACGGCGTCGAGGAGGTCCTCCAGACCGCCGAGCGTGGGGGAGCGCTGGCGCTCGGCCCCGGTCTAGGTCGTGCTCCCGGTGCACTGGAGTTCGCCCGCGAGCTCGCCCGCCGCGCCTCGCTGCCGCTGGTCCTCGATGCAGATGGTCTGAACGCGCACGCCGGGTGTCTCCCAGAGCTCGCCCGTCGTGCACGGGAGCGCGGCGCGACCATTCTCACTCCCCACGCGGGTGAGCTCGCTCGGTTGCTGGACTGCACCAGTGAGGAGATCGAGCACGAGCGCCTGCGCCACGTGCGCGCCGCTGCCGAGCTCGCGTGCGCTGTCGTGGTGCTCAAGGGGGACGACACCCTGATCGCCGACCCCGACGGTCATGTCGCCGTCAGCCCCGGCGGCAGCCCCGCGTTGGCCACGGCGGGCACCGGCGACGTTCTCACCGGAGCTATTGCGGCGCTGCTCGCTCAGGGGTTGCATCCGTTCGCCGCCGCCGCCGCGGGCGTGTGGATGCACGCCGAGGCCGGTCGCGGCGCGGCGCGGTCGCTGGGCGCAGCGGAGGGCGTGATCGCGACAGACGTCATCGCCGCGCTGCCCGGCGCGCGAGCAGGGGCGGTTGGGCGATGAGGTCCGGTCGCGCGGCCGCGCGCGTCGACACGGGCGCGATCGCGCGCAATTGTGCGCGACTGCGAGGTGAGCTAGCCGAGGGTGTCGAGCTCTGCGCTGTCGTGAAGGCCGACGGCTACGGGCACGGCGCGTTTCAGAGCGCGACCGGAGCGCTCGCCGGTGGCGCGAGCTGGCTTGCCGTGGCGAGCCTGCCCGAGGCCCTCGAGCTCGTCGATGAGCGCCTCGCCGCGCGCGTGCTCGTGTTGGGGCCGCTACGCGGCAACGAGGTCCGGGAGGCAGGCTTGCTCGGCGTCGACATCGTCGTGTGGGAGGAGCCATTTGTCGCGCATCTCTCAGAACTCGCCGAGGAGACCGGCCGTCCTGCACGCGTGCACGTCAAGCTGGACACTGGTATGGGTCGCCTCGGCGTCCGCGATCCCGAGTGCGCGATGAAAGTCGTGGAGGCCGCGGTCGCCGCGCCCGGCGTCGAGCTCGCGGGGGTCATGACCCACTTCGCCACTGCCGACGAGCTCGGGGATCCTTTCTTCGACGAGCAGCTCCAGCGCTTTGCGGCTTGGACGCAGGTCGTCAAGCAAGCCCACCCCGGCGTGATCGCGCACGCCGCCAACAGCGCCGCGCTGCTACGGACGCCTGCGGCGCACTTCGACATGGTGCGCTGCGGCATCGCGATCTATGGCATGGACCCGTTCGGTGAGGGTCCCGCCGAACGCGACTTGGAGCCGGCGCTGGAGCTCAGCTCCTACATCGCCGCCGTCAAGCTCTGCCGCGCCGGTGAGAGCAGCGGCTACGGTCGCCGCTTCATGGCGTCGTCCGACACCCATCTCGGACTGTTGCCGATCGGCTATGGCGATGGTTGGAGGCGGGCGCTCACCAACAACGCCGAGGTCCTTGTTGGCGGCCGGCGGTATCCGCTGGTCGGGACCGTGAGCATGGACAGCGTCGTCGTCGACCTCGGCCCCGACCCCACTGCGCTGGAGCTCGCGCAGGCGCCCGCGATCCTGATCGGGGCGCAAGACGGTGAGCGGATCACCGCCGAGGAGCTCGCGCGGCGGATCGACACGATCAACTACGAGATCACCTGCGGCCTCACCGCACGCGTCGCACGTGTCTACGGCGAAGAAGACGAGGCGCTCGCCGCCAGTGAAGAGGACGAGTACGACGAGGGGATGTTCCTCGTTTGAGCGCCACCGACGGCGATCCGCTCGATCTCGCGCGCGCGACGCTGGCGGGCCGGCAAGCCTGGCTCGTCGGAGGAGCGGTGCGCGATCGCGTGCGTGGGCATGCCGGCGCCACCGACTTCGACATCGTCATCGACGGCGAGCCCCGCGAGGCTGCAAGGGCACTGGCGCGTGCCGCCTCCGGTCAGCGCGCGAGCGCATTTGCGCTCTCTGAAGAGTGGGGTGGCTGGCGCGTCGTCTCCCAGGCGGGTGGCTGGCAGATCGACGTCGAGCGCCTCCGCGGCGGCTCGCTTGAGGACGACCTTGCGTTGCGCGACTTCACAGTCAACGCGATCGCCGAGCCGCTCGGCGACCCGGCCAGCGGCTCTGGTGAGCTGATCGACCCGCTCGGGGGCCTGGGCGACCTCGAACGTCGCCGCCTGCGCGCCGCGGGTCCGCGCGCATTCCCCGACGACCCCCTGCGCGTGCTGCGTCTTGTGCGGATCGCGATCGAGCTGGATCTGGAGCCGACGCGGCAAACCGCCGTTGAGGCCGCGGCGCACGCCGGCGCGCTGCGAGCGGTCTCGCCCGAGCGAGTTTTCATGGAGCTGCGTCGGATCGTCGCCACCCCCCGCGCGCGCAAGGGCATCGAGTTGATGCGCGAGATCGGCGCCACCGCAGTTGTGCTCCCCGAGCTCGACGCGCTGCGCGGCGTACAGCAGAGCCACTTCCACCACTTGGATGTCTACGACCACACGCTGGAGGTGCTCGATCAAACGATCGCGCTGAGCGCCGACCCGGTGGCAATCGCTCCAAGCGTGATCTCGGAAGAGCACGCTTCGCAACTCGCCACTGTGCTCGCGGAGCCGCTCGCCGACGAGCTCACCCGCGGCGAGGCATTGCGCTGGGGTGCGTTGCTGCACGACATCGCCAAGCCCCTGACGCGCGCCGTCAGCGCGCAAGACGGTCCCGCCGGTGAACGGCGCGTGACGTTCATCGACCACGATCGCCGCGGCGCCGAGCTCGCGCAAGAGATCCTCGGCCGATTGCGCGCGAGCAGCCGGCTGGGCATGCACGTCGCTGCGCTCGTGCGCAATCACCTGCGCCTCGGCTTTCTCGTGCACCAGCCCCAGCCGCTGGCTCGCCGGGCCGTGTTTGCGTATCTGCGCGCCTGTGAGCCCGTCGAGGTCGACGTCACGCTGCTCTCGGTAGCCGATCGCCTCGCTACTCGGGGCGCGCGCTCGGGGGAGGCGATTGATGCGCACCTGCGACTCGCTCGCACGGTTCTTGGCGCTGCGCTGCGCTGGCACTCAGAGGGACCGCCAGATGCGCTCGTGCGCGGCGATGAGCTCGCCCGTGAGCTGGACATCGCGCCTGGGCCACGCCTCGGCGAGCTGCTCGAGGAGCTCGCGAAGGCGTGCTACGCGGGCGAGATCGCGACGCACAACGAGGCGCTCGCCTATGCCCGTGCTGTGCTCGCCTCCAGCGTCGATCGGACCCCTAAGATGGGACGCGCGTGAGCGATCCCGATTGCATCTTCTGCAAGATCGTCGCCGGTGAGCTGCCGGCGAGGATCGTCGATGAAGACGAGCTCACAGTGGCCTTTATGGACATCGCCCCAGCCACTCGCGGTCACGCGCTTGTCGTGCCCCGCCGCCACGCGCGCGATCTGCTGAGCATCGAAAGCGACGATCTGGCTGCGGTCACGGCCGCTGCCGCGCGCCTAGCAGGACGGATGACAGACCGCCTGGGAGCTGTCGGCGTAAACCTACTCAACTCCTGCGGTTCAGCGGCGTGGCAGACGGTCTTCCACTTCCACGTCCACGTCATCCCGCGCTATGACGGCGATCCGCTGCGCCTGCCCTGGACCCCGACCCCCGGCGAGGCCGCCGAGATTGACGCTGTCGCGCAGGAACTCGCGCCCGCGCAGCGAACCACGTAGCGGCGCATCGGGCGCCAACCGCTACCTAGCGCGCCTGCGCGTGTTGTTCAATTGCCCAATGGCCCACACACCTAAAGCGCTCCTCTCGTTTCTCGCCGCGGCCGGCCTGACGCTTCTGCTGCCGACCGGCTCGCTCGCGACGCTCGCCGAAGTCGGGGTCATCCCGGACACGACTCCGCCGACGACGCCGAGCTGTCCCACCAGCCCGTGCTTGGCGCTGACGCGCACGACGGGCTTCCAGGTCAAGGTCGGCAAGACCCGCAGCCTCGTCACCGTGCCCCACGAAGGCTCGGTCGTCGCGTGGACAGTGCAGCTCGGCAAGCCCAATGCGACGCAGATCAAGTTCTTCGACACCAACGAGGGCGGTACCGCGTCGGCGGCGATCGCGATCCTGCGCCAGCAGCGCAAGCCGAACCTCGCCTACAAGCTGATCGCCCAGAGTCCCGTCGTGCAACTCGAAAAGTATTTCGGGAAGGCCGCCCAGTTCCCGCTCGCGAGCACGATCTCGGTCAAGAAGGGCGACATCATCGCGCTGGCAGTGCCCACCTGGGCGCCGGTTCTCGCGCTGGGCTTCACCAACGAAACGTCGTGGCGCGCGAGCCGCCCGCGAGCGTCGTGCTCGAGCACGAGCACCCAGAGCGTGCAGTCGGTCGGCGCGACGGTCCAGTACTACTGCCTTTACCGCCAGGCCCGCCTGACCTACAGCGCGACGCTGATCTCCACGCCCTGAGGCGCGCTCCCGCGGCCTCCTCCTAAGGCGCTCCTGCGCCCCCTGTCGGACTGCTCGTGCCGGATTCGCTTTTGCCGCCCGTGGATTCCGAGCCGCCGGTGGCACTCGATTCTTCGCTGGAGCTTTCCGAGCTCGAGCCGCCGGTGGCCGACGATGATTCCGAGCCGCTCGAGCTTTCGCTTTCGGTTCCGCCCGCGGCGGATTCTTCGCTTTCGCTGGAGCTTTCTTTGCTTTCGGATTCGCTTTCGCCGGTACCCGTCGTCGAGGCTTTGGTCGTCGCCGTTGTTGCGGTCGTGCTCGTCCGCGTCGCTTCGCTTTCGGCCGTCGTGCTGCTCGGTGGGGTGATTTCCGGAGTGCTGCGCGGGACGGCGTCAGAGACCTTGCTCCCGCCACACGCCGCAAGCGCTGCGCCGCAGCTCAAGACGAGCAGCAGAGCGAATAACCCGGCGCGCGCGCGCGCCGCCCGCGTGGCGTCCTCTCGGGTCGCTCTCACTCGCCCAGCGGACCCATCCGCCGGCCACAGGTTGGGCAGTCATTGAGGTCCTTCTGCGCGAGCTGCTTGCACCACGGACAGAAGCGCAAGTTCTCCACAGCCCAAGGGAGCCTCGATGTCGAGGGCGCCAATGGCAGCAGCTTGCCGACGACTTCAAGGGACTCGCCGGTGTCGCGATCGTTGTAGATCTCGCCGGGCTGCGCATCGAGGATGACCTCCCGGCCGCCGGCCGGGTTGCGCAGGCGATAACGCTGACGCACGCTCACAGAGGTGCACTCTACCTGAGGCCGCGGATAGGCTGCGGCTGGGATGCGCATCCTGATCTTCCACGGCTATCTGCTTGAGGGCACCGGATCCAACGTCTATAACGCGCGTCTCGCGGCCGCGCTAGTGGGGCTTGGCCACGAGGTGCACCTACTCTGCCAGGATCGCCATCCAGAGCGCCAGCCCTTTGTCGATGCCGCGGGCGACTGGGATGGGGGAGAGTTGCGGATTCGCGCGCTGCGGTCCGACGAAGCGCCTTCCGGTGGGCGGTGCACGGTGTACCGGCCGGACATCGGCGATCTGCTGCCGGTCTACGTCGCCGACCGCTACGAGGCGATCGAGGCGCGGACATTTGCGCGCTGCAGTGCGGCTGAGATCGAGCGCTATCTAGATGCGAACATCGCGGCGGTCTGCGAGGTCGCGGAGCGCACGAAACCCGATGTGGCGCTCGCCAACCACCTCGTGATGGGGCCGGTGATCCTCGCGCGCGCTCTGAAGAGCGTCCCGTACGCGGTGAAGGTTCACGGCAGCGCGCTTGAGTACACCGTCAAGGCCGACCCCGAGCGCTTCCTTGCATTCGCCCGCGAGGGGCTGGCCGGCGCTCGCACGGTGTTGGTCGGCTCCGCCCACACCGCCCGCAGTCTTTGGGCGACGCTCGAGGATCCGCAGCTCCCGCAGCGCACGCGTCTGGGTCCTCCGGGGGTAGATGTCCATCGCTTCAGGCCGCTACCGGCGGAGGAGCTCGCGGATGCGCCCGCTCGCGCAGCTCGGACGGTCGCGGCTCGTCTGCATGGGTCTGCCGCTTCGTCACCGGTCGCCGCCGAGAGCGCGTTCTCGCGTGATGAGCTTGCTGCTGCTCAGGCTTTGGATCGGCTCGCGGCGCTCGCCGCGTCCGGGCCGGTGCGTCCGGTGGTATTCGTGGGCAAGCTGATCGTCAGCAAGGGCGTTGACCTACTGCTGGCCGCCTGGCCACTGGTCCTCGAGCGCGTGCCCGCCGCGACCTTGCTGGTGATCGGCTTTGGCGCCTATCGCGACGCTCTGGAGCAGTTGGCGCAGGCCCTTGCCGCGGGAGATCTGGAGGAGGCCAACGAGATCGCTCGCGCCGGGCGCACGCTGGAGGCGGCTGACGAGGGTGCCGTAGAGGGAGCAACCGACAGGAGCCCCGCGTCAGCGGAGCCCAAGCCACTGCACCATCTGCTCGCCTTCCTGACGGGATTGGACGGCGAGCGTCGAGCGCGCTATCTGCAGGCCGCGCGAGCCTTGCCCGAACGCGCGATCTTTACCGGGCGCCTCGACCACGAGGAGCTCGCGGACCTGCTGCCTGCATGCGAGGCGCTCGTCGTCCCCAGCACGTTCCCCGAGGCGTTCGGGATGGTCGCCGCGGAGGGTGCCGCGTGTGGCGCGCTGCCCGTGAGCGCCGCGCACTCCGGGCTCGCGGAGGTCAGCTATGCGCTCGCCCGTGCTGTGCCCTCAGAGGCCGCCCGCCGGCTCTCGTTCGCCGTCGATGACCGTGCTGTCGTGGCGCTCGCGGAGTGCGTTACGGGCTGGCTCTTGATCGACCCCGACGTGCGCGAGCAAGCGCGCGCGGGCCTCGTCGCGACGGTGCGCGAGCGCTGGTCCTGGGAGGGTGTCGCGCGCGGCGTCATTGCCGCCGCGCAGGGCCGCCTGGAGGAGCTGCCAGGCATAGATCACTCCGCCCGCGCGGTCGGATAGAGTGCCCGCCGTGGGGAGCGTGCGCAACCTGGGTCTAATGGTTGGTGCGAGCGGCATCGCGCTGCTCGCCGCCAGCGGCTGCGGGTCGGTCAAGCACGGGGAGAACAACGCCAACCTGATCGTCGGCAAGCAACAGTTCGTCGCCAAGTGCGGCGCCTGCCACGTGCTCGCGCGCGCCGAAACGAAGGGCACCGTCGGCCCGAACCTCGACGTCGCCTTCGCGAACAGCCTCAAGGACGGCCTCGGGCGCACCTCGATCCGCAGCGTCGTGCAGGGTCAGGTCGAATATCCCAACCCCGTGGGCTCGATGCCCAAGGGTCTCGCCAGCGGCACGTCGCTCAACGACATCGCCGCCTACGTCGAAGCCGCCGCTGACCGTCCCGGCAAGGACACCGGCCTGCTCGCGAGCGCCGTAGCGCCCGCCGGAGCCGGCAAGCCCGCCGAAGAGAAGGCCGGCAAGCTCGAATTGGAAGCCGCCCCCGGCGGCCAGCTCGCCTATACCGCCGCGAAGGCCACCGCGAAAGCCGGAGCGGTCACGATCGTGATGAAGAACACGTCGGGCGTCGTGCACAACGTTGCGATCCAGCCCGGCACGAACGGGGCGGTCATCGGCGCCAGTCCGCTCGTGCCCAAGGGCACGGACACCTTCTCGGTCACGCTCAAACCCGGTACTTATACGTACTTCTGCCAGGCCCCCGGGCACCGCGCCGCGGGGATGGTGGGCACGCTGACCGTCAAGTAGCTCTCGCGGCGGTGGAGGGTGCCGTTGGATGCGCGCCGTAGAAGCTCTCGGCGGTTAGGGGCGGCTAGAAGAGCGCGCGACCGATCAGTACGAGCGCGATCACGACGACGAAGAACGCGATCACGTAGATCAGTAGGCGAAAGGCCTCGCCCTCGGAGCGAAGTGGGTTCAGCACGTCGAGCCGCCGGTTGGAGCTGCGACCTGTCTGATGGGCAAGCTGAGCCTCAGATCACGTAGACCGTCGTGTACACGACGATCCACATGATGTCGACGAAGTGCCAGTAGATGCCGGGCACCTCGACGCCGCGATGCTCCTCGGGGGAGAAGTGCCCGCGGAAGGCCCTGATGGTGACGATCAGCAGGAGGATCAAGCCGATTGTGACGTGCGCGCCGTGGAGGCCGGTGAGCGAGTAGAAGATCGTCTGCTGTGCGGCATCCTGGGGGGCGAAACCAATGTTGGCGTACTCGTTGATCTGGATGAACAGGAACGTGCAGCCGAGCAGGAATGTCGTGAGCATGCCGGCCTTCAGGCCGAAGCGGTTGCCCTTCTTGATCGCGCTCTCCGCCCAGTGCAACGTGAACGAGGAGGAGACCAGGATCAATGTGTTGACGCCTGCGACGGCGACAGGCAGCTTGGTGCCGGTAGCGGGCCACGGGTCGCCTTGGGCGACGCGGATGAAGAAATACGCGGTGAAGAACGCGCCGAAGATCATCACCTCGGAGATGATGAAAAGCAGCATCCCGAGCATCTGCGGGTCCACGCGCGAGCTGCGGTGCGCCGCGGGTGGACCGTGATGCTCGCCCTCGTGGCCGTGGTCGCCGTGCGCGACGGGGTGGGCGATGCTTGCGGCCTCCATCCGTTCTCCCTCGCTCTAGCTTCCCGCGGCCGCGGGCGTCGGGGGTGCGTGCTCCTGGACGTCGACCACGATGTGCTCGACCGGGACGGAGGTCGCGCTACGGATCCGCTCGATCAAGTTCGCGCGCAGCCAGCCCGAGCGCTCGTCCGGGAGCGTCGAGATCACGACGTCGTCGACCATGAAGAGCTCCAGCGCGTTCATCGTCGCCGCGTAGGGATCGGGGTCACCGATCATGCCCGACGCGAGCAGTCCCTCCTCGCGCACGCGCTCGAGCATGCGCGCAAGGCGCGCGCGCGCCTCCAGCGCGGCCGCCCCGTGCCGTCCCTGCTGGGGCAGGACTGCGATGAACAGGTGGCGCTCGCCGTGCGCGGCCTTCTCGCGCAGGCGCTCGATCAGCTCCTCGCCGCCGGACGTGCGGTTGGCGACTACAAGCGTCACCTTGAAGGGTAGGCCCTCGTGCTCGATGTCGGTGACGATGTGCTCAACGGGCAGGCCCGATGCGTTTTCGATGCGCTCGATCAGGTCGCGCCGCAGCCAGCCCGAGTGCGTGACGGGGTGCGTCGAGACGATCACCTGACTCGGTCGCTGCTCGGCGATCGCGTCCATCGTCGCCAGGAAGGGGTCTTGGTCGCCAACGGTCCCACTCGCCGTGATGCCCTCGTCGGCTAGCAGCGAGACGGCGAGGTCGATGCGCACCTGCGCGGAGTCGCGCACAGCTTCGTCGTAGATCACAAGGCCCGAGGACGGCTTGGTCTGGGGCACGACGAGGCGGAAGCTCGTCTCCTGCTCGCCTGCGAGCTCGCGTACGCGCTCCAGGAGGCTGCGCCCGCCGAGCGTGCGGTTGGCGATGACCAGAATCTCTCTCACGTTGTCATTCGCCTCCGCTTGGGACCGGCACATTGCCGGCCGCTCCGGTTCGCACTTCGGCCGGCTGTGGCGCGGGCGCGAAGATGCCGTGCACCGCGCCCGGAACCCCGTACTCGTAGGGACCGCCGACGACGGTCGGGACGCGGTCGAAATTGAAGATCGGCGGGGGCGAGGAGACCTGCCACTCGAGCGTCATCGCCCGCCACGGGTTCGCGACCGCGCGCGGGCCGCCGCGCCAGCTGGTGACGATGTTGTAGACGAACACCAGCGTGCTCAGGCCGAGCAGCCAGCTCGCGATCGAAATGAACAGGTTGAGGTCGGCGAACTGCGACGCGTAGGTCGCGACACGACGCGGCATCCCCTGCAGGCCAAGGACGTGCATCGGGGCGAACGTCAGGTTGAAGAACACGAACGTCGTCCAGAAATGCAGGCGACCGAGGCGCTCGTCGTACATCCGCCCGGTCATCTTCGGGAACCAGTAGTAGACGCCCGCGAAGATCGTCATCAGCGAGCCCCCGAACAGCACGTAGTGGATGTGCGCGACGATGAAGTACGTCGCGGTGACGTGGATGTCGAAGGGGATCATCGCGAGCATGATCCCGCTGATCCCGCCGAGCGTGAACGTCGTGATGAAGCCGAGCGCGAACAGCATCGGCGTGTCGAGATGCAGCACGCCGCGCCACAGCGTGGCAAGCCAGGAGAAGACCTTGATTCCGGTCGGGACCGCAATGATCACGGTCGTGATCGCCATCGGGATGCGCACCCATGCGGGCATACCCGACGTGAACATGTGGTGCGCCCAGACCGTGAAGCCGAGCAGCACGATCGCGAGCAGCGAGAACGCCATCATGCGATAGCCGAAGATCGGCTTGCGCGCCTTGACGGCGATGATCTCGCTGATGATCCCGAAGCCGGGCAGGATCATGATGTAGACGGCGGGGTGCGAGTAGAACCAGAAGATGTGCTGGTACATCAGCACGTTGCCGCCCTTGTCGGAGTCGAAGAAGTTGAAGCCCAGGGCGCGCTCGAGCAGGACGAAGAACTGCGAGGCCGCAATGAACGGCGTCGCGATCACGACGAGCAGCGACGTCGAGAAGTTCGCCCACACAAACAGCGGCATCCGGAAGAAGCTCATCCCCGGCGCGCGCATCGTGATGATCGTCACAAGGAAATTGAGGGCGGTGGCGACCGAGGAGGCGCCCGCGAACTGGACTCCGATCGAGAAGAAGTTTTGGCCGATCGGCGCCGTGGTGGAGAGCGGCGTGTACGCCGTCCAGCCATCGGCGAACGCGCCGCCGGGGGCGAGGAAGCTCAGCAGCATGATGATCCCGCCGAGCGGCAGCATCCAGAAGGACAGCGCGTTCAGGCGCGGGAACGCCATGTCGGGCGCCCCGATCATCAGCGGGAGTACGAAGTTCGCGAGACCCGCGAAGACGGGGATGATGAAGAAGAAGATCAGGATCGACGCGTGGACTGAGAAAAGGCCGTTGAAGGTGTTGGCGTCCACGAACTTTGCGCCCGGCTGTGCGAGCTCGGCGCGCATCAGCATCGCGATCAGGCCTCCGACGAGCAGGAAGAAGAAGGAGGTCACCACGTACTGCACGCCGATCACCTTGTGGTCGGTGTTGACGCGGAAGTAGTCCTTCCAGCTGCGCGCGCCGTGGCTGGAGTGGTCCTCGGCGCGCGTCGGGCGCCCGGCGGCCCAGTAGAACCAGTAGTCGAACGCGCCGAGACCGACGAGGAAGAACAGCGGGCACGCGATCAGCGAGACCGTCGTGATCGCGTCGCCGCTGAGGTAGTGCGTGAACGTCGCGTGTCCCGTGGAGACACGCACGATCCACGTGATCGCAGCGGAGAACGCGACACCGAGCACGGCCGCCATGGTGGCTCGGTAGAAGCCCGGTGCGCGGAGCCTGGCCGCCATCAGCTGATTCCTTCGGATCTCATGCGCGGATCTTCACTCTACCCCGTGGCCACCGCGCTGGGGACCTTTGACTGGCTCTGGATCCACGCTTCGAATTGCGCGGGCGTCACGACGTGCACGGTAGAGCGCATCAGCGAGTGTCCGACCCCGCAGAGCAGGTTGCAGACGATCGGGTACGTGCCCAGACGGTCCGGTGTCACGCGGTAGTGGGTCGTGATGCCGGGCACGACGTCCTCCTGCAGGCGGAACGCGGGAATCCAGAAGGCGTGGATGACGTCCTTGGAGTGCATGTCGAAGACGACCGACTCGCCCTTGGGCAGGTAGAGGTCGTAGCTTCGCAGCGGAGCGCCGCCGGTGACGGGCGTGGGGTACTTGTAGTCCCAGTAGAACTGCTGCCCGGTCACGGCGACGTGGATCTCTCGGCCGGCTGGTTTTTCCTCGTTTTCATGGAGCACGACGAATGAGTAGGAGACAAGCGCGATCACGAGCGCCGAGGGAATCGCGGTCCAAATGACCTCCAGACGCGTGTTTCCGTGGATCGGCGGGCCGTCCTTGAGCTCCTCGCCCTGGCGCATGCGGAACTGCCAGACCGAGTACAGGATCACCGCGACCACGAGCACGAAGATCGGGATCGACGCGATCACGAGCACGTGGTAGAAGTCGTCGGTGTTTTTGGCCTGAGTTGAGGCCGCGACCGGGAACCAGTGGATCACGTAGCTGAGGACGATGCCGATCGCGATTGCGACCACGCCGGCGGAGATCGTGATGATCAGCGGCCGTTTAGGCACCGACAAAGCCCCCTGCGCTGAGCCGGGTCGGCGCTGTGCGGAGTGCACGAAGTAGACCTGAAGCGAAGCCGTCCATCATCCCGAGCGGGATCCTATTGCCTTCGCCCGACGAAGGGCAAGATGGAGCGAGCGTGTCTTCGACCGTGCCCTTGACGGATCGCCCTTCGCACTCTAGATTGAGGCAATCGTTGCAAGCCTTTCGGGCCCTTTTGGCCCGCTGGCGGAGCGAGAAAGGAGCTGACGATGCAGGTTCACGAAGGTATGAGCCCCACGATCCTCGCTGTTGGGCCGGGGCATACGTTGCGCGACGCCGCACGGCTGATGTCCGAGCGGCAGGTCGGTGCGGCCGTCGTGATCGACCCGGATGCACCCGGGGTTGGCATCTTGACCGAGCGCGACATCCTCGCCTCGGTCGGCGCCGGCCAGGATCCGGACAGCGAGCGCGTCGCTCAGCACCTAACCCGGGACGTCGTTTACGCCGCACCCGACTGGTCTCTGGAGGAGGCCGCGGCGGCGATGGTCCAGGGAGGCTTCCGCCATTTGATCGTCGTCGAAGGAGGGGAGACGGTGGGGATCCTCTCCGTTCGCGACATCGTGCGCTGCTGGACCGCCGATGGGGCGATCTGTCCCGTGCCGGCAAGCGCCGCGGTGGGGTGAGAGAGGGGCGTTAGCGCTCCGCCGGGGAACGGTGCGCCACCGCCTAATGGGCCGCGCGCGGGGAGGGACCGCGCGCGGCGCTCCGCCGCGCCTCGGTCTCGCTCGAAATTGGCCCCGGCGGCCGCGCACGTCCGCACGTCCGCGCTGCAGCGGGTGCTGTCTCAGTGAGGGTCGAGCGGGAGCTCGTCGATGTCGCGGCGGGTCTCGCCGACCCAGCGCCAGATGCAGACGATCGTGAGGATCCCCCCGACGATCGTGAGCTCGATGAACGTGGTGATCCCGACCAGCGCCAGAGTGATGCCGACGGCGGTCAACAGCGGCAGGATGCTCGGTCCGGGGAGATGGATCTCCTCGCCGACCGGCGGGACCTCGGGATCGAGCGGGCTCATGAGACGTAGAGCGCGGCCACGACGAAGCTGAGCGCGAAGATGAACATGCAAAGACCCCCGACGATCAAGCCGGTACGGATGTTCTTGCGGGCGAGTCGGCGGGTCATCATGGCGGAGCGTTCCTCGCGCGGCAGTTTACAGGTGCGCGTCGGCGACCATCGCGCAGAACAGCAGCGCTAGATACGCGAGCGAGAACAGGTACAGGCGCAGGGCGTTGCGGCGCGCGACGGCCGGTGGAGCGTCCGCGCTGCGGTACAGGCGCATGGCGCCCGCGATGAAGCCGAACCCGAGCGCGAGCGAGGCAGCGAGGTAGATCACGCCGAAGCCGCCCGCGCAGAACGGCAGCTGGGTTACGGCGTAGAGCAGGAACGTGTACAGCAGGATCTGCCGCCGCGTCTCGGCCTCGCCGCGCACGACTGGCAGCATCGGCACCCCGACCTTCTCGTACTCGCCCTTCATCAGTAGCGAGAGCGCCCAGAAGTGGGGGGGAGTCCAGAAGAAGACGATGAAGAACAGCAGCACCGCAGTCCCGCCGACCGAGCCGCGCACGGCGGCCCATCCCACAAGCGGGGGCACCGCGCCGGCGGCGCCGCCGATCACGATGTTCTGGGGGGTGCGGCGCTTCAGCCAGACGGTGTAGACGAAGACGTAGCCCAGGAAGCCCGCGAAGGAGAGGCTCGCAGCGAGAACGTTGACGGTCAGCGAGAGCTCCAGGTAGGAGAGCGCCGCGAGCGTGCAGCCAAATGCGAGCGCGGCGCGCGGGGCGACGCGGCCGGCGGGGATTGGCCGCGTGGCGGTGCGCGTCATGCGCGCGTCGATGTCGCGGTCGAACCAGTGGTTGACCGCGCCGGCGCCGCCAGCGGACAGATAGCCTCCGAGGCACGTCAGGGCGACGAGGGCGATCGATGGGTCGCCGGCGACGTACATCGTGGTGATCGTCGTCAACAGCAGCAGCGACTGGACCTTGGGCTTCGTCAGCTCCAGGTAGTCCGCGAGCAGCTGGCGCGTGCGCGGCGCGAGGCCTACGCGGGCTTGCTGCAGCGCAGGGGAGGCTGAGAGCGATCCCGGTGACCCGTCCATCGGCGGGGAGTCTAGTGGTCGCCGGTGCCGGAGGGATCACTCCTCGACTGTGCTGCGTAGGTCCTATGGTCTATCGCGTCGACTACTACCAGGCGCCCAGCGGTTGGGCGCGCAACGGTCGTGGCACAAGAAAGGCGGAGGAAGATGGAAGCTCGCATCCACGTAATTACGCTCGCCGTCGCCGACTTGGAGCGAGCGCTTGTCTTCTACCGAGATGGCCTTGGACTGGAGTCGCGCGGAGTCATCGGCACCGAGTTCGTCGGCGACGATATGGACCCGGCCGGGGCTATCGCTCTGTTCGAGCTCCGGGATGGCATGCTCCTGTCGCTCTACCCCCGCACCGAGCTGGCGAAGGACGCCAACGTCCCGCTCGGTTCGCCGAAGACCGGCGAGTTCAGCCTTGGTCATGCAGTCGCGAGCAAGGCCGACGTCGACGCCCTGCTCGCCCAAGCTCAAGCCGCCGGAGCGACGCTCACCGATCAACCCCACGACCGTCCGTGGGGGATCTACTCCGGCTACTTTCGCGATCCCGACGGACATCTGTGGGAGGTCATCTGGAACCCACGGCTCGGCAGCTCGCAGGAGTGATTGCGCGCTGGACCGCCAGCTCTCAGGTGTCCGCATAGCTTGGCATCCTCAGACAGGTGGACGCATACAGGCATCCGCACTATCGCGACAACGAGGGCTCTCGCTTCTACAGGTCGGCCCGCCTGTCTCCGGAGGACACTTGGCGTGCCCTCGGTGACGAATTGGCACGAGTCCTCGTGGATGCGCAGCGAGCCTTCTGGCGGGGTCGGCTGGAGATGAGCCCTGAGCGAGTGCGCTGGTGGCATGGGGCGATCTTCGCCCGTCATTTTCCCTACGAGGGTGGGCGCTTCCGCCAAGAGCGCGCGCGTACTTGGGAGTTGTGACCGCGGATGGCGGTATGTGTCAGGTCGAGGGCAGTTCACCCGACGTGGTGCGCCGAGACCTCACAGAGATCTGTATCTCGTTCAACGGCAGCGTTGAGCGACTCGCCAAGCACAACGCCAGCGTTCTGGGGCGGACCCGCGTGACTGGCGCGCTGTATGCCGGCATTCTGCGTGTGCATCCCTTCGCTGACGGGAATCACCGTGCGGGCTTTGTTGCGCTCTCGGCCGCACTGTGGTCGTTGGGACTACCGGCCGTCGAATTTGCTCGGCCGCGTGACATGACCGACCACGACGAGGCTGTCGCACCTGCCCTCTGCTCGCCCGACGGAGACATCGAGCCGTTTGCGCAACTCCTCGCAGGGCGCATCGAACACGCGAGAAGGCCCGCGACATGAGCTACCCTCAGTGCGTGGACGACGGCCTGCATAGGGCGCACGATGTGGCGCAGATCGTCTGCGGGGATCGACTTGTGGATGCAACTCCCGAGGCCACCCGCGAACTTGCCGAGAGTGCAATGCTGCTTTCTCAGGGCGCCCGCCGAGCGATCGAGATGATAAGCGAGGCCGACCCTGACAGCGCGGAGGGAGCGGCGGCCGCTTCCGCAACTGCAGGCGAAACGCGCCGCGCCTGATCGCAGGGATGAGCACCGCGTCGGCTGATCCCGACGCCAGCCCGCAGTATCCGCATCGAACCCTGCAGGCCTGGCATAGGCGCGTCGTTCCCGTGCGCCAGCCGCAGACGCGAGGCAAGGATGCCTCGCGCCAAGGATCCCCGGTCTCCGAGCCGACCCGCGCGGACGATCTCCTAAATCAATACCCAGATCAACCACGCGGCTCACCCGGAGGGCCCCGCGCTCGCGCTAAACCCCGACCTGCGTAGCGCCCGCCGGCACCGTCGCCCGCCCCGGCGCTGGCACGCCGCTCGCCCGCTGCTCGACCTCGCGGCGGATGTCCTTCATCGGTTCGACCGAGCGGATTCGCGGGATCGTGTCGAAGTTGTTAACCGGCGGCGGGGAGGGGGTGAACCACTCCAGCGTGTTCGCCTTCCACGGGTCCGGGCCCGCGATCGCGCCGACCTTCAGGCTGCGCATCACGTTGATGACCGTTGCCAGCACACCCAGCGCGAGGATGAACGAGCCGACCGTCGAGATCTGGTTGTAGAGCGTCAGATGGCCCACGCTTTCGTACTCATACACGCGCCGCGGCATCCCGTCGAGACCGATCACGTGCTGGATCAAGAACGTCGCCAGGAAGCCCACGAACATCAGCCAGAAGCTCAGCTTGCCGAGGCTCTCATTGAGCATTCGCCCGGTGATCTTCGGGAACCAGTAGTAGATCCCCGCGAAGATCGTGAACACCGCGCCGCCCATCAGCACGAAATGGATGTGGGCGATCACGAAGTACGTTTCGTTGAGCTGCCAGTCCACCGGGATCACCGCGAGCATCACGCCTGAGATCCCGCCGATCGTGAACAGCGAGAGAAAGCCCACGCAGAACAGCAGCGGGGTCTTGAATTCGATCGTCCCGCGCCACAGCGTCGCGATCCAGTTGAAGATCTTCACGCCCGTCGGCACAGCGATGAAGAACGACGCCAGCATCGCGAAGATCAGCACGATGATCGGCAGCGGGGTCGTGAACATGTGGTGCACCCACACCAGGAAGCCCAGGAACCCGATCGACACCGTCGAGGCCGCGATCGCCTTGTAGCCGAAGATCGGCTTGCGCGCGAACACCGGCAGGATCTCCGACACGATCCCGAAACCCGGCAGCACCATGATGTAAACCTCTGGGTGCCCGAAGAACCAGAACATGTTCTGCCACAGCAACGCCGAGCCGTTCTGCGCCGGGTCGAAGAAGTGCGTTCCGAAGTGCCGATCGGTCAGCAGCAGTGTCACCGCCGCCGCGATCACCGGCATCGCCACGATGATCAGCACCGAGTACGTCAACAGCGCCCAGATGAACAGCGGCAGGCGTCCCCAGCTCATCCCTGGCGCCCGCATGTTCGCGGTCGTCGCGTAGAAGTTGATCGCCCCCAGGATCGAGGAGAGGCCCGTCAGGTGGATCAGGTAGATCCACGCGTCCTCGCCGCCGCCCGGCGAGAAGAACGCGTTCGCCAGCGGCACATAGCTCGTCCAGCCCGCTTCCGGGGGGTTCCAGAAGATCGACGCGTAGAAGACCGCGCCGCCTGTCAGCAGCAGCCAGAACGAGAGCGCGTTTAGCCGTGGGTAGGCCATGTCGCGTGCCCCGATCATCAGCGGCAGGAAGTAGTTGCCCAGGCCCGCCATCATCGGCACGACGAACAGGAAGATCATCGTCGTTCCGTGCATCGTGAAAAGCTGGTTGTAGACCTGCGGGCTCACCAGCGTGTTCTCCGGCGCACCCAGCTGCAGGCGGATCATCAGCGCCTCGGTCCCGCCAAGCAGGAAGAACACGAACGTCAGGACCATGTACATGATCCCGATCCGCTTGTGGTCGGTCGTCGTCAGCCAGCTCATGAAGCCGCGCTGCTCGCGCTCCACGCTGTGAGCTGCGACCTGGGGTACCGGGGCTGCGTAGGTGGCCATCGCGTGTCCGATCTCCTAAGGGTTCTCGACCTGTCCGGGGCCGGTCTGCTTGTTCAAGGCTTCGCGTTCGTGGGCCGCGTCGGTGTTGGCTTCTTCGATCAAGCGCTTGCGTTCCGCCAGCCACGCATCGAATTCCGTCGGCGACACCGCCCTGACCGTCGCGATCATGCGCGCGTGCCCGCGCCCGCAGATGTTCGCGCACTGGCCGCGGTAGAGCCCAGGTTTTGAGATCTTGAACCACGTGTAGTTGTGGTAGCCAGGAACCGCCTGGAACTTGCCGCCGAGCGCCGGGATCCACCACGAGTGCACCACGTCCTCGGAGACGATGTCCAGCGACACCGTCGTTTCCGTCGGCACGACCATTTCCTCGTAGGAGTACGGTGCGCCCAGTTCGTCGGCTTTGGTCGCCCCCGGGTAGACGTACTGCCAGATGTACTGGCGCGCGACCACCTTGATCTTGAGCGCTTTCCCGTTCGGCGGCAGGTGGCGGTCGGCGGTCGCGTACAGCTCGCCGTTGCCTTCGCCCACCAGCGTGTCGCCCGTCGGCCCCGAGTTCGGCGGGCTCTGGATCGAGCTCAGCTTGACGACCGTCAGGATCGCCAGCGCGGTCACCACGACCGCCGCCGCAGCGGTCCAGCCGATCTCCAGGCGCGTGTTGCCGTGGATCTGCGCCGCCACCGCCCCCTTGCGTGCGCGGAAGCGGTAGAGCGCGTACGCGAGCGCCCCCTCGACCCCCACGAAGATCACGAGCCCCACGTAGAGCACGATCTTGTAAAGGTCGTTGATTTCGTTCGCGTTCGGCGAGGCTCCGGATTGGGGCGTGAAGAACGCGAGCGTCGTGGGGAGCAGGTGGCTCAAGGCGGGCGGGATTCTATTCAGGCTCGGGCGGAACGCGCTTCAACGCCCACGAAAGTTCGGCGGCCGCTTCTGCAGGAACGCCGTCGCGCCCTCCAGGAAGTCGTCGGAGCCGGCCATCTCACGCTGGATTCGTGCCTCCAACTCCAGCTGCTCGGCCATCCGCGGATACAGCCACGCGTTGAGCTGGCGCTTGGAGCCCGCGTACGCGCGAGTCGGTCCGCTCGCGAGGCGGTCCGCGAGCTCCGAGACCTCCTCGTGCAGGCGCTCGTCGGCGACCACGCGATTGACGAGCCCCCATTGCAGTGCCTGCTCGGAGCCGACGCGCTCGCCCAGCAGCGCCATCTCGCTGGCCCGCGCCATGCCCACGCGGGTCGGCACGAACAGCGAGGAGCCCCCGTCGGGTACCAGGCCGATGTTCACGAACGCCAGCAGGAAGTACGCGCTTTGCGCCGCCACGATCAGGTCGCAACAGAGCGCCAGGGACGCGCCGATCCCCACCGCTGGCCCGTTGACCGCCGCCACCACAGGCTTGGGGAGCTCGCGAATCGCGTGCATGATCGGGTGGTAGCGCTCGGTGAGTGTTTTGTAGACGTCCGGTCGGCCGTCCGGTGTGAGCTCGCCGCCGCTGAAGTCCTTCAGATCCGCGCCCGAGGAGAACGCGCGCCCCGCCCCGGTGATCACGACGGCGCGCACTGCCTCCGCCTCGGTCGCCTCCCGTAGCGCGCCCAGCAAATCGCGACCGAGCTGCTGGTTCCACGCGTTGAGCGCCTCGGGCCGGTTCAGCTCGATCCACGCCACGCCCGCTGGGCTGATCCGCAGCGCGACCGCCGAGGGCTCCTGGGAGTCCTCTGTGGGCTGCTCGTCTGCGCTCTTGTTCTCGGTCATCGCTCCGGGATCCTATGGTGTGTTCGATGGACAGGCCAGTAATCGGCATCTGCGCAGCCCTGGAGAGCGCTCGCTGGAGCGTATGGGACCAGGAGGCGCTCCTGACTCCGCGCAGCTACGTCGACGCGGTCCAGGACGCCGGCGGGCTCGCGCTGCTCCTACCCCCGGATCTCGCGCTGGTGAAGCGGCCCGCTGAAGCGCTCGACCTCCTCGACGGGCTGCTGTTGGCGGGAGGCGCCGACATCGACCCCGCTTCCTACAGCGCCGCCCGGCACCCCGAGACCGTCGACACCGTGCCCGAGCGCGACGCCTTCGAGATCGCGCTCACCCGCGCCGCGATCGAGCGCGAGCTGCCGGTGCTCGGCATCTGTCGCGGCATGCAACTGATCAACGTCGCCTGTGGCGGGACGCTCCTACAACACCTCCCTGAGCGCTTCGGCCACCACGAGCATCGTCGCGTGGTCGGCTCCTTCGACGGCGCCGACCACGACGTGGTGCTCGCCGCGGGCTCGCTTGCCGAGCGTGTCGCGGGGGAGAGTAGGCACGCCACGAAGTCCCATCACCATCAGGGCGTCGATCGCCTCGGCGATGGCCTGCGGATCAGCGCCACATCAACGCTCGACGACCTGCCGGAGGCGGTTGAGTGGGGTGGGGATGAGGGGCGCGCGCGTTTCGTGCTTGGCGTCCAGTGGCATCCCGAGGTCGACGAGCGCAGCCCTTTCGTTGGGTCGCTCGTCGAGGCCGCCGCGAGTGTACGCGCGCACGCGAGCGCGCGCGGGGCGGGGTCCGCGACGGCGGCCACCTGACGCGCATAGGACGCAAGCGCACGATCGCCGACGCGGTACGGGCATATACTGCGCGCTCAGTGCGGCGGTCGAGGGCTATGCGTGCAACCGCCTGGGGTGTCGTCATCGCAGGTGTCCTCGCCCCTGTTGTACGCAAGCGCGTGAAGGCGCCGCCGCTGTTGATGCAGACGGTCGCGTTTGCCGCCCCGGTCGGTCTCTGCGTCGCGGTCCCCCGCTCGCGTACGCGCGACGTCGCGACCTGTTGCCTGCAGATGTGGGCGTACGTCGCGGCCTACAAGTCCCCGCACGACGACCCCGAGCAGCAGGCTTTGAAGGTGCGGATCGACTATCCCATCGCGGTCGACCGCGTGCTCGGTTTGGGCGAGCTGCCGACCGTGCGCCTGCAGCGTGCGCTCGCCCGCGTTGGGCCCGACGGGCCGCGCTGGCGCGTGTTTGACCGGGTGCTCGTCTGGGCGCACTGGTCGTGGTTCATGGTCCCGCACGGGGCGCTCCTCTACATCATGCTGCGTCACCGCGGGCGCTTCGATCGTGCCGCCGCGCTTACGTATGCCGTGTTCGACGTCGGCGCGATGATCTATTGGGTCCTGCCCACCGCCCCGCCGTGGTTCGCTGCGGCGGCTCCCGAACGCGGTGCTCACGAGGCTCCCGACGAAGCGCCGGCGCCGCGCCGAATGCTCGGCGTGAGGCGCATGATGGTCGAGTACGGAGAGGACTTCTGGGAGGACAGCTGGGGGCCGCTCTACAGTGTGCTCGGAGGCAATCCTTTGGCTGCGATGCCGTCGCTGCACTTCGCTACATCCGTGATGGCCGCTCAGCTGCTCGCCGAGACCGGGCCGGTCGCGGGGGCGCTGGGTTGGGCTTACGCGTCGACGCTCGGGCTCGCGCTGGTGTATCTCGGTGAGCACTACGTAGTTGATCTGATCGCGGGAGCTGCGTTGACGGCAGCCGTGCATCGCCTGGCTCCGCGCGCCGCACCGGCGCTCTCGCGGGTCGCTCGCGCGGTGGCGGTGCTGGAGGCCAAGGCGCACGAGGCGGGGTGAGACAAGACAAAGTGCACGTGAGCGAGACGCAAAGCGGCAGCAGCGGGGTGCGCGGCGGGTCCCTCACACCGCCTGTGCCCGCCGCGCCACCTGCAAGCGGCCAGGAGACGACCACGCGGGAGGAGATGCCGCGTTTGCGCGTCACGCGCCGTCAGGCGTTTCTGTTTGGCGTCTTTGTGCTCTCGGCGGTCGGTTTTCTGTACTTCGTGCTGCCCAAGCTCGCCGGACTCGGTACCACGGTGCACCGCATTGAGCGTGGAGACAAGTGGTGGCTGGCGATCGGCGTGTGCTTCGAGCTGCTCTCCTTCGGGGGCTATATCGCGCTGTTCCGTGCCGTCTTCGTGCGCGCGCCCGGTCAGATCGGGTGGCGCGAGAGCTACCAGATCACGATGGCCAGTCTCGCCGCTACGCGGCTGTTCGCTGCTGCCGGGGCCGGCGGGATCGCGCTGACCGTGTGGGCGCTACGGCGCTCCGGGATGGAGGCGCGGCTGGTCGCGTGTCGGATGGTGGCGTTCATGGTGCTGCTGTATGTCATCTACGCCGGCTCGCTGCTGCTCGACGGGGTCGGCCTCGGGATTGGCTTGTTCCCTGGCGGCGGCTCGTTCGCGATCACGATCGTGCCGGCGACCATCGCGGCGCTGCTGTTTGCCCTGGCCGGCGCCATGGCGCTACTCCCCGGCGATATCGAGCGGCGCCTGGGGCGCTGGGCGGCGGGCTCGGGCCGGCTCGCCCACTGGCTCGCGCGGGCCGCGACTGTGCCGGCGCTGGCGGCCAGCGGGGTGCGCACCGCGATCGATCTCGTGCGAGCGCGCAACCTCGGACTGCTGGGAGCCTTGGCGTGGTGGGGTTTTGACATCTGCGTTCTGTGGGCATGCTTCCACGCATTTGGCTCCGCGCCGCCGTTCACGGTGATCTGGATGGCGTACTTCGTCGGGACCCTCGGCAACCTGCTGCCGCTTCCCGGGGGGCTAGGTGGTGTTGAGGGCGGCATGATCGGCGTCTTCGCAGCGTTCGGAGTCGATCTCTCGCTGTCGGTGCTCGCCGTTCTGGCCTACCGCTTGATTTCGTTCTGGCTGCCCACGATCCCTGGTGCGATTGCTTATTTCCAGTTGCTGCGCACCGTTAATCGCTGGGGTGAGCGTCGCGAGGCGACGGCTGTCGAGGCCGCGCCTGCGCGCTGACGCGCGCTCGTCTCAGCCCTGCTCGTGGTGCTCGACGATCCCGCTGAGCAGACGGTCGGGTGTCGTGTCCAAGCCGTCCGCGAGCTTCGCGATTGTCGTCAGCTTCGGGTCGCGCTTGGCCTTCTCGAGCAGCGAGATGTGTGTGCGATGCAAGTCGGAGGCGTCGGCGAGGTCTTCCTGGGTAAGGCCCTTGGCGCGTCGCGCACGGCGTAGATTTTCTGCGAATCGTTCCACCATTTGCATCGCTGGAGCTTTACGGTCCGCAGACAGTGCGTCCACAGACAATTAGCAGCATGAAGACAATGCGCTGCGGCGTCTGTCATACTCAGACCGAATGAGCTCATCCGCTGCGAGAGCGGGGGAGCGAGTCGAACGGGCGGTGCTTGCTCTGTTACTCGCGTCCGACGGCCCGCAGGGTCTCTCGGTGCAAGAGCTCGTGGATGAGATCGGACACCGTCGGTGGACACTGTGCGCTTTGGATAGACTGGAGGTTGTTGGCTTGGTAGCTCGAATCAACGATGAGGTCAAGCCAACTCCCGCTGCAAGACGCTTCGACGAGCTCAACATTTAGAAGGGCTTGGCGGCGTCGGCTTTGCCGACCTCGCAGAGCACGGCGAGCGCCTTTGCATCGGGTGGGTGCTCCACCAACTGCCGGCGCTGATTCCCACAAAGCGCCGGCCAGGCCGGCACCCGGGTCAACCCTTTCTGCCCGGGTGCCGGCCGCCTTGCTTGCTGGTCGGCCGGCCAGCATCGCGGCGTCGAACGGCTTTGGGACGACGGGCGGCGGCGGGTGCGGCGAAAGTTGAGGCGCTGAGGGGAGGCGGGTAGGTATAGGGTGCTGGTGGTGCTGGACTCAAGCGACCGTGTGTTGATCCTCTCGTGGGAGTACCCGCCTGTGATCGAGGGAGGGCTCGCGCGCCACGTGCGCAAGCTGGCCGAGGAGCTCGTGCGTCAAGGGGTGGCCGTCGACGTACTGACGCGCGCTAGCGCCGAGCGTTCCGCGGGGGAGCACGCGCTTGCTTGTGAAGATCGCGGCGGTGTGACCGTCTACCGGGTGCCCGAGCCCGGCTGGCCGCGCGAGCTCGAGCGCTTTGTCGGGTGGGTCGAGCAGATGAACCGCGACATGCTCGAAGCCGGCGAGGCGCTTGCGCAGGAGCGCCGCTACACACTCGTGCACGGCCACGACTGGCTCGTCGCGAACGCCTCGGCGGCCCTCGCTGAGCGCATCGGTGCGCCCTATGCGACGACGGTGCACGCGACCGAGCACGGACGCCATCAGGGCTGGGTCGCCGAGCCTCCGCAGTCGCACATCCACGCCGTCGAGCGCTGGATGGTGCACCGCGCCGACGCTGTAATCACCTGCTCGCACTACATGCGCGGTCATGTCGCCGACATCTTCGACATCGACGAGGCCCGGATCACGGTGATCCCCAACGGGATCGATCCGCGCGACCTACAGCCGGTGGGTGATCTGGAGGCGCTGCGCGCAGAGTTCGCTGCGCCCGAGGAGCAGCTCGTGCTGTTCGTGGGGCGTTTGGTCTACGAGAAGGGATTCCAGCTAGCGCTGGACGCGCTGCCCGGTGTGATCGAGCGGGTGGGCGGCGTACGTTTCCTCGTCGCCGGCAGCGGGACTCACGAGCAGGAGCTCAAGGCGCAGGCGCGACAGCTGGGGCTCGACGCACACGGATCCTTCCTGGGTTGGATCGGAGACGATGCCCTGCACTCGCTCTACCGGATCGCCGATCTCTGCGTCGTGCCTTCGATCTATGAGCCCTTTGGCTTCGTCGCGCTGGAGGCGATGGCCTCCGGCTGTCCCTGCATCGTCGCTGACACCGGCGGTCTGCGTGAGGTCGTCCCTGCGGGTGAGCGCGTCGGGCTGCGCTTCAACGGCGGCGACGCCGCGCATCTCGGGGTCATGATCGAGCGGCTGCTCACCGACGGGCAGCTGCGCGATCGCCTTGTCGCCGAGGCCTCCGAGCACGTCTTGGGCTTCGATTGGAGCGACATCGCAGGGCGTACGCGTGAGTTGTATCGCGAGCTCGCCAGAGCAGCCGGGAGCCGGCCGGCGAGCCAGCGCGTGCCGCTATCTTGAGCCGCGCCGCCCGGCTACGTGTAGTTCTATTGCGACGCCTCTACCGGGTCGCGTGGCGGGGTCTACAGCTGCGCTCCCTGCTGGCGCCGGGCCGCGGTCGCGGCGTAAAATGTGTGATCACACACCGCGGGCGCGTGTTGCTGGTGCGTCACACCTACGGCGAGCGTGACACCTGGTACATCCCAGGTGGGCGCATGCATCGCAGCGAGGCGCCTCTGCAGACCGCCGCGCGTGAGATGTGCGAGGAGCTCGGTGTCGAGGGGTTGCACTGGCGCGAGCTGGCGACGTGGGACATGCGCCTGGAGCGCATCGCGGTTCTCGTGACGACGCTTCATGCCGAGCTAGACGATCCCAGCTGCCTGCGCCTGGATCCCGTCGAGCTCCAGGAGGCGCGCTGGTTCTCGCCGGATGCGCTGCCCACGCCGCTCGGCAGTGAGGTGCGACCGCTGATCGCGCTGCTCGCGGAACGTCCGAACAGCTGATCGCGACGCCCATGCCGACGCCCACGCGAGCCTGGCTGGGTCTACCATGGCGGGGCCCGTCGGGCGCCGCCACACTTAAAAAGAGCGATGGAGGGAGACCGCAGATGCTCGAAGGCCTGATGCAGGACGATTTCCCGTTGACGCTGGCGCACGTCCGGCGAAGGATGCGTGACTGCCATCCAGATGCGCAGGTTGTGACGCTCACCGACGGGGGCACAGTGAGGGCGAGCTTCGGGCAGATCTCAGAGCGCGTAGACCGCCTGGCCCGCGTCCTCACTCGCCTCGGTATCGAGCCCGGCGACCGTGTCGGGACGTTTGCGTGGAACAACCAGCGCCACTTCGAGCTCTATATGGCAGTTCCGTGCCTCGGAGCTGTTCTGCACACGCTCAACGTTCGTCTCTTCGCGGAGCAGATCGTCTACATCGTCAACCACGCCTCCGATCGTGTGATCTTCGTCGACGACTCACTCGTACCCGTGTTGGAGAAGCTCGCGCCAGAGCTTCCATGTGTCGAGCACTACGTATTGATGGGAGATGGCGACCCGGGCTCGTTGCCCAACGTGCTTCGCTACGAGGAGTTGCTCGAGGAAGCCAGCGGGGAGGGGTCAGATCCCTACGAGTACCCCGAGATCGCTGAGCGCCAGGCCGCTTCGCTGTGCTACACGAGCGGCACGACCGGCAACCCCAAGGGCGTCCTCTACTCGCACCGCTCGGTTTGCCTGCACGCGACCGCGTCGCTGTTCGTTGACAACCTCGCGCTCTCCCGCCGCGACCGCGCGCTGGTGATCGTCCCGATGTTCCATGTCAACGCCTGGGGGATTCCCTACGCCGCCGCGCTCTCCGGCGCCGACCTGCTGATGCCCGATCGTTTCCTGCAAGCCGAGCCGCTTGCGCGCGCGATTCAGGCCGAGCGCCCGACCGTCGCGGGCTGCGTCCCGACGATCTTCGCCGATCTTCTGCGCTACGCCGATGCCCACGATGTCGACCTCTCGTCGCTCACGAAGGCGGTCTGCGGCGGCTCGGCGGTGCCGCGCCAGTTGATGAAGGACTTCCAGGAGCGCCACGGGGTCAAAATTCACCAAGGCTGGGGGATGACCGAGACGAGCCCCGTAGTCACGTTTTGCGAGCCCTCCGAGGAGCGCGGGCGCGACGAGCGCTATTGGGACGAACGCGCCCTGCAAGGCAAGCCGCTGCCGTGGACCGAGCTGCGCCTCGTCGATGGCGATGGGCGCGAGGTTCCGTGGGATGGACAGTCCACGGGCGAGATACAGGTTCGCGGCCCTTGGATCGCCAAGCGCTACTTCGAGGACCCATCAGGCGATGAGAAGTTCGACGGCGAGTGGCTGCGAACCGGGGATATCGCCGCGATCGACGAGCACGCCTTTGTGCGCATCACCGATCGCTCCAAGGACGTCATCAAGTCCGGCGGCGAGTGGATCTCCTCGGTCGAGCTCGAGAACCAGCTGATGGCCCATCCGGACGTGATCGAGGCCGCCGTGATCGCGAAGCCCGACGAGCGCTGGGCCGAGCGCCCCCTGTGCTGTGTCGTGCTGCGCGACGGCGCTTCGGCCGATGCCGAGGCGCTGATCGAGCACCTGCGTCCGCGGGTCGCCAAATGGTGGCTGCCTGACGAGTTTGCCTTCATCGAGGAGGTCCCCAAGACCAGTGTCGGCAAGTTCGACAAGAAGGTCTTGCGCGCCCGCTTGCACGAGGGTGAGCTGCAGGGACGCGTTGCGATCGGCGAGCGGGAGATCGCGGGCTGATAGGGGTCGTGCAGCGGGTGGTGTGTGGCAGGAGAAGCTCGCCGTGAGTGGAACGGGAGAGAAGCAATCCGCGATTGCCAATAGACTCTTGCCAGCATAAAGGCGGGTCCCAACCCGGTGGGCCCCCGACCGAACAGCGATCACCACCGGAGGTGGGCATGACTCCGACCGACCCCATGGTCTCAAATAGGCCACAGACAGATGCAGCAGGTACCCACATTCATCGCGGCGCCGCGCGTGGTTCGCGCTTGGCTCGTCGCGCGCTGCTCGCGCTGTCGGTGGTGCTGACGCTCGCGGTTCCCGCTTCGGCGTTCGCGCAGACCTCCAGCACGGGCACATCTGGCTACAACCAGACGCCTCCGCCGCCAAAAACGACGACCGAACCGAAAAGCGGCACGGCGCCCTCCAAAGAAGCGACGACGCCCAGCAAAGAAGCGCCTAAGGAAGAAACCAGCCCGAGCACGTCGACTGAACCGACGAGCACGACGCCGGCCAAAGTGAGCACCGC
>DASXOX010000019.1:0-76872 GCA_036493975.1 Solirubrobacteraceae bacterium
GCGAGCTGGCGGCGATGCGAGCGCACGTGGACGACGAGCGCACGTTCATGCAGCACGATCGCGCGTTTCACATGGTGCCGCTGGAGGTGCTCGGCAACGCGCGCCTGATCGCGATCGTGGAGTCGCTGCGCGACCAGACTCGCGTGCGCGGCCTCTCGACGGTGGGCCGCAGTCGCGACCTGCGCGCGATCGTGGCCGAGCACGAGGCGATCTACGACGCGGCCCGCGAGGGGCGCGCGGCGCGCGCGGCGCAAGCGATGGAGCGCCATCTGCTGATCACCGAGGAGTTGCTGCGCGGGCAAGTCGGCGCCGACGGTCCCGATGGCGGGACGCGCTCGGGCAACGAGAGGAGGACGTCGTGACTGAGAGCAATGGCGCACGACCGCGAACGGGCGGCGAGCTGATCGCGGACTACCTGATCGAGCAGGAGGTGCCGTACGTGTGCGGGATCCCGGGTCACGGCGACATGGGGATCTTCGACGCGTTCAAGGACCGCGCGGATCGGATCACGGTGTTGCAGGCGCGCCACGAGCAGTCGGCGGGCCATATAGCGGACGCGTACTTCCGCGCTTGCGGGCGTCCGCTGGCGACGCTGACGTCGATCGGGCCGGGCTCGGCGAACCTGACGATGGCGCTGGCGACGGCGTACGTGGACTCCCAAGCGGTGATCTCGATCACGGGCGGGGTGCAGAGCTACATGGACGGGATGGGCGTGCTGCAGGAGCTCGAGCGCCAGCACGACGCGGACTTCCCGAGCGTGCTGCGGCCGGTGGTGAAGCGGGGTTTCAGCGTGCACCGCGTCGACCAGCTCCCACGTGCGCTGCACCGTGCGTTCAACGTCGCGCTCGGCGGGCGGCCCGGCCCGGTTCACATCGACGTGCCGATCGACGTCCAGGCGCTCAGTGGCGAAGGGCACATGCTCGATGCCGGGGCACACCGACCCACCCATCCCCATCCCCATCCCGATCCCGATGGGATCGAACAGATCGCGACGGCTTTGATCGAGGCTTCGCGGCCGGTGATCCTTGCGGGTGGCGGCTGTATCCAGGCGGGCGCGCACGCGGAGCTGCAGCAGGTGGCGGAGGCGCTGCAGGCGCCGGTGCTGGCGACGATGATGGGCAAGGGGGTGTTCCCGGAGGACCACCCGTTGGCGGCTGAGCACACGGGCGCGAACGGGACGATCTGCGGCAACCACTTCTCGCGCGAGGCGGACGTGATCCTCGCGGTGGGGACGCGCTTCGCGGAGCAGACGGCGAGCTCGTACAAGCACGGGGAGTCGTTCTCGGTGCCTCCGACGCGGATCCTGCAGATCGACGTCGATGCGCGCGAGATCGGCAAGAACTACCCCGTCGAGGTCGGCGTGGTCTCCGACGCGCGCACGGCACTGGCGGCGCTCGCGGAGGCGCTCCACGATCGCCGCGGGGAAGTTCCGGATCGCCGCGAGTACATCCTGGAGTCGGCTTCCTGGAAGGGCCGCTGGCGCGGGATGATCCGCGAGCGCTGGGATCCCGGCGTGCTCTCGATGTCGCAGGCGATCCACGTTCTGCGCGAGGCGCTGCCGCGCGAGGCGATCGTGATCGCCTCGGCGGGGCACCCGCAGATCCAGATGTTCCAGGAGTTCGTGTCCTACGAGCCGCGGACGTGGATCACGCCGGGCGGGTACTCGACGATGGGGTTCACGGTCCCGGCGGCGATCGGCGCGAAGCTCGCGTGCCCGGACGTGCCGGTCGTGGGCGTGGCGGGGGACGGGGATTTTCTGATGAGCATCCAGGAGCTCGCGCTGGCGGTGCAGGAGGGCCTGTCGGTGGTGTACCTGGTGCTCAACAACATCGGCTGGACGTCGATTCGAGATTTCCAGCGCGGCATGTTCGGGCCGGAGCGCGACTTCGCGGTCGAATTCCGCCGCCGCGGCGACGGGGAGCTGATCTCCCCCGACTTCGCGGCGATCGCGAAGGGCTTTGGCGCGAGCGCGTTCAAGGTGAGGGAGCTCGGGCAGCTGCGTCCGGCGCTCGACGGGGCGCTGCGCACCGAAGGGCCGGTGGTGGTCGAGGCGATGCTGGCGCGCGAGCCGCGTGCGACTGAGGGCATCAATGCGGGCTTCTGGGATCTCCCGCGGCCTGAGTACCTGGCCCAGGGGCGGACCCGGGAGCAGACGTGAGCGCTGCGACGATCGTGTGCCGCAACCCCGCGGACGCGCGCGAGGTGGTGGCGACGTACGAGGCGCACGAGCCGGCGGGGGTGGCGGCGATGTGCGCGCGTGCGCATGGGGCTCAGGCTTGCTGGGGCGCCCTACCGGGTCCGCGCCGGGGAGAGCTGCTGCACCGCGCCGCCGATCTCCTCCGGCGGCGCGGTCGGCAGCTAGCGCGACAGATCGTGGCGGAGGAGGGAAAGCTGCTGGGGGACGCGAGCGCGGAGGTGGAGCGGGCGGCGGCGGTGCTGCACTTCCACGCGGGCGAGGCGGAGCGCTTCGGCGGGGAGCTGGCGGACGCGACGCAGGCGCAGACGCTCGCGTTCACGCGCCGGCGCGCGCTCGGCGTGGTGGGGCTGATTACGCCGTGGAACTTCCCGATCGCGATCCCGGCGTGGAAGCTCGCGCCGGCGCTGGCGGCGGGCAACGCGGTCGTGATCAAGCCGTCCTCGCGGGCGCCGGGAGCGGTGTTGGGGCTGGTGGAGGCGCTGCGTGAAGCGGGTATCGCGCACGACGCGGTGCAGGTGGCGCTCGGTGGAGCGGAGGTCGGCTTGGCGCTGGCGGACGACCCGCACGTGCGGGCGCTCTCGTTCACGGGCTCGACGGGGATTGGGCGGATGCTGGCTTTGCGGGTGCAGCGTCTGGGGCGCGATGTGCGCTTCCAGGGGGAGCTCGGCGGCAACAACCCGCTGGTGGTGCTCGCCGACGCGGATCCCCAGCAGGCGGTGGCGCTGGCGTGCGAGGGGGCGTTCGCGGCGGCGGGCCAGAAGTGCACGGCGACGCGCCGCGTGATTGTGGAGCGGCCCGTCTATGAGGAGGTGCTCGCGGCGTTCGCCGCGCGCGCGGGCAAGCTGGTGCTGGGGTCGGGCATGGCGGTGGGCGCGGAGGTGCCGCCGCTGATCGACTCGGCGGCTGTGGAGGGGGTGTTGGAGGCGGTCGCGCAGGCGCGCGAGCGGGGCGCGGAGGTGCGCAGCGGGGGCGAGCGCCCCGACGGGGTGTTGCGCCACGGCAGCTTTCTCTCGCCGACGGTGCTTGCGGGAGTGCGGCCGGGGATGCAGGTGCTCGACGAGGAGGTCTTCGGCCCGGTGTGCGCGGTGCAGAGCGCGGGCGACCTGGAGGAGGCGATCGCACTTGCGAACGCGGGCCCGTATGGCCTGTCGGCGTCGATCTGCACCAACGACCTGGCGCGGGCGTTTCGCTTCGTGCAGGACAGCGCGGCGGGGATGGTGCACGTGAATCGCCCGACGCCGGGCGCGGATCCGCACATGCCCTTCGGCGGCCTGCGGGGATCGACGGCGTCGGGCTGGCGCGAGCAGGGCGGCGAGGCGGTGCGGTTCTTCAGCGAGCAGCAGACGGTCTATGTTCACCACGGCTCATCTGCGGCGTCGTGAGCGCGGCGGCTGCAACGGCGCGCGCGGCGACCTCGATGGTTGACCGTGCGATCGGCTACGTGGCAAGCGGCATGGGCGAGCTGGGGCCGGCGGAGATCGTGGAGCTGCTGGCGGGTGCGGGCTACGGGGCGGTGGATTGGACGATGGAGCAGTTCGACCCGCTGGCGGAGCCGCCGGAGCGCCTGAGTGAAATGACCAAGCTGGCGCGCGCGGCGGGTCTGGCGGTGCCGCAGCTGATGGTGCACCAAGATCACGTGGCGCTCGATGAGGAGTTGTGGGAGCAGCGGGTGCGCCGGGCGGAGTGCGCGATCAAGGCGTGCGGGCACGCGGAGATCGAGTCGATCGGGGTTCTGAGCGGCCCGAGCATGTGGGAGCCGGGGGCGGCGCGGATCGGCGTGGATCTGCGTGAGGGGCACGCGTGGGAGCTGGCGTTGCGGGCACTGGAGCGGATCCTGGACTGCGGCGAAGCGGAGGGGGTGCGGGTGGCGCTGGAGCCGTGCTGGGGCACGCTGGCGCACGGGCGCTACCGCGCGGAGCACATGCTGGCGGCGCTGGACTGCGCGGCACTGGCGGTCAACTTCGATCCGAGCCACCACGTGCTCTGCGGGGACGACATCCCGGGGGCGGTGCGGGCGTGGGGCGGGCGGATCGCGCACGTGCACCTCAAGGACGGGTTCGGCGTGAGCGGCCCCGCCGCGCCCGCGCGCGCGTACGCGCGCGGCGGGGTCCCCGGCGAAGGTACCGGCCCGGCCGCCGCGGGCGTGGAGGGCGAGGACTTCGCGTTCCTATTGCCGGGCGAGGGGGCGGTGCCGTGGCTGGAGTTGTTTGACGCATTGGACGCGATCGGGTACACCGGGGCGATGAGCGTGGAGAACGAGGCGTACAGGCTGTTGGAAGGGCCGCTGCGCGGCGATGTGGGTCGCGCTGCCCGACTCGCGCGCGAACTGGTGGCGGGGCTGCTGGACGGCCACGCGGCGGCACCACTGGTGGGCGGGGCGGTGTGAGCGGTGAGTTGGGTGGGAGACACGGCACTCCTGCGCGGCGAGCTGGCGGGGCTGGTGGGATCCGAGCACGTCCTGGGGGCGGGGGAGCCCGGGATGGCGCGCTACGAGCAGGACGCGACAAGCGCGCGGGGGCTGCGCGGGCACGCGGACGTGGTGGTGCGCCCGGGCAGCGCGGCGGAGGTGGCGGGGGTGCTGGAGCTGTGCTACGAGCACGAGGTCCCGCTGGTCCCGCGCGGCGGGGGAACGGGCTTGGCGGGCGGAGCGGTGCCGTTGGAGGGTGGCGTGGTGTGCTCGCTGGAGCGTCTGCGCGGGATCCGGGCGGTGGAGCCGGAGCTGTGGCGGATGCACGTGGAGGCGGGGGTGAGCACGCGCGACGTGCAGCGCCTGGCGCGTGAGAACGGGCTGTGCTTCCCGCCGGATCCGGGGGCGTCGGAGCAGTCGCAGATCGGGGGCAACGTGGCGACCAACGCGGGCGGTCCGCACGCGCTGAAGTACGGGGTGACGGGGAACTGGGTGACGGGGATCGAGGCGGCGATCGCGCCGGGCGAGCTGGTGGAGGTAGGCGGCCCGTACCGCAAGGACGTGGGCGGGTATGACCTGAAGAGCCTGCTGATCGGCTCGGAGGGGACGCTGGGGATCGTGACGGCGGTGCGGCTGCGGCTGATGCCGGCGCCGGAGGCGGCGCTGCCATTGGTGGCGTTCCAGCGGACGCGGGCCGAGGGCTGTGCGGCGATTCTGGCGGTGCTGGCAGCGGGTGTGGAGCCGGCGGCGCTCGACTTCGTCGACGGGGACGCGCTGGAGATGGCGCGCGCGACGTATCCGGGTGAGGTTCCGGCGGGCGCGGGTTTTGCGCTGCTGGCGGAGGTCGACGGTACGCGCGAGCAGGCGCGGGCGGCGCACGTGGAGTTGGCGGCGGCGCTGGGCGCGTCGGCGATCGAGCTGCGCCGTCCGGATCGCGATGCGTTGTGGCAGTGGCGCGATCGGGTGAGCGGGGCGGTGAGCGCGGTGCGTGGGGGCAAGGTGAGCGAGGACGTGGTGGTCCCGGTGGAGCGCTTGGAGGAGGCGTTGAATGGGTTCGCGCGGCTGGCTGAGCGTCATGGCCTGCGGGCGTGCGCGTGGGGCCATGGGGCGGATGGCAACGTGCACGCGAACCTGCTTGTGGACCCGCGTTCGCCTGAGGATCTGGCGGCGGCGGCAGCGGCGACGGAGGATCTCTTCGCACTGGCGGTGGAGCTGGGTGGGGCGATCAGCGGTGAGCACGGTGTGGGGTGGCTAAAGCGCGGTCAGCTGGCGCGTCAATGGGCGCCGCGGGCGCTCCAATTGCACGAACAGGTCAAGCGAGCGTTCGATCCGAAGGGCTTGCTGAACCCGGGCAAGAAGCTCGCGCGCGAGCCCGTGCGGCTCTGAAGCGGGAGCATCCCGTGCAGGGAAGCGGTCTTTCCGCGTGCGGGAGCGGTACTCTTGCGCGCTCGTGCCCTGCTCATTCAACTGAAAGGAAGTCCGTTCATGAACAAGACCCAGCTGGTTGAGGCGGTTTCCGCCGACAGCGGTCTCTCCAAAGCCGACGCGTCGCGCGCGATCGAGTCGTTCGTGAGCACGGTTGGCAAGACGCTCAAGAAAGGCGACGAGGTCGTGATCACCGGCTTCGGCAAGTTCTCGGTGGTCAAACGGGCGGCGCGCCAGGGTGTGAATCCTCGTACGGGCGAGAAAGTCAAAATCAAAGCGTCGAAGGCGCCGAAGTTCACTCCGGGGGCAGGCCTGAAGCAGACGGTGCATCCGAAGAAATAGCCGCCGAGAAGAGCTTGCGGGCGTCCGAGGCGGCGATCCTCGGGCGCTTGGCCGGCATTGGAGAAGGGACGGAGAGAGGCGGGATGCCTGGACAGCGCGGCAAGGATGCCGTGTATGGATGGGGGAGGCCGGCGTGGAGATCGGGGACGGCGTCCTGATAGCTTCGTGGCGATGACGCGCGTCGACGAGCTGGAGCTACCGCGCCTGGATTACACCGACCCCGAGTTGCGGGGCGTGCGTTTTCACACGGCGATGGGCGAGCTGCGCGAGCAGGGATGGCTCGCGGCGGGCCCATTTGGATACATCGTGCTGGACCGCGAGGCGGGCGAGTTCTTCCTGCGCAGCCGCGGCACGATCTTCCCGGGGTTGAAGATCGCGGAGATCTTCGAGGTGCGGGAGGGGCCGCTGTACGAGGAGATGCGGCGCAACATCCTGCATGTGAACGGCCCGGACCACAACCGTCTGCGGAGCCTGCTGAACCCGTCGCTGTCACCGCGCGCGGTGGAGCGTTACCGGCCGGCGATGCGGGAGCTGCTGGGGGACTTGTGGGATGGGATGGCGGGCTCGGGGGGCTCGGGGGGCACGCGGGGTGAGTGCGAGTTCGTGGAGAGCTTTGCGAAGCCATACCCGTCGCAGGCGATTGCGCACTTCATGGGGGCGCCGCTGCGGGATGCGCCGCGCCTGCACCACTGGTCGAATTGGATCCAGCGCCAGTTCGACGCGGTGTCGATGGCGAACGAGCGCGCGGGTATCGAGCGGGCGGTGGCGGAGTTCTACGAGTATGCGTGGGAGCTGCTGCGGGCGCGCCGCGAGGATCCGCGCGACGACTTGATCTCGGCGTTGATCGCAGCGGAGGAGGAGGGCGAGCGGCTCTCGGATGTGGAGTGCGTGAACCTCGTGCTGAACGTGCTGGTGGGGGGCGTGGACACGACGCAGAGCCAGCTGGCGCACGGGCTGCGGCTATTCGCGGAACACCCGGAGCAGTGGGAGCTGCTGGCGCGCCGCCCGGAGCTGGCGGGGAACGCGGTGGAGGAGATCCTGCGCTTCGAGCCGATCGCGCCGTTCACGGCGCGGATCGTGGTGGAGGAGCTGACGTTCCGCGACGTGGTGTTCCCGGCGGAGACGGTGGTGATGGTGTGCGCGTTCACGGGCAACCGCGACCTGGGCGAGGAGACGGACGGGGGCGCCTTTGACATCGCGGCGGAGCGGGGCCGGGCGCGGGCTTTGACGTTCGGGGCGGGTGTGCACTACTGCGTGGGCGCGAACCTGGCGCGGCTGGAGCTCGAGGAGGCACTGGCGTTCCTGGCGCCACGGATGCCGGAGCTGGCGCTGGCTGGCGAGCCGGTGTACGAGGGAATCACGGGCATCTACGGCCTGGCTGAGCTGCCGCTGCGCTTCGGCGCTGCGGACGTGACTGCGTAGCGAGCGACTGCCGAGCAGGCGGGCCGTAGCCGGGCGCGACTGCATAGCCGGCGCGGGCGGGCGTGGGGAGAACTCGTCTGAGCGCCCCGCCGCGCGCGTATGTGCGCACACACGCGCACGCGCGGCGGGGTCGATCGCGAACCTCCGCCTCCGAGGAGCGGGCTGGGCGGTTGTAGACACGCCGGGAATCGACATCCGTCCAGTGGGTTCCACGTCCTCGCATCGTTCCGGGCGCGGCGTCGAAGAAATTGGAGGGGGGTGACGGGCGGCTTCGCGGCGACATACCGATGGGCGCACAACGCGGCGCCCAGAGAGGTCGCGCGGATGCGCGGTCAGACAACCGAGAAGAGACAGGAGGATCGAACATCATGTGCACGTACGCACGAATCTTGGTGTCCGCGCGCGCCGCCCTCGCGGTGGCAGCCGCGCTCGCACTCTCCGCGGCGTTCGCCGCGGCGGCACGCGGTGGGGAGTACCACGTCTACTCGTGCCGCACGCCCGCAGGGCAGCCGGCGCCGACGGATGGGTGGAGCGAAGGGGTGCACTCGGGCGAGGACGTGACGCTCAACACATGTGGGGAGGCGAGCGGTGGGTTGATCGCTGGTATGGATGCACATGTTGCGCATCAAGCTGATACGGACAAAGCGACTTGGGAATTCTCTGCGCCGGCTAGCGAGCTGGTTTCTCAGGCCACTCTATGGCGCGCTGGGGAAACCGTATCTCTAGCCAACCCGGAAACCGCCTATATGTTTTGGATGGCAGGTGTCGCCGATACTGGCTCCAGTACAGAAGTTTTCGACGAATGTGGATCGAAAAAATGCCAGCGTAAAGGAGATTTTTCCACACCATTTTCGTCCGAAAATCGAGTCGTAGTTCCAGGCAACGCGCTCGGGAGTCGCTACCTCTACTTGAATGTCTCATGCGGCTCCTTGGTCTCGTCTTGTGCTTCGTCTGAAGCGGGGAGCACTGGCTACGCGGCAGCAATCGAGCTCTTCGCGGCGGATCTGGTGCTCTCAGACACCGAAAGCCCAGTCGTTTCGGCTGTCAGCGGCGATCTGGCGGAAGCGCCGACTGTAAGCGGTCACAGCGACCTGGCGTTTCAGGCGAGCGACGGGGGCTCGGGGATCTATGAGGTGATCTTCAAGGTCGACGGCGAGGTCGTGAGTAGCGTGATCCCCGAAGAAAAAGGCGGACACTGCCGCGATGTGGGTGGGACGAGCGACGGGTTGCCGGCGTTCCTCTACACGCAGCCCTGTCCGGCGGCGGTCAACGTCGATCTCCCGTTCGACACGACCGCGCTTGCGAATGGCACTCACCATCTACTCGTCAGCGTGACCGACGCGGCTGGCAATGACAAGCCGGTGGTGGATCGCGAGGTGACGATCTCCAACTCCGCTACGCCGGCGGGCGGCGCGGGTGAAACCTCAAATGGCGGCGAAACGAGTAGGGGTGGCACCGGCTCCGGTGGTTCCAGTTCGGGCTCCGGTGTTGGCGTCCTCGGCCCCGCAGTGGGCGGCTCGTCGGGCGTTGGAGCGGCGGCCTCGACGGTGGCTCTCAACGGCGCCGGTGCATCGACCCAAGCCACTCTGACTGCGGTTTGGAGAGGTCACAAAGGCGAGCGACTCACCGGGTCATACGGCGCCGCGCGCACGGTCGAAGGCCGACTGGCCAGCCCTGGCGGCGCGCCGATTGTCGGCGCACAGCTCGCGGTCGAGGAGCTTCCCGCCTCTGCCGGCGCGAGGTCCCACGAGCTGTCGGCTCCGCGGACCGGAACCGACGGACGCTGGCGCATCGCGCTGCCGCGCTCGATCACTTCGAGCGAGCTCCGCTTCTCCTACAGCGCCCGCCTCGGCGACGCTCTGCCGGTCGCCACACGCACCCTCACGCTGAGTGTGCGTGCCGGAGTCAGTTTGCGGATCGCGCCGCGCATTGCGCGCTCCGGTGGATCGATCCATTTCAGTGGCCGCCTGCTCGGTGCTCCTATCCCGCGTGGTGGCAAGCAGGTCGTGCTCGAGGCGCGCTCGCCCGGCGGGCGCTGGTTGGAGTTCCACGTGATCCGTGGTCGCGCAGGTCGCGGAGGGCGGTTCGGTTTCGATTACCGCTTCCGACTCCCCGGTCCGGCGCGCTACGAGTTTCGTGTCCTCTGCGAAGCCGAGGCCGACTATCCGTTCGCAGTCGGGACCTCCAACGTCGTGCGGGTGTACGAGCGATGAACGCCTTCCAGTCGCCTCATCGACGTGCGGGCAGTTGGGGGCTGTCCGCACGAAGTTCGTCCTCGAGCAGGTCAAGGACGTTGTCGAGGACCTCTCTGGCACGCTCGCCGCTGAACCGGGCGAGGCCGTGGGTGATCGCCCTCCGGGCCGGCCGTAGCGGGTCGGGTGCCTCCTCGTCGAGCGCGCCGGCAGAAGCGATCCAGACGCTCTCGAAGGCCAGCGAGGAATGCTCGGCGATCCGATCGAAGTCGGCGTCGTAGTGCAGTACGCCGAGCTCGTTGCTCGCGGCGATCGCTGCGACGAGATAGTCCTGGTGTGGGAGGCGGTGAAAACCAGCCGCGTGTCGCGCGAGCTTGGCCTGGGCTTCAAGCGCGGCGCCAACGACGGCCTCCGACAGCTCCAGCGGTCTGAGTGCCTCGAGCTCCTCTCTCAACTCCGCGTGCTCGCTGGCGTTGCGCGCGCTATAGAGGACCTCGAACTCCAAGATCGGCGATCGGTAGAGATGTCCTTCCTCGAGCGCCCCAAGCCAGTCGGCACGCACGATCTCGTTGCCGCCGCGCTGAAACGCGGAGTTGTCGACGACGAGCTTCTTGCCTTTGAACGCCGAGCTCACCCGCGCTGCCACTGCGCGGAGGCCTCGCGGAGTGCCGCATAGTCAAGGCCCTCTGGCCGCCGGAAACGGTCGGCCAAGCGCTTGGCGGCCGCACGCCGGCGCTGCTCATAGCTTTCTTCCGCTTGGCTCCCCAGCTCAAGCGCCTCCTCGCCCTTGGTAACGAGCGCAGCGAGGATCTTTGAATCCGAAGTTCCCGGCGGGAAGCTGCGCCGACTTCGCCGGAGTGCGAACTCCACCTTCTCGTCACTCGTGATGGTGTAGCGGTGCTTCTTCGTCGGCATGCGGCGAAGTGTAGCACTAAGTGCGACACCCTCCGGCCGCGAGGCGTCGCTACGCTGCCCGCTTGTCCATGTCCATGTCCGAGTCCGATCGATCCGCCGCTACAGATGCCGTGACGGTCGGCGACGTGGACGCGGCGGTCGTGATCGTCAACTACCGGTCAGCCGCCCTCGTCGAGCGATGCCTGGAGTCAGTCGCGGCGACCCGCGAGGAGCTCAGGCTGGAGACGGTCATCATCGACAACGCCTCCGGCGACGGCAGCGTAGAGCGACTGCGCGCCGCATCGCCGGCCGCCAACGTGATCGCGATGCCCGTCAACGCCGGCTTTGCCGCCGGCGTCAACGCCGGCTTTAGCCATTCGCGAGCCGAGATCGTGATTCTCTTAAACCCCGACACCGAGGTGCGGGCCGGGGCGCTCCAAGAGCTCGTCGCGCACCTGCGCGCGCACCCCCGCGTGGGTGTCGTCGCACCCCTGCTCGAAGACGGCGAGGGCCACTTCGCCGCCAGTGGCTATCGACGCTTCCCGGGTCTCCTCTCGCTCGGTCTCGACCTGTGCCTGCCGCTTGGCTACGCGCTCTCTTATGCACCGCGGCTGCACCCCTTCGCGCTCTCCGCCTCCGCGCTGCGCGCCGGTGTCCAGCCTGTGCACGTCTGCGGTGCCGCCCTCGCCATTAGGCGCTCCGCCTATCTTGACGCGGGGCCGTTCGACGAGGCATTCTTCCTGTACATCGAGGAGACCGAGTGGCAGCAGCGCGTTGCGCGCGCCGGCTGGGGAATCGAGTTGGAGCCGTCCGCGAGCGTCTGTCATCTCGTGCGCGGAGGCGGCGAGGAGGCGCTTGCGCCCTCGCCGCATTTCGTTGCCAGCGCCCTGCTCTACCTGCGCCGCCGCGGCGTTCCCGTGGCCCTCGCGCGGCTCGTCTTTGCGCTCTCACTTGTGCTCTCGTGGATCACGTTGCAGCTAATCGGCTGCCTGCCGGCAAAGCGCGACCGCGCCCTCCGCCAGGCGCGCGCCTACGGCTCGCTGCTGCGGATCGCGCTGACCACGCGGCCGTAGACCCACGAACGCGCGCTACGGTGCCGCTCATATGAGCAGCGCGACGCTACCTCGACGCATCGGGATCAATGCCGTCTTCCTCGAGCCCCGCATGGGCGGTCTGGATACCTACGTCCGTGCGCTCGTACCCGAGCTCGTGCGCCTCGCCCCGCAGACGCGATTCAGCATCTTCTGCAGCCCCGGCGGAGCGCGCTATCTGCGGGAGGAAAGCTGGTGCGCGGACGTCGAGATCATCACCCACCCACTGCTTGGACGGCGCGGGCTGAAGGCCGTCACAGAGCTCACCGTGTTAGGGGCGCTCGCCGGCCGCCACGTCGACCTGCTGCACAGCGTCGCGCTCACCGCGCCACTATGGACGCGTGCAGTGAACGTCGTGACGCTCGCCGACGTCACCTGGCTCGTCGCCCCAGATCCCGGTGAGGCCGCCACCGTGAGGCTCTGGCGCGTCGTCGTACCACCCGTCGCGCGCCGCGCCGACCGCGTGATCGCGCTCTCGCGGGCCGGCGCCGAGCACGTCACCGAGCACCTCCGGGTACCCCCGGAGCGCATCGACATCGTCCCCCTCGCCGCCGGCGCTGGCGACCGCGCCCACGCCACAGACGCCTTCGAGCTGCGCGCTCGCCTCGGTCTCGGCGAGGGCCCCGTGATCCTGACGGTGTCCGCCAAGAAGGTGCACAAGAACCTCAGGCGGCTGATCTGCGCGATGCCCGCCGTACTAGCCCGGCATCCCGACACCGTGCTCGTCATGCCCGGCAACCCCACCGAGCACGAGCGCGAGCTGCGCGAGCTCGCCCGCAGCCTCGGCATCGCCGCGAGCGTGAGCTTCCCGCCGTACGTCGACGCCCCCGACCTCGAGGGGCTCTACGGGCTCGCGAGCTGCTTCGTTTTCGCGTCGATCAACGAGGGCTTCGGGATCCCGATCCTCGAGGCCATGCGCCGCGGCGTGCCCGTCGCCTGCTCGCGCGCCTCCGCGCTCCCCGAGGTCGCCGGCGACGCCGCGCGCTACTTCGATCCGCTCGACGTCGAAGACATCGCCCGCGCCATGCTCGAGATTCTCCAGGACAGCGCGCTCGCTGAGACGCTGATCGCGCGCGGACGCGAGCGTGAGTCGGCTTTCACGTGGCGCGCCGCTGCCCAGGGCACCCTCGACAGCTACTTGCGCGCGTGGAAGGAAGTCCGGTGAGTAGCGCTCAGGACACCCCCGAGTCGCTCGCCGTGCCACCCGCCGACAAGTCCGGCGAGGGCGCGCCCGACGTGCTCGACACCAGCGCCGCCGGCGGAATGATCATCCGTGGCGGAGCTCTGCGCCTCGCGAGCTACGTCACGATTGTCGTGCTGTCGCTGATCCCCGCGGTGCTCCTCACCCGCTATCTCGGGGCGGCCCGCTTTGGGCGCTACACCACGGTGATCTCACTCGTCACGGTCGTCGCGTTGGTCACCGACACCGGGATGTCCAATCTCGGCATCCGCGAGTACGCAGTGCTCGAAGGCGCCGAGCGCGACGCCGTGATGCGCAACCTATTGGGGCTGCGTGTCGTGCTGACGCTCGGCGGGGTCCTGCTCGCCACGCTGTTCGCGATTTTCGCCGGCTATAGCACCGCGCTGCTTGCCGGGACCATCGCTGCGAGCCTCGCCACCGTCGCGCTGGTCTTGCAGCACACGCTGTCGATCCCGCTCGCCGCCGAACTGCGGATCGGTGCGATGTCAGCGATCGAAGTCGCCCGCCAAGCGATGACCGTCGTCGGGATCGTCGCACTCGTCGCGATTGGCGCCGGCGTCTTCCCGCTGCTCGCAGTGCTGCTCGTCGTGTACCTGCTGCTCGTCCCCGTCACCGGCACCCTCGTGCGCTGGCGGATCTCGCTGCGCATGGGGCTGCGGCCCACCCAGTGGGTCGCGCTGCTACGGCCCACCGTGTCATTCTCGCTCGCCACCGCCGTTGGTGCGATCTACGTCTACACCGCCCAGATCATCACGAGCCTCGCGACCACGCCCCACCAGAACGGCTTGTTCGCATTGTCGTTTCGCATCTTCATCATCACCGTCGCCGCACCCGGGCTGCTCGTCAGCGGCGCCGTGCCGCTGCTCGCGCGCGCCGCGCGCGACGACCGCGAACGGCTCGCCTACGCTATGCAGCGGATCTTCGAGGTCTCGCTGATCCTCGGGATCGGCACCGCGCTCGGCATGTACGCCGGCGCGCCCTTCATCGTCAAAGTGCTCGCCGGACCGAAGCTCCACGAATACACCGGCTCGATTGACGTCCTGCGGATCCTCGGCTTCGCGATGATCGCCTCGTTCCTCATCGCCGGCTGGGGCTTCGCGCTGCTGTCGATCAAAAGCTACCGCGCGCTACTGATGATCAACGCCGCCGCGCTGCTCGTGAGCTGCACTCTCACCCCAATTCTGGCCTCGGCGTTTGGCGCGACCGGCGCAGCCTTCGCCGTGCTCGGCGGCGAGGCCACGCTCGCGTGCGGCTATGTGATCGCGCTCAACAGCAACCACCGCGACCTGCGCCCGCACGTCGGGATCGTTCCGCGGATACTGCTCTCAGCGGTTCCCGCCGTCGCGCTCGTCGCCGTGCTCGACCTTCCCTCGCTGCCGCTGACCGTGATCGCGCTGCTGCTCTACGGAGTCCTGATCATCCTCACCCGCGCGGTGCCCAGCGAGCTCATCGAAATGATCCCCCGTCGCCGCAGTCAGGTGGCCCCGTGAGCCCGCAGGTCGAGCGCGCCGACGCCACGAAGCGCAAGGACGCCACGACGCCGAAGGGCGCCACGAAGCGCAAGGGCGCCACAACGCGAAACGATCCCTCCCATCCGCTGCGAGTCGGCTTGAACCTGCTCTTCCTCGGTGACCGCGGCGGCGGCGCTGGGCGCTACGCGATGGAGCTGCCCGGCGCGCTGCTCGCCGCCGAGCCCGCGACCGAGGTGCACGTGTTCGTCACCCGCGACGCCCCCGCCGAGTTGCGCGGCCAACCCTGGGCTCAGGACGTTCGCTGGGTCACCTCGCCACTTGGGCTCGGGGGCTCGCCCGCGCATCTGCTCGCACAGTTCGCCGGTCTACCGCTGCTGTCGCGTGCGCGGCGTTTAGATGTCCTGCACAGCCCCGCCAACACCGGCCCTGTCATCACGCCAGGGCTCGCCAGTGTGGTCTCGCTGTTGGACCTCATCTGGCTGCACCGCGGGCCCGAATGGGAACCCGACACCCGTGCGAGTGAGCGGATGCTGACGCTCGTGCGCCACTGCGTACGCCACGCCGACCGCGTGTTCGCGATCTCGCACGCAGCCGCTGACGATTTCGTTCACACGCTCGGCGTCCCGCGGGAGCGAATCGAGGTTACCCCGCTCGGCACACGGTCCGCCACCGAGATTGCCCCACGCGCGCGCGACATGTCCACCGCGACCCCTCCAAACGAGCGCGACATCTCCGCCTCGCAGCGCCGCCTGTGCGAGCGCCTCGCGCTCCAGGGAAAGCGTGTCGTGCTGTGCGTTGCGCAGAAGCGCCCCTACAAGAACCTCGACCGGCTCGTGCGCGCGCTGAGCGAGCTCGACCGCGACGTCGTGCTGGTGCTGCCCGGCTCCTCGACCCCATACGAGCTGCAGTTGCGCGAGCTCGCCAACGAGCTCGGCGTGCAGGAGCGCGTGCGCTTCCCCGACTGGCTCTCCGATGACGAGCTCGCCGCGCTCTACGGGCTCGCCGACGTCTTCGCGCTGCCCTCGCTGATCGAGGGCTTCGGGATCCCCGTGCTCGAGGCCATGGCGCACGGAACGCCGGTCGCCTGTTCGAACGTCTCCGCGCTGCCCGAGGTCGCCGGCGACGCCGCGCTGCTGTTCGACCCCCAGCGCCAAGAGGAGATCACCGGGGCGATCCGTACGCTCCTCGGAGACCCCGAGCTCGCCGCGCGCCTGCGCGAGCGCGGCCGCGAGCGCGTCGCGAGCTTCACCTGGAAGCGCACCGGCGCCGCGAGCCTTGCCGGCTACCGTCGCGCGATCGCCTCGCGCTAGCCGCGCGGGTCACCGCCGCGCGATCGCTTCGCGCTAGCCTGCCGCGTCGTGCCCCGAGTCCTGATAGTGCGCGGCCACCAGGCCACGCCCTGGGAGCTCGCGCCTTGGCAGGAGCTGCCCGAGCGCTTCGAGGTCTCGTTTCTGCTGACCCGCTCCAACCGCTTCGCCACGCCGGAGGGTCTCACGCAAGCGCCCGTGCGCGCCCTGCGCGACCTGTTGCCGCGCGGCCCGCTCGGGGACGCCGGTGCGATCGCGCTGGGCGACCGCTACCTCCAGGCCGAGGAGCACTTCGAGGCGGCCGACATCGTGCACGCCGAGGAGCTCTCCTACTGGTTTGCCGCCGAGACCGCCCGCCGCAAGCGCCGACACGGCTTTCGCCTCGTCCAGACCGTCTGGGAGACGCTGCCGCTGATGGCCGCCTACCGCAACCGCCACGCCCGCCGCCACCGCGAGCTCGTGCTGGCCGAGACCGATCTGTTCCTGCCCGCCACCGCGCGCGCCGCGCGCACCCTGCGCCTGGAGGGAGTGAGCGACGCTCGCATCCACCTCTGTCCTCCAGGGATCGACGTCGAGCGCTTCGCCGATGCGCAACCGACGCAGGCCGAACCCAAGCGCCACACGATCGTCTCGCCCGGCCGGCTCGTGTGGGAGAAGGGCCACCACGACGTCCTGCGTGCGCTCGCCGCCCTGCACCGCGGGATCGTGACGCCGCCCGACGGGACGATCGCGCGTCCGCGTTTGCTGATCGTCGGCTCCGGACCCGAAGCCGGTCGCCTGCGCGAGCACGCCGACGAGCTCGGGCTCGGCGACGCTGTCGAGATCGGCGGCGTCCCCTACGAGGAGATGCCCGCCGTGTTCGCAGGCGCCTCCGCGATGGTGCTCGCCAGTCAATCCTCTGCCGGCGCCGCATTGCACCCCTTCGACATCCCCCACGCGTTCTGGGAGGAGCAGTTCGGTTTCGTCCTCATCGAGGCCATGGCCGCGGGCCTGGCGATCGTCGCATCCACCAACGGCGCGATCCCCGAGGTCCTCGCCGACGCTCCCGCGGAGCTCGTCGCGCCGGGAGACTGGATCGGCATCGCGCGCGCCCTCGCGGCTGGACCGCTCAGCCGCCCCCCTGGCGCTCGCGTCGCTTATCCCCAAGAGTCGCTGCGCCGCTTCTCGGTGGGCGCCGCCGCGGAGCGGCTCGCCGCGGCCTACGACAGCCTGCCGGCGCTAGGGTGAGCCGCGTGCGCGGCGCGCAGAGCCTCATCGATCCCCACCGCTTCGACCTGACGCCGAGCGGGCCCGGGGCGATCCTCGACATCGGCTGCGGGTCGGCGAAGACGCCTGGGGCGGTCGGCTTGGACATCTCCTCGGACACCGACGCCGACGTCGTGCACGACCTCGACGAGTTCCCCTACCCGATCGAGGGCGACAGCTTCGACCAGATCCTGCTGCAGGACGTGCTCGAGCACGTCCGCGAGCCGATCAAGCTGTTCGAGGAACTGCACCGGATCGCGCGCCCCGCGGCGCGGATCCAGTTGCGCACGCCGCACTTCTCCTCGGTCCTCGCCTACGGCGATCCCACCCACCGCCACTACTTCTCGACGCTCGCGATCCGCTCGCTCGCCGAGCCCCGCTTCTCGCACTACACCGCCGTGCGGTTCCGCGTCATCGACGTCACGCTGGACCTGTGGTTGCCGTTCAGGGCGATCGGGCTGGGGTGGCTCGCGAACCGCTTCCCCGAGAGCTACGAGAAGTACCTCGCGTTTCGCTTCCCCGCGATGAACATCCGCGCCGAGCTCGAAGTCCTCAAGTCGGCCTGACGCCGGCCGCCGGGGGCGACGATGTCGGGTTGGCGCTGCCCGCGGCCCGGCGGAGCGTCGCGAGCACCCTCTCGGCGAAGCTCTCCCAGGAGAAGTCGGCGGCACGCGCCACCCCCCGCTGACCCAGCTCTATGCGACTCCGCTCGTCTTCGAGCATCCGTTGCAGCTCAGTCGCGATGCTCTGCGCGTCGCGCGGATCGGCGTACGCGACGGCGTCGCCGCCGACCTCCGGCAGGGAGGAGAGATTTGAGGTGAGCACCGCCGCGCCGGCCGCCATCGCCTCCAGCACCGGCAGCCCGAAGCCCTCGCCGAGCGAGGGGAAGCAGAAGACGGCGCAACGCCGGTAGAGCTCGGCCAGGGCAGCGTCGGACACGTAGCCGAGGCGGATCGCGGCCTCGCCGAGAGACTCCAGCGCGCCGAGCGTCTCGCCGGTCTGCCAACCGAGCGCGCCGACGACGACCAGCGGGTGGCGCTCCCGCAGATGCCGCGGCAGCCGGCGATACGCCTCGACCAGGCGCGGGAGGTTCTTGCGCGGCTCCAGCGTCCCGGCCGCGAGCACGAATCCCGGCCCGGGCAGCCCCACCGCCTCGGCGGGGTCGAGCTCCGCGGCCAGTACGGGCGCGACGCCGAGCGGCGCGACCGAGGTGCGCGACGCGGCGGCGGGGAAGTGCTGGGTCAGTGCGTCCGCGGTGGCCTGCGAGATCGCGACGAAGGCCGCCGAGCGGCGCACCGCGGCGCCGAGCGTGAGGCGCTCGATCGCCTGTGAGCGCCGGTTCGGTCGCATCGTATGGTCGAACGTCACGAGGTCGTAGACGATCGGCACCGACGGGATCCGCAGGAAGCGCACCGTGAGGTAGGAGTTCGTGGACAGGAAGACGTCGCACTCGCGGTTTGCGCGCCGCGCCGCGCGCACATGCCATACCGGATCGCGTGCCTCGATCGCACACCACCGGAAGCGCTCGTCGAGCGCCTGCTCTCGCCAGGGGGTGCGCGCGTAGAGCACGTATCGCGATCCGTCGTCCTCGCGCTCGCCGAGCGCGCGCAGCAGCTCGCGCACCACGCGGCCACGGCCGGCGGGGACCTCGGCGGCCGCGCGCGCGTCGATGCCGATCCTCACAGGGGGATAAGGTTAAAGACCCTTGGACGTGAACGTAGGGATCAACCTGGTGTTCCTTGTTCCCGGTGAGACCGGCGGCATGGAGGTCGTCGCCCGCGAGCTGATCCCCGCTCTGGTCGCGAGCGCTCCCGGAGTCCGCTTCACCGCGTTCGTCAACCGCGAGGCCGCCGCTGCCGGCGACGGTCCCTGGGGCGAGCTGCTGCCCGCGGTCACCGTGCCCGTCAACGCGCGCCGTCGCGAGCAGTGGGTGCTCGGCGAGCAGGTCTTGCTCCCACGTCTTGCCGCCCGCCACGGGATCCAGCTCGTGCACAGTCTTGCCACGACCTCGCCCGCCCGCGGGCGCTTCCGGCGGGTCGTCACCGTGCACGACCTGATCTACGCGCGCTTCCCCAAGGCCCACAGCGGCCTGCGCGCCCGCGGGATGCGCACGCTTGTCCCCCTGGGCGTCCGTCATGCGCACCGCGTCGTCGCCGACTCCCAGAGCACGCGGGAGGACTTAATCGAGCTCCTCGGCGTCCCACCCGGGCACATCGACGTCGCACCGCTCGGGCTCGGCGCCGTGCAGCGCGGGCGCGCGCTCGACGAGGCCGCCACGCGCGCGCGCTTCGAGCTCGGCGAGCGCCGCGTCGTCCTGAGCCTCTCCGCCAAGCGCCCCCACAAGAACCTGCCCGTCCTGATCGGCGCGCTTGCTGCGATCCCCGCCGAGCGCCGCCCCGTGCTCGTGTTGCCCGGCTACCGCACCTGGCACGAGGACGAGCTGCGCGAGTGCGCCGAGCGCCTCGGCGTCAGTGGCGACGTGCGCTTCGAGGGGTGGCTCAGTGCCGAGGAGCTAGAGGGGCTCTGGGCGCTCGCCGACGCGTTCGTGTACCCGTCGCTGTACGAGGGCTTTGGGTTGCCCGTGCTTGAGGCGATGGCGCGCGGTGTACCGGTCGCGTGTGCCGACGCCTCCTCGCTGCCGGAGGTCGCCGGCGACGCTGCGCTGCTGTTCGATCCCCAGCAGGAGGGCGAGATCGTGACCGCGATCGAGCGGCTGCTCGCCGACGCCGCGCTCGCCGAGGACCTGCGTGAGCGTGGGCTGCGGCGCGCACGCCTGTTCACGTGGCAGCGAACCGCGCGGTTGACGCTCGGCAGTTACTCGCGCGCGCTCGGTCTGTCGAGCATGCCCACGTCCTGGACGCAGGCGCCGGCCGAGCCCGAGCCCGCGCTGCCGGCATAGCTCGCCAGCACCGTCCGCAGCGAGTGCTCCAACGACTGGCGCTCGACGTTCTGCTCGAACCACTGCGCCGTGCGCTCGCGCAGCGCGAAGCCCGCCTCGTGCACGCGCACGATCGCGTCCGCGATCGTCTGCGGGTCGTCGCTTGCCGCGACGAAACCGTTCGCGCCGTCCTGCACGAGCTCGACCGCCGCGTTGTCCTCGCCGGCGACCACCACGCTGGGGGTCGCGCGGGCCGAGGCCTCCATCACGACCATTCCATACCCCTCGCGGCTGGAGGTCGAGAGCATGCAGAGCGCACGGGTCATCGCGCCATCCACCCTCCCCTCCTCCACAAAACCCGGCGCGAGCGCTATCTGCCCGACCCCGTGCTCCACGATCGCCGCCTGCAGCGCCTCGCGCTCGGGGCCGTCGCCGTAGAACTCGCCCCGCAACCCGTCGATGCGTTGTGCCGCGAGCGCGAACGCCGCGACCGCGAGTGGCGCGCGCTTCTCCGGGATCAGGCGCCCTGCGAACACCACCAGCGGCTCCCCCGCGCGCGGAGCGCGCACCTCCACATCACCTACATACAGCCCGCCCGGCACGATCGGCTCCCCGCGCAGCCCTTCCGCGGGTAGCCGCCGCGCGTAGAGTTGGGAGAAGCAGAACGCGCGCTGCGGCACCCGCGCGCACAGGCGCTGCACCGTCAGCCCGATCCATCCGCCCAGCCCCCCCAGGTACTCGCGCCAGTAGCTCTCGCTCCACACCTCGATCCAGTCCACCACCAGCACCAAGCGCGAGCGGGTGAGCGTACGCGCGAGCGCCGCCGCCAGCAGTGAGAAGTACGGGAACGAGCACGTGTGCAGCACGTCATAGCGCCGCGCGTGGCGCAGCATGTGCCATAGCACGCCCGCCCCGAACACCAGCGGCGGAAGGATCCGCCGCCGCCCGCTCTTGGTGTACAGCGCCATCCGCGGGCCCGCGCTCACCACCCGCACGCGCGGGTCCAGGTCGAGCTGCGTGTCGCGCTCCCACTGGCGCAGCGTCAGGTACGTGACCTCGTGGCCGTCCTGCGCTAGGCGCTCGGCGAGCTTGCGATACCAGCGCTCCGCGCCCCCCACCGTGTAAGGGAACAGGCAGTCGTAGGCCACGCAGATCCGCATCGGTCCCGGAGAGTGCCATACGTCGACCGCATATCTTTTGATCGCGGGATACCTTAGTGTGCAATAAGGTATCTTGCGGCGCGGGGAAACGATGGAACTTCTCGGACGCACCCACGAGCTCGCCGCGCTGGAGGACAACTGGACCGCCCACGACGCTCGCCTCTACGTTCTCTGGGGAAGGCGCCGGGTCGGCAAGACCGAGCTGCTCAGTCACTTCATCCAGGGTCGGCGCGCTTTGTACTTCGAGGCGACCGACGCCGCTCGCCAGGACCAGTTGGGCGACCTCTCGCACGAGATCGCGCGCGTCTCGGGTAAGGACTTGCTCCAGCCGTTGACGAGCTGGGAGGCCGCGCTCGCCGCGATCGAGCAGTACGCCGCCTCCGAGCGCACGATCGTCGTGCTCGACGAGTTCCAGCACCTCGCCGCGCAGGACCGCGAGCTGGGCAGCTTGCTGAACCGCTGGTGGCGGACCGCTGGGTGCAGGCTGCCGCTCGTGCTCGTGCTCGCCGGCAGCGACGTCTCCTTCTTCGAGCGCCGCGTGCTGGGCGACGAGCTGTACGGTCCACCCACCGGCCAAAGGCAGCTCACGCCCTTTGACCATCGCTCCGCCGCACTGTTCGTCCCCCGCTACTCGGTGCCCGACAAAATTCGCACCTACGCCGTCTGCGGGGGGATGCCCTACTACCTCGAGCGCTTCGACGACCGCGTGCCGCTGGCCGAGAACATCCTGCGCCACATCCTGCGCCGCGACGGCTTCCTGCACGAAGAGGCCGAGCTGCTTCTGCGCCAGCAGCTCAGCGATCCCCACAACCACTTCTCGACACTGCGCGCCATCGCCGCCGGTCGCACGCGCAACAGCGAGATCATGGATTGGACCGGGCTCGACTCCGCCCGGGTTCGTCAAATCACGAGCGTCCTCGAACGGCTCGCGCTCGTGCAGCAGCGCCGGCCCGCGACCGCCGGCCCCCGCGCCCGCAAGACGACCTATGCGATTCTCGATGGCTTCCTGCGCTTCCACTTCCGCTTCGTCGAGCCCTATCGCTCGCTGCTGCGCACCCGCGCCGGCGCCGAGCGTCACCTGCGCCGCACCGTGCTACCCCAGCTCGACCACTTCGTCTCCAAGCCCGCCTTCGAGGAAATCTGCCGCAGCCACCTACACGCCGCCGAGCGCGCCGCCGCCGTCGGCGCCTGGTGGGGAGCCGTGCCCAGCGGGTATGAACGGCGCACCGAGCGGTGCCAGCTCGACGCTGTCGCACTCAATGACCGTCGCGCTGTCGTTGCCGTAGGCAGTTGCAACTGGACTGCCGAGCAGGTCGGTCTCGCCGAGGAGGCCCTGCTCACGCGTCTGCAGGGTCACGCTGCCGGCCTGTACGCCGATCGAAGCCGTATCCGCCACTACTTCTACGCCCGCTCCGGCTTCGAGGATTCCCTGCGGCGCTTGTCTCGTGCCGATCCCGAGCATTACAAGCTCATCGACCCCGAGGATCTCTACGATTGAGGCCGATGAGCACGCTCGCGCAGACAAGGCCACCGGTTCCGGCGGATGCCGTGGAGTCCGCGCTGCTCGTCTCCGTCGTGATCCCCTGCCTCAACGAGGCCGAGAACATCGAGCAGTGCGTCCGCGCCGCGCTCGTCGCATTGGAGGGTGTCGACGGGGCCGGTGAGGTCGTCGTCGCCGACAACGGCTCCGAAGACGGCTCCGCCGAGCTCGCCGAGCGCGCCGGCGCGCGGGTCGTGCACGAACGCCGCCGCGGCTATGGCAGCGCCTACCTCGCTGGGTTCGCCGCCGCACGCGGACGCTACATCGTGATGGTCGACGCCGACCTCACGTACGACTTCAACGAGATCCCCCACTTCGTCGCCGAGCTCGACGCCGGCGCCGAGATGGTCATCGGCGACCGCATGGACAACATCCAGCCCGGCGCCATGCCGTGGCTGCACCGCTACATCGGCAATCCCCTGCTCACCGGCCTGCTCAACTTCCTGTTCTCCACCGGCATCAAGGACGCCCACTGCGGGATGCGCGCCGTCCGCCGCGACGTCCTGGAGCGCCTCGACCTGCGCACCACCGGCATGGAGTTCGCCTCCGAGATGGTCATCCGCGCCTCCAAGGAGCGCCTGCGGATCGCCGAGTTCCCGATCGAATACCACCCGCGCGGCGGCGAGAGCAAGCTCTCCAGCTTCCGCGACGGCTGGCGCCACCTGCGCTTCCTGCTCGTCCACAGCCCCACCCATCTGTTCATCCTCCCCGGCGCGCTGATGGCCGGCCTCGGGTTCCTGATCATGTGCCTCGTGGAGGCCGGCCTCGCGTTCTTCGGGCGCGCCTGGGGCCTGCACGCGCTGATCGGCGGCTCGCTGCTGATGATCGTCGGCACCCAGGTACTCGCGCTCGGGCTCTGCGCGCACGCCTACGGCACCTACTTCATGGGCGAGCGCGATCCCTGGTTTGACCGCATGCGCGAGCGCTTCCGGCTCGAGCAGGGCCTGGCGCTGGGTGGCGCGATCATGCTCGTCGGCGTCGTGCTCGGAGGGCTGATCGTCGGCAACTGGGTCTCCAACGGGTTCGGCAAGCTCGCCTACGAACAGCTCGCCGTGTTCGCCGCCGCTCTGATCGTGGTCGGGATCCAGGTCTTCTTCTCCTCCTTCCTGATCTCGATTCTCGGGCTGCGGCGCCGCTGAACGTGGGGTCTGTCGGAGTAGGGTCGCCGCCGAACGTCAAGCCCGTTCGGGGCGTCGCGCCACCACACACCACGCGCCGCCGGCGCGTGCTGGCGGTCCTGTTCGCCGGCGATCGCCGCGTGTGGCGCACCGCTGCGCTGTGCGCCGTGCCGCTGCTCGCGCTGATCGTCTTCTACTGCCTCCGTCCCCGTGCATACGTAACCGGCAGCGACAGCGTCGAGGTCGTCACCTACGTCGGACCCGCGCCCGCCGGCGCGCGCGTGTGCGTACGCGGGCTGCAGATCCCCGCGGGAACCGCGCGGGTGCGCATGCAGATGATCTCCCGAACCCAGGAGCGCCCCGCGCTGCACATGACGCTGTCCACCGGCGCGCGCACGCTCGCCAGCAGCCTCCCGCCCGCCGCCGTGTCGGCGTCGCGCATCAGCGCCCCGGTCTTCGCGATCCCTCCCCTCCCCTCCCATCCGGGGGTCGGAGGGGACGGGTACACCGCCGCCACGCTGTGCGTCACCGCCGGCGACCTCGTCAACTGGGGCGGCACGCCCCTCCCCGGGCCGCCGTCGCAGCCGCCCACGCTGAACGGTCAGCCGCTCCCCGCGCGCATAGCGGTCTGGTATCTGCCGCCCGCGTCCGCTCGCCACAGCTATCTCGCTCAGGCCGGCGCGATCCTCGCCCGCGCCGCGCTGTTTCGGCCAGGCGCCATCGGTGCGTGGGTGTATGCCGTGCTGCTGCTCGGAGTCCTGCCCGGGATCGCGCTGGCCTCGATTCGCTGCCTCGCGCTCGCCGTCGCCGCGCCCCCCGGCGCAGCGCGCCGGCTGGCGGCTTGGGTATTCGCGATCGCCGCCCTCAACTTCGCCTGCTGGGCGCTGATCACCCCGCCGTTCCAGGCGCCCGACGAGGTCGATCACTTCGCCTACACCCAGTCGCTGGTAGAACGCGGCGAAGCGCCCTCGCGCGACCCCGGCTCGCCGCTGCCGCGCTGGTCGCAGGCGCAGGCGCTGCTGATGGATGACATGAACTTCCTCACCGACCACCAGATCGGCGACACCACGATGCCGTGGGCGCCGTCGCAGGAACGCGACTACCTGCGGCACGTCGCCCAGCTACACCCCGTGGCCGACAACGGCGGCGGCAACGAGACCGCCGCCACACACGGTCCGATCTACTACGCCGCGCTCGCGCCCGCGTACGCGCTTGCCTCTTCCTCGCCGCTCGCCCAGCTCACGCTGATGCGGCTGATGTCCGCGCTGATCGGCGCGCTGGCGGTGCTGTTCGCGTTCCTGCTCGTCCGCGAGCTCGCACCCGGACGCCCCTGGCTGGCGGTGCTCGCCGCGCTGCTCGTCGCCTACGAGCCGATGTACGGGTTCATCTCGGGCTCCGTCAACAACGACGTCGGCGTCAACGTCGGCGCTGCCGCGCTGCTGTTCCTGCTGCTGCGCATGGCGCGCCGCGGTGTCACACTGCCGTGGGGGCTCGCGACCGGGGCCCTCTTGATCCTGCTGCCGATCGTCAAGGCGACCTCGTTCTCGCTGTATCCCGTCGCCGGGCTCGCGCTGCTCGTCGCCGTGTCGCGCCACCACCGCAGCCGCTCCGACGTGCTCGGCTGGGTCGGCCTCGCGCTGGGGGCGCTCGTCGTGCAGGAGCTCCAGGTTCACCTCGCCGGCGCCTTCCACCCCGTCGCATCGACCTCCACTTCCGCGGGGACCGCCACCGGGGTTGTGAGCCTCGCGCGCGAACATCCGCTGGGGTTCCTGGCCTATCTCTGGGAGATCTTCCTGCCGCGCCTATCGTTCATGGCTCCCCACTTCGCTGGCGTCGGCAACCCCGCCTTCACGATCTTCGTCAAGCGCGGCTGGGGGGCGTTCGGCTGGTACGACGTGCTGTTCCCCCATTGGGTCTTCGTCGCGATCGCCGCCGCGATGGTCGCCGTCGTCGTGCTCGGGGTCGCCGCGATCGCGCGCGAGTGGCCGTTCGTGCGCCGCAACCTGCCCGAGTTCGCCCTGCTCCTCGCCGCACCGCTGGCCGTATGGGCCGGCTTCGAGGCCGCCTTCTACACCACCGGCAGCCGCGACTTCCTGCCCGAATTCGGCCGCTACGAGTTCCCCGCGATCGTCGCCCTCGCCACGCTCGTCGTCGCCGCCCTGCACGGTCTCGGACGCCGCCGCGCGCTGCCCCTCGGCGTCGGGCTGCTGGTCGCGATGATCGCGCTCTGCTACGCCGCACAGCTGCTGACGCTGACGACCTTCTATGCCTGACGTGACCGTCGCGATCCCCGTGCGCGACGGCGGCGAGCTGCTGGGGCGCACGCTGAGTGCGCTCGCGCGCCAGACTGTCGCGCACGAGCTGCTCGTGTGCGACTCCGGTTCGCGCGACGGCTCAGCTGAGTTGGCGCGTGAGTTGGGGGCGCGGGTGATTGAGATCGAGCCACGCAAGTTCGGGCACGGCGCGACGCGCAATCTGCTGATGCGCGAGGCCGCCGGCGCGCACGTCGCGCTGCTCACCCAGGACGCCGAGCCTGCCGACGAGCGCTGGCTCGAGCGGTTGCTTGGGGGGTTCGAGCTCACGCCCGATGTCGGGCTCGTGTACGGGCCCTATCGGCCGCGGCCCGAGGCATCGGTTGCTGTGCGGCTGGAGCTCGAGCGCTGGTTCGGGTCGCTGGCGCCCACCGGGGAGCCCACGGTGGAGCGGCTCGCGCCCGAGGAGCGGGGACCGCGCGAGGCGAATGTCGGCGCCACGGAGCGCGGTGCAGGGGAGGTGCGAGTGGTGGCGCTCGTGGGCCGCCGCGGCTTCTTCACCGATGCCAACGCCTGCATCGCGCGCGCCGCGTGGGAGCGCGTGCGGTTTCGCGAGGTCGCCTATGCCGAGGATCGTGTGCTCGCGATCGACATGCTCCGCGCCGGCTACGCCAAGGCGTTCGTCCCGTCGGCCGCGGTGTGGCACTCCCACGACTACACCGCGCTCCAGCAGGTCCGACGCTGTTTCGACGAGTGGCGCGGGCTGCGCGAGGTGTACGGCTGGCGCGAGCCCGCCGATCCGCGCAGCCTCGCGCGCGGGCTGCGCGGGGAGCTCGCGGCGGTGCGGCCCGCGCGTCTGGCGACGCTCGCGGTGGTGAGCGGTCACCATGTGCTGCGCCTTGCCGGCGCGCTGCTAGGCTCGCGCGCCGACCGGCTTCCGCCGAAGGTCAGGCGCGGGCTGTCGCTGGAGCGACGCGCGGGCTTCGAGCCGCTGGTGTGGGACGCGCCGGCGCGCGAGCACCCGACCGACGACCGCATATGAGCGACGAACACGACAAGGCACTCGAGGGCACCCCCCGCGGCCCGTTCGCCGACGTGCGCCGCCGGATGAAACTGACGATCGAATACCACGGCTGGCGCACGCTGCTGTTCCGGGTCGCGACATTCCCGCTGCGCTTCACGCCGCTGCGCAACCGCCTGGCGCTGCGCTCGGCCGCGAGCAACGACGCCTACCGGCGGGCGCTGGCGTGGTATCGCGAGCACGCGCGTCCCGTGGACATCGTCGTCCCCAGCTACCGCGACGCCGAGCGAGTGGCGACGCTGGCGGCCTCGATCCGCCGCACGGTGCCGGCTGGGATGGTGCGGATCATCGTCGCCGACGACGCGAGCGGGCCGGAGCATGTCGCCGCCCTGCGAGCGATCGAGGGCATCGAGGTCGTGGCCGGCGAGGAGAACCGCGGCTTCGCCGCGAACGTCAATCGCGGGTTGCGGGCGAGCGACCCCGGTCGGGACGTGGTGGTGCTGAACTCCGACACCGAGGCGCGGCCGGGCTGGCTGGCGTGCCTGCAGTACGCGGCTGTGCGGGGCGACGACGTGGGGGTGGTGGGTGCGCGGCTGCTCTACCCGGACGGGCGCATCCAGTTCGGTGGTACCGTGCGCAACCTCGGGGCGCCGGAGTGGTTCGACCACCGCTACCGCTTCAAGCCCGAAGACTGGGGGCCGGCGGGGATCTCGGGGGCTGTGCTGGCGGTGACGGGCGCGTGCATGTACATCACGCGCGCCGCGCTGGAGTGCGTGGGGGTGATGGACGAGCGCTACCCGATGGCCTACGAGGACGTTGACTGGTGCCTGCGCGCGTGGTGCGCGGGCTACCGGGTGATGTATTTCCCGGTCGCCACCCTCTACCACCACGAGTCCGTGACTCGCGGGACCGAGGTCGGCGAGCGCGAGCGCGCTTCCCAGCGACTTTTTTGGGAGGAGTGGGGAGGGTTCTTCGATGCTCGTGACGTGCGCACTGCTGAGGGGAAGCTGCGCGTGGTGTACGTGACCGAGGGCACCGGCGTCGGCGGCGGCCACCGCGACATCTTCGAGCATCTCAATCGCCTCGCCGAACGTGGGCACGAGGTCGCGCTGTACACGCTCGGCGGGGAGCCCGACTGGTTCGACCTGCGCGTGCCGGTGCACAGCTTCGAGTTCTACGAGGAACTCGTCGAGGAGCTCTCCGGGATCGACGCGATCAAGGTCGCGACGTGGTGGAACACGGCGGTCCCGGTCTGGCTGGCGAGCGTGCTGCGGGGGATCCCGGCCTACTTCGTGCAGGACATCGAGACCTCCTACTACCCCGACGACGAGTCCGTGCGCCACGCCGTGATCGACTCCTACCGCCCCGAGTTCCATTACATGACGATCTCCGGCTGGAACCGCGAGCGGCTGCGCGAGCTGGGGCTCGACGCGGAGCTGATCCCGCCGGGGATCGACCTGGAGAACTTCCGCGTGCGCCCCGAGGTGGAGCGCCGCACGGACATGGTGCTCGCGCTGGGGCGCACCAATCCGCTGAAGAACCTCCCACTGACGTTGGCCGCGTGGCGCGCGCTGCCGCAGCCGCGCCCGGAGCTGTGCCTGTTCGGGATCGAGCCCGAGCTTGCCGACGAGCCCGGGATGCGCTACGAGGAGGCGCCCAGCGACGAGCGCGTTGGGGAGCTCTTCAGCGAGGCGACCGTGTTCGTGCAGACCTCCACGCACGAGGGTTTCTGTTTGCCGGCGCTGGAGTCGATGGCTACGGGCGGCGCGGTGGTGTGCACTGACGCGCACGGCAACCGCGACTTCTGCGAGGACGGCGAGAACTGCCTGATGCCTGTCGACGAGGTGGAGGCGGTGCGGGATGCGATCGCGCGGCTGCTCGCCGATCCGGGGCTGCGCGCGCGGATGGGCCAGGCGGGCGTGGAGACCGCAAGCGAGTACGCCTGGGAGCGGCGCATCGACGCGCTGGAGGCGTTCCTGCAGAGGGTGGCGACACCGCGCCGCCCGGTGCTGGAGGCGCTGTCCGCAGCGGTCGAGTCGGCCGGCTCCGCGCCGGAGGGCGGCGCATGAGGGCCGAGTTCGCCGAGCGGCTGCGCTGCCCGGCCTGCCGCCATGACAAGACGCTCGTCCTGGAGGCCCGCGAGCGCGACCCGCACGAGGTGCGCGAGGGGACGCTGCGCTGCTCGCACTGCTGCAGCGAGTTCGCGGTGCGCCGCGGCGTGATGGAGCTGCTGCACGACCCGCCGCCATACATCGTCGCGGAGGCCGCCGGCCTGGAGCGCTTCGCCGAGCAGATGCGCGCGGGTGGCTGGGACCGGGAGATGGTGCGCAGGCTGCCTGACGTCGAGCACGGCTACTGGTACGTGCAGGCGCGCTCGATGCACCAGCTCACGACGATGATCCCGTTCAAGCCCGGCCAGAGCATCCTGGACGTCGGCTCCAACACTTGCTGGGCGGCGAACCGCTTCGCCGAGCTCGGCCTGGAGGCGGTCGCGCTGGACATCGCGACGACCGAGCTGCAGGGCTTGTACACGGCGCAGTACTTCATCGACGACGGCGACGTGTTCTTCGAGCGCGTGCTGGGGTCGATGGACGCGATCCCACTCGCGTCGAGCAGCCTCGACTACGTGTACTGCTGCGAGGTGCTCCACCACAACGACACCGCGAGCCTGCGGCGTACGTTTCAGGAGATCTTCCGCGTGCTGCGCCCCGGCGGGCGGCTGCTGATGGTCAACGAGACCCTCAAAACGCTGCGCGACCCCGACGGGGTGCACGTGGAGGGCGTCGAGCAGTTCGAGGGCTACGAGCACGCGCACTGGGCGCTGCGCTACCGCTGGGAGGCGACGCGTGCGGGCTTCCAGACGGAGGTCGCCGAGCCCCACTACCGGCCGTTCTTCGGCGACGCCTCCGTGCGGCTGCGCGGCTCGGGGATGCCGCTGGCGGGCCCGTTCATTCGCCGCGGCGGCCGCGCGCTGCACCGCAGCGGCCTCGCGCGCCGCGCGTACCTGTCGTGGCTTAACCAGGTGTGGGGGACGGTCTCGATGAACATGATCGCGACCAAGCCCGCGCGCTACGTCGGGCGCCATGAGGGGATCGGAGCGCCGGAGCGCCTGGCGCGGCTGGGGGGCGCGTGGGCGCGCGTGCCGCTGGATCGGCGGCGGGGGCGGGTACCGGGGAGGTTGGCGCGGAGTCCGGAGGAGATTGCGGCGGTAGGTCAGTCTTCTACAGGTTCTCCGCGACGTACGGCGCGGAGCGGTTGAAGACCCAGAAGCCCAGCACGAAGACCGCGGCGGTGACGCCGAGCGGCGCGAGCAGGCCAGCCCAACTCCCCAGCGCCTGCCCCGCGCTGAGCGTGTCGTGGGTGACGATCGCGTGGCGGAATTGCTGGAAGACGGTCACCAGCGGGTTGAGCATGTAGATGTCGTAGAGAATTCGGTGCAGCTCGGTGTTGTTCGGCGGGAGAATCAGCGTTTCGCGGACCTTCTCGAGTGGAATGATCACGGGCGAGCCGTAGAAGACGATTTGACTGACGACGGTCCAGATCGGCTGGATGTCGCGGAAGTGCACGAACATCGCTGAGAGCAGCATCGCGAGGCCCGTCGAGAACAGCACGAGCATCGTCAGGATCAGCGGCAGCTCGAGCCAGCTCAGCATCGGTTGCACGCCGGAGATCAGCGCGAAGATCAACACGACGATCAGGTTCATCGCGAGGTTGAAAAACGCGAGCAGCGTGATCGCCAGGGGGATCACGAGGCGCGGGAACTGGATCTTGCGCACGAGGTTCTCGCGGTCGACCACGCTGCGCACCGCGCCGCTGGTCGCTTCGTTGAAGAATGTGAAGAGAATGATCGAGCCGAGCAGCTGCACCCCGTAGAACCGTTCGTAGGGTTTGCCGTTGCCGCCGACGTTGGCGATGAGCACGAAGAACACGTACAGCACGCCGAACAGCAGCAGCGGATTGAGGACCTGCCAGACGTAGCCGAGCACCGAGCCGAAGAACTTCAGTTTGAATTCGTTGCGCGCGATGTTGTAGGTGAGGTGCCAGAAGCGCCGCCAGTCGTGCGTCAGCGCACGCGGGCCGCGGATCGGGCGACCGAGGCCCTCGAACGGTGGCGCCGCCGGTACGAGAGCCTCCACGGGTGGCGCCTCGACGCTCATGCCCGCGAGCCCGCCGGGAGCGACGCGTCGCTGCGGCTGATGCCGACCTCGACGGGCAGGTCGACCGTGCCGCCCATCGCTTCGGGGCCGGTGACGACGAACGAGAAGGCGCCCTCGATGCGGTCCATCAGGTCCATCCCGGTGCCGCGGTGAGCGATCGTGAACAGCGGGTTGTAGCGGCCGGGCGCGAGCACGTTGTCGAAGGCGAACGAGCAGACGATCTCCTCGCCGGCGCGGAAGCTGCCGCTGCGCTCGTCGTCCCTGGCGCTCGTGGCGACGACGATCGCGACGTGGTCCTCGTTGAGCACGTAGACGCTTGCGACGGGATCCTCGACGTCGACCTCGAAGCGCACGAGCGCCTTCAGTGTCACGCGCTGGCCCTGCGGCACCGAGGCGGGGCGCTCGCCGCGCTCGTCCTCGATCCACGCCTCCAAGACGCGCGCCTCGCCGTCGCCGCCGCGCCCCTCCGCGCCGCCGCCGCCGCTGTCCTGCGCGTTGTGGCCGAAGTTGATTTCCAGATAGCGGTCGGCGACCTCGTGCGGCTCGCCGAGGTGCACGGTGTGCCCGCGCTCGAGCAGCAGCGCGCGGTGGCAGAAGCGGTTGAGTGAGCCCATGTCGTGGGTTACGAACACGATCGTGCGACCGTCGTCGCGCAGGCGGTGAAAGACGTCGAAGCACTTCTGCTGGAACGCGGCGTCGCCGACGGCGAGCACCTCGTCGACGAGCAGCACGTCGGCGTCGACCTGGATCGCGACGGAGAACGCGAGCCGGACGTGCATGCCGGAGGAGTAGTTCTTGAGCTTGAGCTCCTCGAACTCGCGTAGCTCGGCGAAGTCGATCACCTCGTCCACGCGCCTACGCGCCTCGCGCGGGGAGAGACCCATCATGATGCCGTTAAGCACCACGTTGTCGCGCGCCGCGAGATCCTGATTGAAGCCGACGCCGAGCTCGATGAAGGTGGAGAGGCGACCGTCCATCCAGATACGTCCGCGGTCGACCCCGTAGATGCCGGCGAGGCACTTCAGCAGCGTGCTCTTGCCGCTGCCGTTGCGCCCGGCGATTCCGAAGAACTCCCCCCGGTGGACCGCGAAGGAGATATCGTGCAGCGCCTCGAAGGTCTCGTGCCGGCTGCGGCGCAGCGGGTGCAGGGCACGCTCCTTGAGCGTGTGCACGCGCTCCTCGGGGATGCGGAAGGTCTTGCTGACCCCGTCGACGACGATCGGGGGTGGGGTGCTGGCGGGCTTCGACATCGGGGGTAGCGTACCGTCGGTGGAGTCGGCAAGCAGGCGGTCCGAGTCGATGGTTCGCCTGGAATGTTGTCCTGGTTGACGTGATGTCGCGAGGATCGCCACGCGGTTTGCCAGAAGCCGCGCTCCGAGTGTGCGCGGCAGGCACGGCCTGCCTGGTGGCGCTATGCGCGAGCTGCGCCCTCGCGGCTCCTTCGGTGCGCGGGGCGACTGCCTACATCGACGGGATTTCCGACCAGAACCTGCCCGAATGGGACGGGGCCTTTGCGGGCAGCTATTTCGCGGATCTCTTCGAGCGCGACTGGGTGTCGGACGGTCACATCCGGCTCGCGCGCTACGTGGTGCAGTGGGACGTCATGGATGCGGGCCCCGCGGGCTCGCGCGTGAAATTCGAACACTGGCTGCGCGACGTGGGCGAGCTGGGACTGATCCCGGACGTCGCGCTGACGAGCTACGACGGCTCCTATCCGGCCTCGGCAGAGGCCTACCGGGCGCGGCTTGCGGAAATCCTAGGCAAGGCGGCGAAGCTGGGCGAGCCCGCTCGCTACGTGGAGGCGTGGAACGAGCCCAACAACCAGGGGCACGAGCCGCCCGCGGTGGCGGCCGCCTTCGCCGATGCGGCGCAGGCGGCGTGCGTGGCCCGCGGGTGCTCGGTCGTGGCCGGCGATCTCGAAGACGCGCCGGGCGCGGCGCGCTACGAGCGGGAATACGCGCGCGACCTGCAGCGGGTCCCGACGATCTGGGGCGTGCACCCCTATCGCTCGGTGCAGCAGATGAGCACGGCGCCACTCGGCGAGCTGATGCGATACCTACCGCGGGGGGACTCGACGGAACTGTGGTTCACGGAGGTCGCCGCGCGCACGTGCACGGACTATGGCGGCGAGCTCAGCGTGAATGGCGAGGATGGCCAGAGCGCGCGCGTGCGCTGGCTGCTGGACACGCTGATGCCATTTGCGCGACCTGCGCACGTCTTCTACTACACGTTCCTGTTAGCCGACCGGCGGATGCCGTCGTGTACGCCCGAGGAGCCGGAAGACGACGCGCTGTACGTGCCGGGTGCTGATCCGGTTACCACAGACGTGGCGCGACCGGCGGCGGTATACGCGTCGGAGGGTGGGCCCACGGCAGCGGCGCTCGCGAGTGAGCCGGCGATGGGGGGTCTGGTGGAAGGGTTCGCGATGTTGGCAGACAGTCTGAGGTCGGCGACGAGCATCGAGTGGTGAGCGCTAGGGTCCGTTCGAGTCGCGGTCGATCCAATAGCGTACGGTCGATGCGATCGTCCGACAGGGGCGAGCAGGTCGAAGCTGGCGCCCCACGCCGATCGGCGACTTCGGTCGCCCAGGGGCAGGTTCTTGCCAACGACTTCGCTCGACAGTGGCAGAGCCTCCGCGAGGACGCCCTCGACGCGATGGACCGGGTCGGATGCAGCGGTTGGCTGGTGCTGGGCCAGGAAGTGGCAGGCTTCGAGCGCGATCTGGCGTCGTGGTGGGGAGTGCCGCACGCGGTCGGTGTCGCCAGCGGGCTGGATGCGCTGGAGATAGCTCTGCGCTGCGCGGGCGTCGCAGAGGGTGCGCGGGTGATCACGACTCCGCTGACGGCCTTCGCGACCACGTTGGCGATTATCCGCGCCGGAGCGACCCCGGTGTGGTGCGACGTCGACGATTCGGGTGGTCTGGATCTCGATCGCGTGGACGCCGCGCTGCGCCGCGACCGGTCGATCCGGGCGGTGCTGCCGGTCCATCTCTACGGACACCCACTCGACCCGGCTGCTCTACGCCGCCTCGCCGAGGAGCACGAGGTGGTGGTGATCGAGGACTGCGCGCAATCCGCGGGCGCCGAGCGCGACGGGCGCCCGACGGCGCTGGCGGGTACCGCCGCAGGGACGAGCCTGTATCCGACGAAGAACCTCGGTGCGATGGGCGACGGCGGCGTGCTGCTGACCTCCGATGCAGCGGTGGCCGAGCGGGCCAGATCGCTGCGCGACTACGGGCAGAGCGCGCGCTACGAGCACAGCGAGCTCGGCCTCAACAGCCGGCTCGACGAGCTGCATGCCGCGATCCTGCGCTCCGCGCTGCTGCCTCGGCTTGACGGCTGGCTGGAGCGGCGGCGCGAGATCGCTGAGCGCTACACCGCGGCGCTACTCGGTTCGAGGCTGCGGCCGATCGCCTCCGCCGGTGGGCGTTCGGCGCACCACCTGTATCCGGTCGAGGTGCTGGAGGGCAATCCGGCGGAAGTCGCGGAGGGGCTCGCGGCGCGTAGCATCCAGGTCGGCCGGCACTATCCGTTCATCTGTCCCGATCAGCGGGCGGTGCGGGGCATCGGCGAGACGATCGACGAGCTGCCCGTCACGCGGCGCATGGCGGAGCGGGAGCTCTCGTTGCCGATCCATCCGCACCTGCACGACGAGGAGGTCGAGCTGGTCGTCGAGGCGTGCCTGGGAGTGTGCGGTTGAGCGCTCCCGCCAACTCACTGGTCGTCCCGGTCTATCTCAACGCCGAGTCGATCGCGGCGCTGATCGAGGCGGTCGAGGGCATCGCGGAGCGCGTCGAGGGGGGCCTGGAGGCGGTGTTCGTCGTGGACGGCAGCCCCGACGACTCACATGCGCGGCTGCTGGCGGGACTCGGCGGCTGGCATTTGCCCGCGCGCGTCGTCGCGCACTCGCGGAACTTCGGGTCGTTCGCGGCGATCCGAACCGGCATGAGCCTGGCACGAGGCAGTCACATCGCGGTGATGGCGGCCGACCTGCAGGAGCCGCCGGAGCTTGTCGTCGAGTTCCTGAGCCGCCTGGCTAGCGGTGACGTAGACGTGGTCGCGGGCGAGCGCGCCAGCCGCAACGACCGCGGCGACACGGCGTCCAAGCTCTACTGGCGTCTATATCGCCGGTTCGTTCTCGGTGACATACCGGCCGACGGCGTGGACGTGTTCGCCTGCACCGCTTCGGTGCGCGACGTGATCTGCTCGATGGAGAGCGTCCACACCTCGCTCGTCGCGCAGCTCTTCTGGGTGGGCTTTCGGCGCGAGCTCGTGCCCTACGACCGGCGGCCGAGTCCGGGCGAGAGCGGCTGGACGGTGCGGCGCAAGCTGCGCTATCTCTCCGACAGCGTGTTCGCCTTCACCGACCTGCCGGTGCGCGTCCTCTGGGCGCTCGGGCTGGTCGGGCTGATGCTGGCTGTGCTGGTGGCCCTGCTCGTGCTCGTCGCGCGCCTGGCGGGTGCGATCACGGTGCCGGGCTACGCACCGACGATCCTCGTGATCGTGTTCTTCGCGAGCCTCAACCTACTCGGATTGGGCATCATCGGGTCCTACGTGTGGAGGTCCTACGAAACCGCCAAGGGGCGGCCGGGCGCAATCGTCCGCGACGTCATGGAGCTGCCGGGAGTCGAGCGCGATGGCTGAGGTGACGGCGGGCCGCGAGGTCTTCGTGCACGAGCGCGGGCTCTGCGAGAGCGAGCACGTGGGACCCGGCACGCGCATCTGGGCGTTCGCGCATGTCCTTCCGGGTGCGCGTGTCGGTGCCGACTGCAACATCTGCGACGGCGTGTTCGTCGAGGACGGCGTCGTCGTCGGCGATCGCGTGACGCTCAAGAGCGGCGTCCAGCTGTGGACGGGAGTGGAGCTCGAGGACGACGTCTTCGTCGGACCGAACGCGACGTTCACGAACGACCGCTTTCCGCGCAGCCGCCGGTGGCTCGAGGAGTACCCGCGCACGATCGTGCGCGCGGGAGCGTCGATCGGGGCCAACGCGACGATTCTCCCGGGGCTGGAGATAGGCCGCGGCGCGATGGTCGGGGCCGGGGCGGTCGTCACGCGCTCGGTGCCGCCGCACGCGATCGTCGTCGGCAATCCGGCCCGGATCAAGGGCTATGTGCAGACCGCCGCGCCGGCCGCGGAGGCGCTCGTCCCGGCTGCGGGCAAGCCGGGACGCATCGAGTTGGGGGTGCGTGGTGTCCACGTCCAGCGCTTCGACGAGTTCGCCGATCTACGGGGCCGTCTCACGGCGGGCGAGATGCCGACCGAGAGCGTGCCGTTCGAGCCGCGCCGGTGGTTCATGGTGTACGACGTGCCGAGTCGCGAGGTCCGCGGGGAGCACGCGCACCGCGTCTGCCACCAGTTCCTCGTCTGCGTTGCCGGTAGCGTCAGCGTGGCGGTCGATGACGGAGAGCACCGTGCCGAGGTCGCGCTCGACTCGCCCGCGCTCGGCATCTACGTGCCGCCGATGGTGTGGGCGAGCGAGTTCCGCTACGAACCCGACGCCGTGTTGCTCGTGCTCGCCTCCCACGAGTACGACTCCGACGACTACATCCGCGAGTACGACGCCTTTCTCTCCGAGGTCGCCGCCGGGTCGAGCGCCGCGGGCTGAGTCGTCGTCTGCGACGCCGCGTGGCGCCGGAACGACCACAGTCGGTTGCCGAGGAACGTCACCGGCGCCGCGATCAGGATGCCCAGGCGTTGCGACGTCGCCGCTCCCAGGCCGATCGCGGAATACAGCACCGCGAAGCTGGCGTAGTTGACGACGAACGAGCCCGCCGCCACGACGCAGAAGCGCCCGAGCTCACTGCGTAGGCTGCGACCGCTGGGGGGGAAGGCCCAGATGCGGATCAGCGCGAAGTTGTAGAGGCCGTTGAGCACGAAGACAATGCCGAGGCCGAGGTACGGGGGGATGCCGATCGCGAGCTCGCCTGAGTAGAGGGCGATGGCGAGGAGATAGCCGCTGGCGACTACGACGCCGTAGCGGAGGAGCTGGCCTGGTAGCTGCTCGCGAAGCGTCCGCGACGATATGTGGCGGATCGATCGCACACATACCAGGCTATCCCAGTGCTGTTACAGAGGGTGCTGTTGTGGAGAATCGCGCCGGTCCTGCCTGGTCCGCGATCATTCAAAGCGCAGGCTGCTGCTCGCCGCGCTCGCGACGTGCAGGGCCACTGCGAGGAAGCATGCATAGGCCACGGCGATGAGCGCGAGCGAGCGCAGGGCGCTCATGTGCCGGGCGGGCGCGACCCCGGCTGTGGTAAGTGGGCTGGCGATACCGGTAAGCGAGGAGGGGAGCGGAATCGACCAACCTGGCAGCAGCACCAGCATGTAGACAAGCACATATACCGACAGCAGATACCGTGTTTCCACCGCTGAGGGGACCGCTGTCAGGCTGCAGAGCAGCAGAGCCAGCGGATAGCGCCACCGTGTGGGCGCCAGCCGTCGCTGTGCGGCGGGCCAGAGGACGCGCAGCAGCGCAAGGAACACGAGTGTAAGTGAGCCGAGGCGCAGCCACCAATGGGAGCGCGTGTCCAATCGAGCGACGTAGGGTGTGTTGTAACGCTGGTCGAAGCCGTTGATCGTGTGGCGGACGAACAGGCTTAGCATCGTCGACGGGTGGTTGATGATGAGTCCCACATACTGACTCGTGCTCGAAATTTCATCATGCTTCTGCTCCGACAGCAGGCGATCCCCGGCAGCGTCCAGGTAGAGCATCCGGGGGCTGTGCCCCGGGCCGACATATGTTTCATATCGCTGCAGGCGCAGACCTTCTGTGAGTTGCACAGTGGCCAGATGTGCCGCTGCGCCGGGCACGAAGCTCCAAGTGGAGAAATGGCGTTGCGAAGCCAGCGATTGTGGCAACGATACGAGTGCGAAGGCTCCTATCAGCAATGCCGCACACACGCATTTGCGGCGCAGCGATACCTTCGAGTCGCCACGATGCTCCCACCACACCAGCCCGGTCAAGGCCAGCAGCATGGGCGCGAGCAGGATATAGGACGGACGCATGTCGATGGCGGCGCCGCACGCTGCGCCGGCCAGCACACTCCAGCCTGGCGACTCGGGGTGCGCGAGCGAGACCAGCGCCAGCAGGACCATCATCAGTGCCGGCAGATCGGTCAGCGGGTAAGGGAGGTAGCCACTCCAGAAGACCAGTAGCAAGGCCACGAGCGCCAGGCGTCGCCAAAATCCCCAGCGCCGCCGCGGCCAAGCGAGCTCCGCCAAGCGCGGCGCGAGAATCGCGCCGACGAGCGAGATTGCCAGGGTGTTCGCAAGCCTCGCGACGAGGGAGTCGCTCGAGCCCAGGCCGACGGCGAGTACATGAAGCAGGCGAGCCATCAGTGGCCACAGATAGCCGCGCAATGAGCTGTTGAAGTTCAGAAGCGAGAAGTGCCCATGAACGGCGAAGCTGCCACCAAGGGTCCAATAGAGCCCGGAGTCATAGTAAAATGGATGCGCTCCCACGGCCAGGGCTGCGATCGTCGTAGCTATGAAGACAACCGCGAAGGCGACGAGAGGCGGAGCGGACGAAAGGCGCTGGGCGAGTTGCGGTCGCCTGCGCAGGCCTAGGGCCGCCGCGCCGCCGGGGTCTTCCTGGGTCAGGCTCATCGCTGCCGGCGAGTCTACAGATCGGTCTGATTTCAACAATTGACCATCCGGCGGCGCGTGGGATCGCTCTATGGGTCTCGACCGGCGGATTGGGGCATAGCCGCCGATCGTCCCGGGACGGTACCGCCGCTCGCCGGCTGCGATACCCATCTCGTGCACCCGACAACCTCCCCATAGCAGGGTGCGTCTTGGTGCTGCCGACTGCGGGACGCCCGCGATAGGGTTTGGGCATGAGCTGGCAACGTCGCGCAGCAGCCCCGCGACTCATCGACTGGACCGGTGAGCGATGCGTTCCGTGGGCGCCCGACACACAGGTCGTATACGAGCATTTTCATCGCTATCTATGGGCGTCCCGTCTCGTAGAGGGGCGTCGCGTGCTCGACCTGGGAAGCGGCGAGGGGTTCGGCGCCGCGATCCTCGCGGATGTCGCGCTGCACGTCGTCGGTCTCGACGTCGACGAGCGAACGGTGGAGCACAGCACTCTCAATTACGCAGGGGCGAATCTTGAGTTCCACGTCGGCGACGCGCTCGATCTGTCCCAGCACGAGACCGGTTCCTTCGGTGCCGTCGTCGCATTCGAGATCATCGAGCACGTACGTGGGCAGGAGCAGATGTTGGTGGAAATCGCGAGAGTGCTGGCCGATGACGGCCTGGTCGTGATCTCGACCCCCGATCGACGCATCTACAGCGAGGCGAGCGGTCAATCGAACCCGTTCCACGAGCGGGAGCTCACGCTCGATGAGTTCGTCCAGTTGCTAGAGGTGAACTTTCCACATGTGGCGACTTGGGGCCAGCGAACGATCACTGGTTCGCACATGAACACCTCCGTGGGTACGGAGTCTCATGAGGGGCACGCGCGCGCGGTTGGCGGTATGCGCGACTTCTACATCGAGCGCAGCGGCGATGAGTGGCGACTCGCCGGTGACCCAGCGGCCCTATATTGCGTCGCACTTGCCTCCCGGCAGCCGCTCCCCGACCTGCCACGGACTTCCACGCTGGCGGATTGTGGCCTGCAACTCATGCGAGACCGCGAACGGGACGCTGTGTTCGTGGCGAGCGAACGTGACAATCTGGCCCGGTCGAGCGAAGAGTTGTCGAGCACGCTCGAGCGTGAGCGTGTAGCGAACGTCCGGGCGCTGCGCGATCGCGAATCCCAGATGAACGACGAGCTGGTGCAGCGCGAGCGCAATATCGGTACCGGGCAGGAGCGAATCGCAGAACTCCGGCAGAAGCTCGCGGCCTTGCAGGGCGGACTTGGCTCGCTCGAGCTCGAGCTCGCGGATGCAAGGCAACTGAATCGTCGCACCGAAGAGTCGGTCACCTGGCAGGCATTCCAGAAGGCGAGGGGCCGCTTGTATGGCGCGATCGGCGAGAGCTCGCTTTTCGCAAGGACGCTACGCGTATCGCTGCGCCTCGCGGGTCGTGCTCTCGTCAGGCGTCCGTCTGCGGTCAAGTCGTCTCCCGAGCTCGAGGAGGCCGCAGTCGAGCGAATCGCACTCCCAGAGTACGAGGACCCCAAGGTCTCTCTCGTCATCCCTCTACATGCGCACGCCGAGCTGACCCGTGCCTGTCTCGAATCCATCTGCGACAACACCACGCATGCCGGCTACGAGGTGATCCTCATAGACGATATGGCCGATGCCGGTACCAAACGCCTGCTCGACGGCGTCAGTGGCGCGACGATCCTTCACAACGACACGAACATCGGCTATCTCCGGAGTGTCAACAAGGCCGCGAGTGTCGCTCGCGGTCGCTGGCTCGTGCTTTGCAACAACGACATCGAAATGACGCGCAACTGGCTGCAGGTGATGCTCGCCTGTGCGGAATCGGCCGACGACATCGGGATAGTGACGCCGAAGTACGTCTACCCCGACGGGAGTCTGAACGAGGCCGGCGGAATCATCTGGCGAGACGGGACCGGCATGAACTATGGGCGTGGAGAGCAGCCCGAGGGCTTCCCGTACGAGTACCGGCGCGAGACGGACTACGGCTCCGCAGCGGCACTGATGGTCAGCGCCAAGCTGTGGCGCGAAGTCGGTGGTTACGACGAGCGGTATCTGCCGATGTACTACGAGGACGCGGATCTTTGCTTCGAGGCCCGTGCGCGCGGCTTGCGCGTCATGTACGAGCCCGAGGCCATCGTCGTTCATGTCGAGGGCGCCACCGCCGGCAACAACGTCGCGTCGGGTCACAAGCGTCACCAGGAGGACAACCGCGCCAAGTTCGTCTCGAAGTGGCACCACCGGCTGGAGACCGAGCAGATGCGATCGGCGTTGACGAACGTCCGGATTGCGGCCGATCGTCATCGTGGCCCGCGTGTGCTGGTCGTTGACTACCGCGTGCCGATGTGGGATCACGATGCCGGCTCGCTGAGGATGCTGAGCATGATCCGTGGATTGGTCGGTCTCGGTGCGCACGTGACCTTCATGCCTGACAACTTTCTCCCTCTGCAGCCGTACACGCGAGTGCTGCAGCGCTTGGGCGTCGAGGTGCTCTACGGCAACTTGGACATAAATGCCGAGCTCGCGACAATCGGTCCTCGGCTGGATCTGGCCATCTTGTCCCGGCCGCACGTGGCAAGCCGCTGGCTCGACACCTTGCGCGAGGTGGCACCCTCGGCGACGCTCGTCTATGACACGGTGGACTTGCACTGGCTGCGCGAAGCGCGAAAGGGGGCGCTCTCCGCCCGCTCGTGGGACAAAGTCGGCGAGACCAACGGCAGCCGCGCACCAATGACGCCCAGGGCCGCCGCGTTGCGTGAGCTCGAGCTCGCGATGATGCGAGCTGCCGATGTGAGTCTTGTCGTGAGCGACTCCGAGCAGCAGCAGGTAGAGACTGACGTGCCCGGGGCGGATGTGCGGGTGATACCGACTGTCCATGCCGTCGAGCCGCATGTCCCGCCCGCGGAGGGGCGCACAGGAATCCTTTTTGTAGGCGGGTTTGCCCACCCCCCCAATGTCGATGCCGCGGTCGGCCTCGTCAAGGACGTGATGCCGGCGGTCTGGCGGGAGTTGGGAGATGTGAAGGTCACGATCGTCGGCCCCGATCCGCCGCCGGAGGTGCAGGCGCTCGCCTCGCCGCTCGTAGATGTCACAGGCTGGATCGAGGATCTCCAGCCGGTGTTCGACCGATCGCGCATGATGATCGCTCCCCTGCGATATGGCGCGGGGATGAAGGGCAAGGTCACGCAGTCGCTTGCGTTTGGCGTGCCGGTTGTCACTACTCCAATTGGCGCGGAGGGCCACGAGCATGCTGGGGACTGCCTTCTAGTCGGAGACAGCCCCCAGTCTCTTGCCGTACATGCCATCAAGGTGTATCGGGACGACGAGTTCTGGCGCGGCGTCTCGCGAGCGGGCCAAGCGTTCGTCGCGGAGCATTGCTCCAGCGCCGTCATAGCCGAGCGACTCGGAGAGCTGCTCGCATCCGTTCCGACGCACGCGATCGAGACGACACTGGCTTCCAGCTGAGACAGTCGGCTCGACATCCCAGCTCCAAGGATCGGGTTGTCGTTGTAGGCAACTGCCAGGCCGGTGCCGTGCAGATGCTCCTCAACACCAACCCCGAGTTCGCCGATCGGTTCGAATTTGTGAGCTTTCCCGCGGTGCACGAGATCGCCGAGGAGGCGGTGCCGGCATTGCATGAGGCGGTCTCCCAGGCGGCCATCGTCATCCCGCAGCGTGTGGAGGAGAGCTATAGGGACGGCGTCGGGCTTGGTACCGAGACGCTGGCGCGGATAGCAGGATCGGCCACAGTCATACGCTGGCCTAGCATCTTCTGGGCTGGATACTTCCCCGATCTCTTTTACCTGCGCGACGATGCCGGGAGGCCGGTCGTCGACGGACCATTCGACTACCACGACCGGCTGATCCTGGAAGCCTATGTCGAAAGGAAGACCGTAGACGAGGTCTGTCGCTTGCTGGGGGACCCCGAGCGTCCCTCGCACGCGGTGGCCTGGGCTGCCGAGACGACGGCCGAGCTGGAGCTGCGTGGACGCGATTGCGACGTGGAAGTGACGTCCTTCATCGCATCACGATTCCGGGACGAGCTGCTGTTCTTCACCATGAACCATCCGGCGAATCGACTGTTAGGCCACATTGCCCAGCAGATCACCGAGCGCGCAGGGATCCCGGGCTCCGTGGACGCAAGCGCGATCGGCAACGAGATTCTGGACTTCACGTTTTATCCGCTCCATGCCAATCACGTCCGAGCGCTTGAGCTGCATTTCGGAAAACAGGTACGCGCCGGCGCGGCGCCATTCAGGATCCGCGGCGTCGACTACGATCCCCCGCGCGCCGTGCAGGCATTCTTCGACTACTACACCGCCAATCCGCGGCTTGTGGAGATCAATCGCGCACCGTCCGGGGGATGATGCTCACCCGGCCGTTCGAGTCTCGCGGGGTGTCTTCCGCGCGATCGTGGCTCTCCAGGCCGGCGGTCGCCCCCCTCCTGATCGTCGCGGGCCTGTTCGTGGTGGCGCTGGTCGTCTTCAGGCAGCAACTGTTCGACCACTGGAGCTTCCGCTGGGACTTCCTGGGCGCGTACACCGCAACCCCCGCTTTCGTCGCAGCGACGATCGGCAGGGGCCACATCGTGTCGTGGTCGCCCTTCGTCGCCAGCGGTTTTCCGGTGGACGTCGATCCCCAGGCCGGACTGTACTTTCCCGGCTGGTGGCTGCTGGGTGCTTTGCGCATACCCGCCACGCTGCGGGTGCTCACCGCGGTCCAGGTCGCGCACGTGCTGTTCGGGGCGACCGGAGTGCTGGCGTTGGCACGCGTCCGTCGGCTGGAGTGGAAGTGGGCCGCGCTCGCCGCGGTCGCTTTCCTGTTCTTCGGCGGCTTCTACGGTGAGGCCGAGCACGCCGACATCTTCAGGGGCTTCGCCTACGTGCCGTGGCTGCTGTGGGCGCTGACGCCGCCTCAGGGTGTGGGCCGGTGGACGCGGCTGGCCGCGGTGCCGTTCTTGGCATGGCTGATCGCATCGGGCGCTTATCCGGGCCAAATCGTTTCGTTTGGTCTCTGTGGCCTCGTGTACGTCGGCGTGGCGCTACGCGGCTGCGAGGCTTCCGTCTGGAGGAGATACCGGACTGCCTTGGCGCTCGCCGCACTGGCCTCCGGGGCGACGTGCCTGGCGATCCTGTTGCCCTATCTGCGGGCCGAACAGGCTCACGAACTCTACCGCGCATTTGAACCGACGGCCGCCGTGAGGGCCGGGGCTTCACTATCGCCACTCGATCTGCTGGGCCTGTATTTGAACAACTTCGCGTGGACTGCCGACGGCACCGTGACCTCCTGGGCCGTGGGGATTCCGGTTTTGATCGGACTGGCGTGCGTCGGACGCGAGGTTCTGCGCAGACAGGCGCCCCTGCTCGTATGTGGCGTCTTTGCACTGTTGCTCGCGATGTCGCCGAGGATCGGGCTCGTCGGCAGAACCATGGCGGACCTCCGCCCGTTGTTCCCCAGCCGGTTTCCGGCCGCCGACTACAAGGCTGTCGTAGCGGTGGTGCTCGTCGTCTTGGCGGCCGACGCCTGGGCTCATGCCTCGCTTCGACGAAGACAGCTCGCGTGGCGGGCTGGGCTCGTCGGTTGCGCGCTGCTCGCGGGTGCCCTGCTTTCCCCGTCCACATACGCTCGACCCACGACCGAGCTTTGGCTGGTGATCGGGGTGATCCTGGTAAGTGTGGTTCTGGTGGCCGCGCGCATTCCGGCGACTGTGCTCGCTTGTGTTCTTGTGGCCCTTGTCGTGGTGGACGGCGTGCGTGAGATCGATGACTACCGGTTCTTGGGTCAGCTGTCTCCCTGGCGAGTGAATCCCGCCGAAGCGGCGCCGTATCGGGCGCGCGATGGCTATGTGCGAAAGCTCCCCGCGCTCTTGGCGGCGGGGCCAGCGAGCCGGCCTGCGCGGTTGGCACCAACGGCTCCGCTCAGTAGCTCGCCGACGGGCACCGATCCGGATGCCGCGGGTTGGATGGGTGACGGCTACCACCTGATCGACTACGGTGGCACGATCGAGCGTGTCCTGTGGCGCGCGGAGCACGACAACACGGTGCTGGGCTTGCTCCTTCAGCCGTGGCATGGATATACGTTCCCCTGTTCTGCTGTGGGCTGTGGCGCCGAATCAGTCCACCTACCGCCGCCCGCGACGTGGCGCCCCAGCGCGGTCGTCCACACGCTCGCCTATGGGCCCGACGGAATCGTCTACGCCGTCGAGGTCTCTCGGCCGACGCTCATGGTGGAGAACGAGCTCGCGCTCGAGGGGTGGCACTCCAACAACCGGAATGTGACACTTGTGAACACCGGCACGCCTCTACGGGGATGGCGATTGGCTGCCGGCTCGTACCGGTTCACGGCCACCTACCGCGAACCCGGACGCACGAAGCAAGAGCTGACGGTGGTCGTAGCGATCGCCGCCATGCTCGGCTGCGTCCTCGTCTTGTATCGTCAGCGCCACGGTTGACCGCAAACGAGACGGGTGATCATGCGCTGCGACATAGTCGAGAACAGATCCCGGGACGGCCGAAGCAAAGGGTGAGATGCGGTCGGGTGTCGTCGTTCTCGGGATGGGTCGCAGCGGGACGAGCGCCGTCACCCGCATGTTTGCCCGTTCGGGCTTCTTCGTCGGGAGTCCCGACGATCTCATGCCGGCTACCGGGGCCAACCCGGTGGGACACTGGGAGAACCTGCGAATCTGGCGATCGAACGAGCGCATACTCGAAGAGCTCGGAGGCAGCTGGTTCGATCCGCCTGCCGTCGACGCTCAGCTGAAGGCGCAAGCGTGGGCTCGTGTGACTCTGATGGAGGAGGTGGACCTGATCCTCGAGCAGGCGGCGGGCGCGCCGATCGCGGTCAAGGACCCACGCATCGGTGTGATGCTGCCGTTATGGTGGCCGTTGATCGCCGACTGTTTGCACCCGGTGCTCGTGATCCGCGATCCGCTCGAGATCGCGCTGTCGCTCGCGCGTCGCGACGGCACCCCGGTTGCGTTTGGGCTCGCGGCATGGGAGTTGCACATGACGACTCTGTTCTCCTGCCTGAACGGTGCCATCGTCACCGTCGTGCCCTACGCATGCTTGCTCGAGGATCTCGGCCTCCGCGAGATGGTCGTCGAGCGGGCTGCCGCTCACCTGGACGCCGATCGTCGCACACGCGTGCGGCCGGCAGACGCCGTAGCGGCCCTGGAGCGCCGGTTCCATCGCAACCAAGCCGGTCCCGGTGAGCACGAGGCATATCTGACTCGCCGCCAGTTGGATCTCTGGCATCTGCTGTCCGTGTTGCCGCCGGGAGATGGCTCCATCTCGATACCCGAGGCGTTCCGGGCACCGAGTGCCTGTGCTCGCGCGGGGGTGAGCGGGGAGACCGAACGCCAGCAGCTTCTCGCCGCAAGTGCGGCGGAGCGCGCCGACTTGGCCGAGGTGCGGACCGGTCTCGCCGCCGAGCAGCAGCGGGTCCAGACGCTCTCCGAGGAGGTCGCAACTGGACAGCGGCGGGTCGAGGCGCTCTCCGAGGAGATCGCCGACGAGCGCCGGGGGGTCCAGGCGCTCTCCGAGAAGGCCGCGAGCGAAGGCGAGCGTGCCGACGTGGCGATCGCGGCGTGCCAGCAGAGCGAGAGGCGACTTGCGGCGGTTCGCGGATCGCTGAGCTGGCGAGTGACGGCTCCGGCGCGAGCGGCGCGGCGCGGAGAGCTGTGGGCAGCGCTGAGGCGGTTGGACTCCAAGTCGAGTCATCGGGATTAGCCGGAGCTGTTGGTAGAGTCACCGGCCGTGCTCGCCTGTCCGCGTGCCGCGAGGCTGCTCCCTACCATCGTCCGCCCGTGACCACTCGAGAGGGATCGCGCCTGGTGGATGTCGCGCGCGAGGGCGCGACATCGCGCGCCCCGCGAGCGCCGCGGCGGGGTTTCCGCTGGGGGCAGGTCTGGGGATCGGGCACCTGGCGCCGCCCCACCTGGCGCTGGCTCGCCGCCCTAGTCGCCCTGTCCGCGCTCGCGAACCTGGTGGTCCTCCTCCTCCAGGCCCGGTCGTTCATACGCAGCCTCTACCTGAACGCGGACAACGCGAACGCGTTCGTGCTGCCCGCGCTCAGAGATCACGTCCCGGCGGGAGCGGTGGTGAACCTGGGCGACCACCCTTGGTACGAGCCGTGGTGGTACATGCGCGCGACGGCCGGCCTGCCGCACTACCACCAGCTGTGGGAGATCGCGCCGATCGTGCTGGGCTTGCTCGGCATCGTCGCGGTTGCGGCGTGCGCGTGGCGCGCGCTGGGCGCGCTCGCGGGGCTCCTGTGCGGCGCTGTGCTGGTCGCGGTCAGCGAAACGCTGCGCGACGATCTCTACGCGCCGGAGGCGCACGGGCTCGTGGTGCTCCATCTCGGGGTCCTCTGCGGTGCGTTGCTGCTCGTGCTCGCTTGGGCGCGCGCGAAACGCCTCACGCCGACGCGGCTGCTGCTCCTGGGCGTACCGTTCGTGCTCTTCACCGGCGCCGGTCTCACCGACCAGCTGCTGCTTGTGAGTGGGCTCGGCCCGTTCGTGCTCGCACCGCTGCTGTGCTGGTGGCGGCTGCGCACGCGCGTGTGGCTAGCGGTGACGGGGTTCGCAGTGGGCACCGCAGTGCTCTCGGGTCTGCTCGCGCTGGAGCTCGCGCAGGCGATGCAGGAACAGCACGTCGTGCACGCCCCCTTCCCGATCAGCTTCGTCGCCACCGGTGCGATTGTCGGGGGCTTTGAGAACCTGTTCGCCGCGCTGCTCGCGCTCGGCGGCGGCTCGTTCCTCGGCGGGCCGGTGAGCGGCGAAAACCTATTCGCGTTCCTCGCCGGGGTGCTTGTCCTGTTCGCGCTGATGTTCGTGGTGCGCGCGCTCTGGCACTGGGTACACCGGCCCGCGTCGCGAGCGGCGGCGTCGACAGCACGCGACGTCGCGCCGCCGGCGCCAGGGTTACCGGCGCGAGATGCCGAGCCGCCCGCGCGCGAGCTGTTCATCGCCTTCTGGGGCCTCGTGTTCGTGTGCGTTGTCGCGGCGTTCGTACTCACGCAGCTCTCCGGCGAATCGGGCAACACGCGCTACCTGATCGGCGCGTGGGCCGCGCTCGCGGCGTTGCTGGGCATCCTCGTGACCTCGCCGCCGGCCCGCGCCGCGTTACTGGTCGGTGTGGCCGCGTTCGGCGCGCTCAACGTTCGTGCCGAGCTCGCCGGCGGGGTACCCCCGGTAGGTCCGGCGCCCGGCCTGCGTATCGCGGGCGAGATCGAGCGCTTCGCCGCCGCGCACGGCGCGTCCGTCGGGTACAGCGGCTACTGGGACTCTGCGCCGGTGACGTGGGAGACCCACGAGCGCGTACAAATCAATCCGATCGAGCCGTGCGGCGCCGGCGCCGGCGAGTGCGTCTTCTACGGCAACCAGATCAGCTCGTGGTACACGCCGCGACCCCACACTCACACGTTCCTGCTCACCGACTCGCGGCCCGGCGATCCCCTGGCCGTACCCCTGCCGCCCGCCGGCTTCGGGCAGCCGATCGCCGGTGAGAGCCTCGGCGAAGGGTTCACGATCTTCGTCTACGGCCGCGATATCGCGTCGTCGGTGAGTCCCTGAGGAGCAGGCCGGCGGTTTGTGACTTCGCCTTCGCGCGTCCCAGCTTCACCGGGCCGTCGGTTTCGCGAGATAGTCGCTCAATATCTGCCCCAGCACGGCCGCCATTGGGCCGTGCTCTCCCGACATCGACGCCATCGCCGCCGCTGTGTAGGGGAGCCCCGCCGGTCGTGGCTTTAGACGGAGGAACGGTGGCAGGCCGTAGCGCGCTGCCACCCACATGACCCACAGTCGCGCGATCCGGCCATTGCCGTTGGCGAAAGGATGGATGCGAACCCACTCGCCGTGCAAGTTCGCCGCCAGGAGTAGAACCGCGCGCAGCTCCAGCGGTGTCGCCGGCGGCGCGCCGACCGCGATCGCGCGATCGGGGCCTGCGACCGCGTCCTGGGCGCGGGTCTGCAGAAGGTCCAGTTCGGCAGGGACTCGCGCCGCAGCAACCCCGCGGAAGCGGCCGATCTGCACCTCGTAGTCGACCAGCTCCGGAAAGCGCCGGTCGCTGTCGCGCAGCTCGCCCGCGTAGTACGGAACCGGCAGTGATACGTCGGCGTAGACTGCGCGGTGCCAAGCCTGTGCGGCTGCGAACGTTGGCAGCTCGCGGTGGGCCGCCGTCGCATAAATCCCTGCCGCGACAGCGAGGATGTTCTTCTCGATCTGCGGCGCACTCCCCGGCGGATCGTCATTCCAGGCGACCGCCATCGGCTAGCCGAAAGCCGCCGCCACCCCAAGCGGATCGGCGGCTTCGGTGGCCGAGATCATGTGCGCCTGAAGCGGATCTGCCTGCTCCACCTCGGCCCGCGCGAATGCCGACAGTCCCGCATCCAAATCATCCCCGCGATGGCGCCGAAGCTGCTCCAACGTTCCGTAGAGGTCCTGTTCGATCGCCAGTCCGATCGCCTGCAGCTCCCGGGAGATCATGTCCTCCGCGAGCGCGTTCATCGACGTCCCGAAGTGGTTCGCCACGAGGCGTAGCAGATCGTGGGCGCGCCTGTCCTCGAAGCGCAGCGTGAACTTTGCCGAGTCGGGTTTCATTGCGGACACCGCTAACTTGCCGTCAAAAGGACGATCTGACGGCAGATGGTAGCAGGCGGGAGAGGACTACAGTCCCGTGTCTCATCTGAGCTCGTGAGCGCGACTGCGCGGGGGGTAGCGCGCTCGTGCAGGCCGCCGAATTCCGTCCACTCGGCACTGTCCCACGCTCATGCGGTGCGCCGTTGCGGCCGATCTAACCTGCATGAGGATGTGGCTGCCGTGGACGCCCGCTCGTACGCGCCCCACCGCGCCCCACCGCGCGCGGCGCGCACTCGCAGCCCGCGCCGCGACGCTCGCCCTCGCGGCGCTCACCGTGGGCCTGCTCTGGTTTGCCCCCGCCGCCCCCGCCGCCGAAGCGGGCGCCGCGTTGGGGGCCCCCAACGGCGTCCAGGTCGACGCGGTCAAGACCCTCGACCTGCACTGGGTGCGCGTGTTTGCGACCTGGCCCGATCTGCAGCCCGAACGGGGAGTGTGGGCGCAGAACTGGCTCACATCCTACGAACAGCTTTTCCACTCGCTGCCGCCCGGGACGAAAGTGATCGTGGACGTCGTGGGGAGCCCACAATGGGAGACGGGCTCGGTCAACGAACACACGCCCCCGGCGAACCCGCAGGACTACGCGGCGTTCCTCGGCGGCCTCGCCCAGCGCTGGGCCGGGCGTGTCGCGGCGTATGAGATCTGGAACGAGGAGGACAACGCGTCGTGGTGGACGGGGGCGCCGAACGCGGCGGCCTACGCGCAGCTGCTGAAAGCTACGTACCCCGTCGTGAAGGCCGCGGATCCCGGGGCGGCGGTGGTGCTCGGTGGGATGACGGGCAACGACTACTCGTTCCTGCAGGGCGTCTATGCCGCCGGCGGCAAGGGATCGTTCGACGCGGTCGGCGTGCACACCGACACCGCCTGCAACGTCGCCGCGCCTTCGTCGTTTCTGCGCCTGATGGACGGCCACATCATGCCCGACTCGTTCCTCGCCTACCGCGAAGTGCACGCCGTGATGCTCGCCAACGGCGATGACAAGCCGATCTGGATGACCGAGATGAGCTGGCGTACGACCGACGCCACCTGCAACGAAGGCGCCTGGGCAGGACAGAAGCCCGAGGGCGTCAGCGACGCCCAGCAGGCCGAATACCTGACCCAGGCCTATCACTGCCTGGCGCAAGATCCATATGTGCAGCTGGCCCTGTGGTTCCCACTGCAGGACAAAGGCTCGGTCGTTTCGGGGCTGCTGCGCGCGAACGGCTCGCGCAAGCCCGCATACGCCGCGATGCAGGACTACACCCGCCACGGCGACACCCTCAGCGGCGGTTGCGGCGATTTCAACGGGCCCCAGATCGACGTCTCGGCGCCCGCGAACCACACGACCTACAGCGCGACCCTGCCGATCCACGTGGCCGCCCACGACAGCCAGGGCGTCGGGCGGATCACGTTGCAGATCGACGGCAAGCTGATCCGCAACTTCACCAACCAGGCCTTCCCATCGACCCTCGCGGGCGCCATGCACTGGCACGGCGCCCAGCGCATCCGCTTCGGTCGCCACCGCCTCACGTTCATCGCGATCGACAAGCTGCGCAACGAATCGCAGGTCAGCCTCACGATCTACCACCGCCACGCGCGTCACCGCCACCGGCGCAAACACCGCTGAGCCCGCGCCCGCCGCGGCGCCGGCGCGGGGCCGTGGCGACTGGCCGCCACGCCTGCCGCCTTTGACGATAGGGTGCGCGCCATGTCAGCCAAGCGCTCCGCACTCGTCACCGGCATCACCGGCCAGGACGGCTCCTACCTCGCAGAACTGTTGCTCGAGAAGGGCTACGACGTCCACGGCATGGTGCGCCGCTCCTCGACGGAGAAGTTCGACCGCATCGAGCACCTGCGCGACCGCGTCACCCTGCACCAGGGCGACCTGCTCGACCAACGCTCGCTCGTCGACGCGCTGCGCGCGTCGCGCCCCGACGAGATCTACAACCTCGCCGCGATGTCATTCGTCGCGGTCTCCTGGATTCAGCCGACGCTGACCGCGGAGTTCACCGGCACCGGCGTCACGCGGATGCTGGAGGCGATGCGCGAAGTCTGCCCCGAGGCGCGCTTCTACCAGGCGTCCTCCAGCGAGATGTACGGGAAGGTCCGCGAGGTTCCGCAGACCGAGCTCACGCCGTTCTACCCGCGCTCGCCGTACGGTGTCGCGAAGGCCTACGGACACTTCATCACGGTCAACTACCGCGAGTCCTACGACCTGCACGCGACGTCGGGGATCCTGTTTAACCACGAGTCGCCACGTCGGGGGCTTGAGTTCGTAACCCGCAAGATCACGTGGCACGCGGCTGCGATCAAGCTGGGCCTCGCCGAGAAGCTGCACCTCGGCAACCTCGACGCCGAACGCGACTGGGGCTACGCGAAGGACTACGTCGAAGCGATGTGGTTGATGCTCCAGCAGGACCGCGCGGAGGACTACGTGATCGCGACCGGCGTCGCGCACTCGGTCAAAACGTGCCTGGAGATCGCGTTTGATCAGGCCGGCCTGGAGGTCGACGAGCGCGTCGCGATCGACGATTCGCTCAAGCGCCCCGCGGAGGTCGACCACCTGATCGGCGACCGCTCGAAGGCCAGCCGCGATCTCGGCTGGGAGCCGCAGACGAGCTTCGAGCAGCTGATCCGCTTGATGGTCGACGCCGACCTCCGGCTGCTGAGCGGGGGCGGAGCGTCCTAGAGGGCCGCGCGTGGCAGCCGACCAGCAGCCACCGGGCGCGCTAGTAACTGGACTCACCGGCCAGGACGGCTCGTTTCTCGCCGAGCTGCTGCTTGCCGAGGGCTACCACGTCACGGGGCTCCTGCACGATTCCCCCGGCGTCGCACGTGACATCCGCGGCGCCGAGTTACCCCCCGGCGCCTCGCTCGACCCCCCGGTGGGCGCGCTTGGAGCCTCCGAGCACCTGCGCGGAAAGGTCGCGCTGCACGCCGGCGACCTCCACGACCACGCGAGCCTGCGCGCCGCCGTCGAAGAGGTGCGCCCGCGCGAGCTCTACCACCTCGCGGCGCCGTCGTTCGTGCCAGCATCCTGGGAGCGCCCCGCGCGGACGCTCGCGGCGATCGCGGGCGCGAGCGCGGCGCTGCTGGAGGCGGTGCGCGACGTCGATCCCACGATCCGCGTGTTCGTCGCGGGCTCCGGCGCGATGTTCGGGGCGGCTCCCGAGAGCCCCCAGCACGAGCAGACCCCGTTTCGGCCCGACACCCCATACGCCGTGGCGAAGCTCGCCGCGCACCAGCTTGTGGGGGCGATGCGCGCCCACGACGGGCTGTTCGCGTGTTCGGGGATCCTCTACAACCACGAGTCCGAGCGTCGTCCGGAGCAGTTCGTGACGCGCAAGATCACGCGCGCTGCCGCCGCCGTCAAGCTGGGGCTAGCGAGCGAGGTCGTGCTCGGCGATCTGCGCGCGGTGCGCGACTGGTCGTTTGCCGGAGACGTCATGCGCGGGGCATGGCTGATGCTCCAGCAGGAGCGACCCGACGACTATGTGCTCGCAAGTGGCGTCGGGCATACCGTGGGGGAGCTCGCCGAGGCCGCGTTCGCGTGCGTCGATCTACGCGCTGAGGAGCACGTGCGCGTCGACCCCGCGCTCGTGCGCGCCCCCGAGACGACCCCGCTGATCGGCGATCCCGCGAAGGCTTGCCGCGAGCTCGGCTGGCAGCCGGAGCTGAGCTTCGAGCAGCTCGTGCAGCGCATGGTCGACGCCGACCTGCGCGCTTTGGAGGCCGCGGCGCGCTGAGCGCTGCGGCCGTCCCGCACTGCGGCCGCTTCCGCTCCCACGCCCCGCTCCCGTCGGGTAGCGTTGCGCGCGATGCAAGTTCGCCCGAGCCGCTTACCCGGCGCCGTCGTGATCGAACCGAGCGTGTTCGCGGACGAGCGCGGGTTCTTCGTGGAGACCTACCGCGCGCAGTGGCACGTCGAGGCGGGGATCCCGGAGGGGGAGCGCTTCATCCAGGACAACCACTCGCGCTCGACGCGCGGGGTGGTGCGTGGCATGCACTTCCACGTCGGCGACGGCGTGGCGAAGCTCGTGCGCTGCGCGCGGGGGCGGATTCTCGACGTGATCGTGGACCTGCGCCGCGGCTCGCCGACATACGGGCAGTGGGAGGGCGTGGAGCTCGACGAGCAGAGCATGCGCGAGCTCTACGTCCCGGTGGGCTTCGCGCACGGTTTCTGCGTGCTCAGCGAGGTGGCGGACGTGATCTACAAGCAGACGGCCTACTACGACCCGGCGGTGGAGCGTGGGATCGCGTGGGATGACCCGGAGATCGCGATCCAGTGGCCGGCGGAGGTCGAGCCGATCGTGTCGACGCGCGACGCGGCCGCTCCGAGTTTGCGCGAGCTCGCCGACGAACTCCCGTTCGAGTACTAGCGATCCCCGAGAACCCGCGGGTGGGGCGCGTGAAGCTGGCAAACTTCGACCCCATGCGCGATCGCCTCGAGCGCCTGCAGCAGCGCACCAACGGCTTCACGACGACCCCGCGGCAGTGCGCGATCGCGGCCTACGTCGCGCTGGGCGCGCTGACGCTGATCGTGCTGACGGGCGCCGCGGTGCGTCTGACGGGCTCCGGTCTGGGCTGCCCAAAGTGGCCGAAGTGCTACGGGGGCTACTACCCGCCGCTCTCGACGCACGCGGTGATCGAGTACTCCAACCGTCTCATCACCGGGCCGATCTGCATTGCGGCGGGCGCGGCGTGGCTGGCGGCGCTGCGCCGGCGTCCGTACCGGCGCGATCTGACGTGGATTGCGGCGCTGCTGCCGCTCGGGGTGCTCGCGCAGGCGGTCCTCGGCGGGCTCACGGTCCAGGGTCGCCTGGACTACGGCTGGGTGATGGGGCACTTCGCGCTGTCGATGCTGATCCTCCTGGCCGCCTCCGCGCTGGCGTGGCGCGCGGGAGGGTCGGCGCTGGGTCGCGAGGGTCGAGCGGAGGCGCCCCGCGATGAGCGCGACGCGGGCGGCGTCGGGGATGCGGGCGCCGAGGAGGCGGGCGTCGGGGGTTTCGTTGGCGACCCCGCCGCGCGCGCGTACGCGGGCGCACGCGCACACACAGCCGCGCGCGCGGCGGACCGCGCGGTGATCCTCTCGGCACGCGCCCTCGCGGTGCTCGGCGCGGTCACGATCGTGGCCGGGACGGCGGCGACGGCGGCGGGACCCCATGCGGGCGGCTCGCCGGGGCAGCAGATCAACCGCCTCGACATCGAGGGGCGCGGGACGATGGACTTCGTGATCCACCGCCACGCGGAGATCGCGCTCGCTTTCGGGCTGCTGGCGGTGTGGGTGTGGTGGCTCGCGCGACGCCGCGGCGCGGACGCGCGGGTGCGGCGCGCGGCGACGGTGCTGTGCGTGCTGATCGCGCTGCAGGGCGTGGTGGGCCTCGACCAGTACAAGACGCATCTGCCGACGGAGCTCGTCTGGATCCACGTCGCGCTGGCGTGCGCGGCGTGGTTGGCGGCGCTGTGGACGGCGTATGCTGCGGGCCGTCTGCACGAGCGGGCGACTGACGTACGCCATGCGGCCGGGGGGCGCGAGACCGAGAACACTCGGGATGCCGTCCTAGCGGGCCGTTAAGGTGCCGTCTTTAACAACACGACACCCCCAACGAGGGAGGAGTGCCATCTATGACTAAGAACGATCTGGCTGACAAGGTCGCCGAGCGCACGGGTATGGCCGCGAGCGATGCACGCCAGGCGCTGGAGGCCGCGATCGACGCGGTCGCGGACGAGCTCGCCGCCGGCGGCGAGGTTGCGCTCGCGGGCTTCGGCAAGTTCAGCGTCAGTCATCGCGCCGCCCGCCAGGGGCGCAATCCGGCGACGGGTGAGACGATCAACATCGCGGCGAGCAAGGCGGCGAAGTTCTCCGCGGCCAGTGCGCTGAAGAGCCGCCTGAACAGCTGAGGAGGCGCGCGGGGGCGACGAGCGCGGCCTAGGGGTTCGTCTGTGTCTGCTGGCCTGAGCGCGGATAGCGCGGCAGGCCGTCGTCGGGGATCGGCTCCCACGAGACGGCGGAGGCGACGAACTGGCGGTACTGCGGGCGGACACCGGGGTCGGCGTCGAACGTGCCCATCCTGATGACGACGTGCTCGTCGGTGAGGGGGTCGCCGCTGAATAGCGCCGACCCACAGGTGGCGCAGAACAGCTTGGGGACGCCGGTAGGCGGTTTATAGGCGCGCAACTCCTCGGCGCCGCTCAGCAGCCGGAAGCTCTCGCGCGCGACGAGGCAGTTGATCGACGACGCGGTCCCGGTGCGCCGCTGGCAGTGGGTGCAGTGGCAGTAGCGCGTCATGGCCGGTGGCGCGGTGATCTCGTAGCGCACCGCGCCGCACAGGCAGCCGCCCTGTAGTGGCGATTGCGCCGAAGGGGGTGAAGAGGGGGAGGGGGGGATGGGTTGCGAGGCCGGTGTCGACACGCTGTCGATGCTAGCCGACGGCTGGTCCTGCGAAAGTGCGAGCTGACGTGGATCGGCAACCACCGCGCCATCTCGACCCCGAGCGCTTGCGTGCGCGCCGCGAGGGACTGCGTGCGCAGCGCGCGCGCAGGCGGCGCCTGCTGGCGGTCGGCGCCCTCGCGGCGGTGATCATCGCGGTCGCCGTCGTCGTCGCGCTCGCCGGCGGCGGTAGCTCCGGCGGGCCCGGTCATCGCTCCGTGGCGCGCGGCGGCGCACGGAAACGTGCCGCCGCAGGGGCAAGTGGGTCGGGCGCGGCGAGCGTGGGGGGCACCCGCGGCTCCGCCAAGCCGCAGGCGGCGCCGATCCTGATGTACCACGTCATCAATCCCCCACCGCCGGGGGCGCCGTTCCCGGGGCTCTACGTCGAACCGGAAGAGTTCGCCGAACAGATGCACGCGCTTGCGCATGCCGGGTACCACGCGGTGACGATGGACCAGCTGTGGGCGAACTGGCACGAAGGGGCGGCGCTGCCGGCGGGCAAACCGATCGTGGTGAGCTTCGACAACGGATATCAGTCGCAGTACAGCCAGGCGCTGCCGGTGCTGCGCGGGCTGGGCTGGGTGGGCGTCGAGAGCATCCAGCTGACCGGCCTCCCGCCTTCGCAGGGCGGCATCTCCCCGGCGCAGGTCCGCGGCCTCGTCGCGGCGGGCTGGGAGCTCGACACGCAGGGCTTCAGTCACGCCGATCTCATCACGCTCGACGCCAGCGCGCTGCACTACCAGGTAGCGGTCGCGCGCGAGACGGTCAAGCGGCTCTACGACGTGCCGGTCAACTGGTTCTGCTACCCCTCCGGCCACTACGACGCGACGGTCGTCGCGGCGGTCCAGGCCGCGGGCTACCGCGGCTCGACGACCGTCGTCTCCGGTTGGGCACACCCCTCCAGCGACCCCGACCGGCTCCCGCGCCTGCGCGTGCTCGGCGGGACCAGCGGCGCGCAGCTGCTCAGCGAGATCGCCGCGGTTCACGGCGAAGCGCCGCCGCCGGAGTCGTACAGCGGCTGATCCCGACTGGCGTCTGACGATCCCCGCGTGCGCCGTGGTCGATAGGATTCCGCACATGTCGACTGCGCCCGGCTGGGGCTCTTGGACGATCAACCCGCTCGTGATCCTGGGATTGGGGCTCGCGGGGTGGCTGTACATGCGCGCCTACCGCCGCGCGGCGGCGAAGTCCGCAGCGGTGGGTCCTGGGCACTGGATCCCCTACATGGGCGGTTTGCTCGCGATCGCGGTCGCGCTGCTCTCGCCGCTGGATCCGATCGGCGACGGCTACCTGCTCTCGGCGCACATGGCGCAGCACCTGCTGCTCTCCGACATCGCGCCGGCGCTGATCGTGCTCGGTCTGCGTCGCCCGCTGCTGCCGCTGGGCCTCTCGCGCGAGGCGTTGCTGAAGGTCGCGCCAGGTGGGCGCTTCGGGCGGGTCATCGCGCGCCTCACGTCGCCATGGGTCGCGATCCCGCTGTGGGCGATCGCGACGTGGGTGTGGGCGCTACCGGCGGTGTTCGACTTCGCCGCCCAGCACTCCGTGGTGCACGCGTTCGAGCACGCCACGCTCTTCTACACCGGCCTCGCGCTGTGGTGGCTGATCGTCGACCCGTTGCCCCGCGCGCGCCTGCGCCCCGGCGCTCAGCGCCTCGCGCTGCTCGGCTTCTCGCGCCTCGCGAGCGCCGCGGTGTGTCTGCCGCTGACGTGGATCACGGCCACCGAGTACCCACTCTACGCCTCCGCCCCGCGCTCATTCGGCATCTCGGCGATCAACGACCAGCATCTCGCCGGGGCCGGCATGTGCTTCGTTGAGTTCCTCGTCTTCGGTATCGCCTTCGCCGCCGTCTTCATCAGCATGCTCGGGCGTGCCGACGCCGGCGACGCGGTCGCCGACCGCGCCGCCAGCTCACGCTCCTGAGAGTCGGACCAGCCGCGCCTCAAGCACGCGAGCCTGGCGCTGGCGAGTACCCCCTGAACACGTACGGCTGAGGAATTTCCGTGCCACGAGCCGTCGCTCACATTTATGGGTTGACAGCTGGTACATCCAGCGCTTATAGTGTCCGATGCCCGGTGGCATGTAGGTACGTCGGGTGTACATAAGGTCGGGCCAGGGTCGGTCTTCGTGGTCGACTTTGCAACCGGTTTCGACGAGGACCTTGGGAGAGGGACCAGGTCGCAAAAGCCTGTGAGAGGGAGTTTTCGCGTGTTTTCATTTGTGTATAGCGCGGTTGGGAGTCCGCACGCTGTGGCGGGGTCCGTAACTAGATGTGTCGGCATCGCCGACGCATCTCTCTCTCTCTCTCTCTCTCTGGTCGGGCGAGCGCCTAGCCGCTAGCTCTCTTTGCCGCGGATCAAGTCCGCGGCCTGCCGACATTCAAAGTCGGCTTGTTCCCTCGCGTGCCGCAAGCGCGAGCTCTACTGATCGTTCTTCGACGGTCTCGGGCGTCGTCCCGAGGGTCGTCCGGTTCCGCTCGCGTGGGCGTTGTCACGCGCGTTCCTTTGAGGAGGGGGTTGAGTGATGGTTGCTCGTGGTCTCGTCGTGAGGATGCTTGTTGTCCTGTCAGCGTTCTGGGCTTGTGCGGCACTGCTGGGCGTGGTCGGCGCGTCGGCCCTCGCCGCGGCTGCTCCATCGGTTGAACGAGAGTACGTCTCGGCGGTGCACACCGACCAGGCGACCCTCAACGCGATCGTCAACCCCAATGAATCGGGGACGAGCTATCGCTTTGAATATGGGACGAGCACCGCCTATGGCACCAGCATTCCGGTCCCTGACGGATCCGTGGGCGCCGGGAGCGAAGCCGTGCTCGTCGGCCAGGCAATCAGAGGGCTCGCGCCGGGAGCGGTCTACCACTACCGCTTGGTCGCCGTCAACGCGGAAGGCACAAGCGAAGGCCCCGACAAAACGCTGAAGACCTTCACTCCTGAAAGCACCACGTCCGATACGTGCGTCAACGCCGACGTGCGCGGCAGGCAATTCTCCTCCTACCTGCCGGACTGTCGCGCCTACGAGATGGTGTCGCCAACAGATAAGGAAGGCGGCAACATCGCAGCCGATCCCGGCGCGACACAGAGCACGCCCGACGGCGAAGCAATCAAGTACGACTCGCTTACGGCATTTGGCGACGCTGCCGGAATTCAGACACAGGGCGCAGAATATATAAGCCGGCGCGCCGCGGACGGAAGCGGCTGGACGACGCATGGGATCAACCCCGAACAGAACAGCCAAGTCTCCTCGACCGTCTTCGTCACCTCTCAGTATCTCGGCTTCTCCGAAGATCTCTCAAAGGGCGTCTACTTCGGCATCTCGCCGGTTCTCGCCGGCCATCCAAATGTGGAAAAGACCGCAAATCTCTACCTGCGCACAGACATGCTCGCACCCCCGGGCAGCTACGAGCTGTTGAGCGACGCAGTCAGCGAGCTCCCGGCCCGTGGCTGGAGCTCACAGATACGCGAAATGGGGTTCGCGGGCGCCTCGGCCGACTGGAAGCACGTGATCTTCGAATCGGTGAACGACTTGACCGCGAGCTCCAGCTCGTTGAGCACGAGTGTGCCCAAGTTGTATGAATGGCACGACGGTGTCGTCAGCTTGGTCGGCGTCCTTCCCGACGGCGAACCGGCTGCAGCTTCGGTGGCCGGGGATGGCGCCGGCGGCGGCCCTGGAGAATATGAGAACCTCGAGGAAGGCCGCAATGCGATTTCCTCCGACGGTTCGCGCGTGATCTTCGAGGGCGCACCGCTGAGCCCGGAGGGCGTAAGTGGAGCATCCGGTACGAGCGGAAACCTGTACATGCGCATCGACGGAACCGAAACGGTTCAGTTGAACGTAAGCGAGCGATCCGAACCCGACCCACGTGGGCCTCTTCCGGCGACGTTCGCCGCAGCCAACGCCGACGATTCGGAAGTATTGTTCATGACTGTCGAGGCATTGACCGACGATGCGCCTACCGGCGGCGGGCTCCTGCTGTACAAGTATGACGGAAATGCGCCGCAAGGCAAACGCATCACGCTGATATCGCGCGACGAAGAACCGGCGCTCGGTGGAGAAGGAGACCGTGCGTTTTCGGTGGTGGGCGCAAGCAGAGACTTCAAGTACATCTACTTCGTCGGCAACGATCGCTTGATCGCCGGACAGGCCGCCAACCCGGAATCTGCGTTCAGCTCGGGTGCCAGCGAACTGTACGTTTGGCATGAAGGCACAATCCGGCTGATAGTCGCGCGGGCATGGCGCTCAATATTCATCGCAGACGGCGAAGCGGGATGGGGCGAGATGGGCTTCACGCCGGCCGGGTTCGTTGGCTACGCGTACGGATTCCGTGTGACGCCGGATGGCATGCGGGTGGCTTTTGAGAGCGTCTCGCGCGACGCGGCGCAGCGAGCGGGCTATGACGATGCAGCTGTGGGGCCCGGGCATGAAGATGAATTCTCCGCCTACCGGGGATGTCGGCTGGTCACCTATCCGGACATAGGCAACACCTGCCGGCAGGTGTACACCTACGACTACGCGTCGAACAAGCTGGGCTGTGCATCGTGCGACCCGACGGGAGCGGGGCCGGAAACCAATGCCGGCTTCGAGGACTCCGCGGACACGTATTCCTTTGGTGAGAACACCTGGTATCAGCCGCGTGCCATGACCAGCGATGGGCGCTACATCTTCTTCGACTCCTCCGAGCCGCTCGTTCCCGAAGACACCAATGGCAAGCGAGATGTGTACGAGTACGACACCAGCACAGGATCGGTCCATTTGATCTCGAGCGGTACCTGCAATTGCGGATCTCATTTCGTGGACGCGAGCGCCAACGGCAACGATGTGTTCTTCGTCACGGCCCAGCGCTTGGTTCAGGCAGATAGGGACGCGGCGGGCGACCTGTACGACGCGCGGGTTGACGGCGGTATTCCAAGCCAGAACGTGGCCCCGCCCAGCCCGTGTGAAGGCGACGACTGCCAGGGGCCGGCAAAGGTGGCACCCTCGTTTTCGCTGCCGGCATCCGCGGCGTTTGCCGGCGGTGGCAACGCGGAACCGTCCAAGCCGAGCACGAAGGTCACGACGCGTTCTTTGACGCGCTCGCAAAAGCTCGCGCGGGCGCTCAGAGCATGCAGGAAGAGGCACGGCGCCAGACGGGCTGCGTGCGAAGTGCTGTCACGCAAGCGATACGGGGCAAAACGATCCGCGGCACGCAACTCGCGCCGAGTCGGGCGCTAGGGGAGGAGGAGAACATGAAAGCCAACATCATGAGTGCCCGCAGGACGAGCGTCGTAGCCGCGGCAGTGGTGCTGACGCTGGCCGTGGCTTGGCTCTCAAAGACCGCCTCCGCCAAGGCGCAGTTCGGGATCGCCGCGTTTGACCAGCAGATCGCCAGCGCATCTGGCGGCGCCTTCACTCAAGCCGGTGGTCATCCCTATGCGATCGTGACAGAGATCGATTTCAAGAGCCATTTCAACGAAGCGGCGGGGCAACTCGCGCCGGACGCCGACGTGAAAGACGTGATAACCGAATTGCCGCCCGGGTTGATCGGGAATCCGGCAGGCCTTCCCCAATGTACCCAGCAGCAGCTCACGGGGCTCTCGGCAGGGCTCGTCGCGGAAGCATTCAAGGCGCCCGAATGCCCGATCTCCTCGCAGGTCGGCACGGTCGCGTTGAGATCGCCCGATTACGTCCCGGCGCCCACCAGTCCAACATTTGTGTTTCCTCTTTACAATATGGTCCCTGCCGCTGGGATGCCGGCGACATTCGGGTTTCTGGTCGCGGGAGTGCCGATCGAGTTGTCGGGCCACCTTCGCAACGGCGGCGATTTCGGTGTCGACATCGGGTCGACCAATATCCCCATAGCGGTCCCCATCGATGGCTCCACGATCACGTTCTGGGGTGTGCCGGCAGACAAGTCTCACGATTTCCAGCGTTGCGACTGGGGCGGCTTTGGGTTCGTAGCGACTGAAAATCTTGAAGAACAGCCGGCCTGTCCGCTCGGATACGGAAGCGAATATCCGAACAGCGGACCTCATGCAGATCCGGTCCACCCGTCGGCTTTCCTAACGCTGCCGGTGTCATGCACGCCACCCGGCATCGGACTGAAGACCACCCTCAAAGCGGATCCCTGGGCCGAACCGGGAGTGTTCTCCGAAAGCGTGCTCTTCAGCCACTCCTCGCCCGGCTATCCCATTGCCGAAGCCGAATGGGGACCGCAGGAGGGGATCGATGGGTGCGACCTGGTGCCGTTCAAACCTTCTCTTACGGTGGAACCGACCAACAGCCAGGCGGACACCCCCACGGGCTTGAACATCGACATCGCGCTCCCTCAGGAAGGCCTGTCCAACCCCGGCGGGATCGCGACGTCGGATGTCAAGGACGCGGTCGTGACCTTGCCGGCCGGAGAGTCGGTGTCGCCGTCGGCGGCCGATGGCCTGGGGGGATGCTCGCTGGAACAGATCGGTCTGCACACCGGTCTGCCGGCGCAGTGTCCCGACTCCTCCAAGCTCGGGACGGTGCAGATCGATACGCCGTTGTTGAACGAGCCGCTGTCCGGCGCGATTTATCTCGGCAAGCCCGAATGCGGTCCCTGCGGAGTGGCCGACGATCTCGCGGGGCGCCTGGTGAAGCTGTATATCGTGGTGGAAGGTCAGGGTGTGATTCTGAAGCTGCCGGGCCGGGTCGAACTGGACCCGGTGACCGGCAGGATCGTCACGACGTTCGACGATAATCCGCAGCTCCCTTTCAACCATCTGAAGCTGAACTTCAAGGCGGGCCCCCGCTCCCCGTTGGTGAACCCGCACACGTGCGGTACGTATCAGACGATTGCAGTGCTAACGCCATGGTCGGGCAATCCACCGGCGGAAATCGCCAGCTCCTTCCAGGTCACGAGCGGTCCGAACGGGTCGCCGTGTCCCAGCGAGCCCCAGGCGTTTGCCCCTGTATTTGCAGCCGGTACGACCAACAACCAGGCCGGCGCGTTCAGCCCGCTGACCGTCACTTTCAACCGCACCGACGGCGAACAGCAGCTGGGTGGCGTGACCGTAAAGACGCCCCCCGGCCTGTTGGGAATGCTCTCCAGCGTGACCCTGTGCGGCGAACCCGAGGCAGCTGGGGGGTCCTGCCCGTCCTCGTCGCAGATCGGCTCGTTGACAGTCGCCGCTGGCGCGGGCGCCAATCCTTTCTATGTCCAGGGCGGCAAGGTGTTCCTCACCCACGCCTACAAGGGTGGTGAGTTCGGGTTGAGCATTGTGGTGCCGGCTCAGGCAGGTCCGTTTGACCTTGGAACGGTCGTCGTCAGGGGTTCGATAGCGGTCGATCCGGTCACGACGGCGTTGACGGTCACGACCGACCCGCTCCCGACGATCCTGGATGGCATACCGCTCGACCTGCGCACCGTGAACGTGCGGATCGATCGGCCCGGCTTCATTTTCAACCCGACCAACTGCGATCCGATGAGTCTCATAGGAGCGTTGGGTGGAGGACTGGGCGGGTCCGAGGAAGCGATCGCCCACTTCCAGGTCACCAACTGCGGGAACCTGGGGTTTGCGCCGAAGTTCGCCGTGACGACCACGGGCAAAACGAGCCGATCCGGCGGTGCGGGATTGACTGTAAGGCTCACATATCCCAAAGGTGCGCAGGCGAACATCGCAAAGGTCAGGGTGAGCTTGCCAAAGCAGTTGCCGTCACGTTTGACGACGTTGCAGAAGGCATGCCCTGACAGCATCTTCAACAGCAATCCGAGCAATTGCCCCGCGGCGTCGAGGATCGGGACGGCAAAGGCCATCACTCCGGTCATCCCCGAGCCGCTGACTGGTCCTGTGTTCTTCGTCAGCCACGGCGGCCAGGCATTTCCCGACCTCGTGGTCGTGCTCCAAGGCTACGGCGTCACTGTCGACCTGGTCGGCAATACCCACATCAGCAAAACGGGCATCACGAGCACATCGTTCGAGCAGGTACCGGATGTCCCAGTCGGCAGCTTCGAATTGAACCTGCCCCAGGGCCCCTACTCGGCGCTGGCCGCCAACGGCAACCTCTGCAAGGCAAAGCTGCGCATGCCGACGGCTTTCATCGCCCAGGACGGCCAAGAACTACGCCAAGCAACGCCAATCGCCGCGACCGACTGCACGAAGCACAAGGCACGCCACAACGTCCGCTACAAGCACACCCACCACAGCAAGCACAGGAAGAAATGAGATGCCGCGCAACACAAGGGCGCCGGCCGCAGCGAGGGCGCCCCGTCGCGCCCTCGCGGAGATGCCCGCCAGCCCAGCCGTTGAGGACCGCCCAGGATCCATAGCAGCGATACAGCGCGCCCGCCTGCTGACGGCGGTGGCCGAGGTCTGCACCGAGCACGGCGCGGCGAACCTCACCGTCACCCACATCGTTGATCGCTCGGGCGTGTCGCGCAGAACTTTCTACGAGACCTTCCATGGTCGCGAAGACTGTCTGCTCGCCGCCCTCGACCAGGCTCTCGGTCGCCTGGCCGAGCGCGTGACGCCCGCCTATCGCGCCTCCGGGCCCTGGCTCGATCGAATGCGGGCGGCCGTAGCGACAGCGCTGGAGTTCTTCGATGAAGAGCCTCACACGGCGCGGCTACTGCTCGTCGAGACGCTCGGCTCGGGTGCGCGGGCGCTGCGCCTGCGCCAAGCGGTCCTGGCCGAGGTCGTCGTGGCCGTGGACGAAGCCCGCGGCCAGGCCAAGAACAGCACCGGTCCACCTCCGCTGACCGCCGAGGGGGCTCTCGGAGGCGCGCTGGCCGTCTTGCACACACGGCTCTTAGACCCAGGGTACGGACCGCTCGTAGGGCTCGCCGGTGAGTTGACGAGCATGCTCGTGCTGCCCTATCTGGGTACATCGGTGGCGCGACGCGAGCTGACTCGACCACTCCCGCGAGCCGCGACGCGCAAGCCGCCGCCTGCTAACCCGCTCTACAGCCTCGACATGCGGCTCACCTATCGCACCGTGCGGGTCCTGTTCGCCGTGGCCGGCAGCCCGTGCTCTTCCAATCGTGAGCTGGCCATCGTGGCGGGCATCCACGACCAGGGCCAGGCTTCGAAGCTGCTGACGCGCCTGGAGCGACTTGGCCTGGTTGAGAACAGGGGTGCGGGCGTCCGGCAAGGGGCGCCGAACGCCTGGGTGCTCACGGAGACCGGTGTACAGGTCCAGCAGACGATCGCCGCCCAAGACCCCGCGCGGCGAGAAGATCATGCGCGCCGCGCTCAGACGAGTGCGACATGAGGCCGTGGCGGGTGCCGTGGCGATTGTCAGGCCACCGCACCCGAAAGCTCAGCCACAGCCGGTGTTGTTGCCGCAGCTAGAGCACGTGTAGCAGGACCCCGTCCGCTGCATCATCCCGCCGCACTGGCTGCACGCCGGGCCGAGGTCCAGGCCCTGCAGTCTGGCGGGCACGACCGGCGGGGTGTCGGTGAACGACGCCGCCGGGGCGCTTGTGCCGCCGCTGCCGCCCGATGCTTTGGGGGTGCTCGGGGCGGGCTTGCCGTCCTCCGCTGCGCTCGCCGGGCCGGCGGTGTCGGATGAGATCACGGCCTGCGCGGCCTCCTGCGCGGCCTTGCGCGCGCGGACCTCGGGCGTGAGGATGCCCAGTTCCTCCTGCACGTCGGCGTCGAGGAAGCGCGACGCGAGCCAGCGCATGATGTAGTCCGGCATCGACTTCGCGAATGGGATCTCCGGGTTGGAGGTGATGCCCTCGGGGTCGAAGCGCATGTAGCAGAACTTCTGCACGAGGGTCTCAAGCGGCACCCCGTACTGCAGCGCGATCGAGATCGCCGTCGCGAACGAGTTCATCATGCCCCGCAGCGTCGAGCCCTCCTTGCCGATGTCGGTGAGGAAGATCTCGCCGATGCTGCCGTCCTCGTACATCCCCGCCGTGATGTAGCCCTCGTGGCCGCCGATCGAGAACTTGTGCGTGATCGACTGGCGCTCGCGCGGCATCCGCTTGCGGCGCGGGCCGGAGGCCTCGGCGACGGCCTTCGCGACGGCCTGCTCGACGAGCGCGTCGACGTCCTCCTTCGCGACCGCGTCCACGGTCGCGTCATTGCCCTGCTGCGCATCGGTGCGCAGCGCCTGTGCGGTCTTCGAGCCGTCGCGGTAGATCGCGAGCGCCTTGATCCCGAGGTGCCACGCCTGCGTGTAGGCGTCCGCGATGTCCTCCACGGTCGCGCTCTGCGGGAGGTTCACGGTCTTGGAGATCGCGCCCGAGATGAACGGCTGCACGGCGCCCATCATCTGCAGGTGGCCCATGTGCGAGATCGCGCGCTCGCCGACCGCGACGTCGAACACCGGCAGGTGCTCCTCCGTGAGGCCCGGAGCGCCGATGATCGTGCCGTGCTCCGCGAGGTGCGCCTCGATCTGCTCGATCTGCTGGTCGGTGTAGCCGAGCGTCTGCAGCGCCAGCGGGACCGTGCGGTTGACGATCGTCATCTGTCCGCCGCCGACGAGCTCCTTGAACTTGACCAGCGAGAAGTCGGGCTCGACGCCCGTCGTGTCGCAGTCCATCAGGAACGAGATCGTGCCTGTCGGGGCAAGCACCGTGGCCTGCGCGTTGCGGTAGCCGAGCTGCTCGCCGAGCTCGACCGCCTCATCCCACGAGCGCCGCGCCGCCGCCAACAGAGCGCGGTCCGTGCACGTCTCATCGGCGATCGCCTGGGAAGCGTCGCGGTGCATGCGCATCACCGCGTTGTGTTCCTCGCGGTTCTCCGCGTAACGCTCGTAGGGACCGAGCGCGCCGGCGATCTCAGCCGAGCGGCGATACGCGCGGCCCGTCATCAGCGCCGTGATCGACGCCGCCGTGCCGCGCCCCGCGTCAGAGTCGTAAGGCATACCGTCGGCCATCAGGTAGGCGCCGAGGTTCGCGTAGCCCAGCCCCAGCTGGCGGAACGCGCGCGCGTTCACCGCGATCTCCTCCGTCGGATAGCTGGAGGGACCCACGACGATCTCCTGCGCCAGCAGCATCACGTCGACGGTGTGCTCGAAGGACTCCACGTCGAGCGTCCCGTCGGGGCGGCGGAACTTCATCAGGTTGATCGACGAGAGATTGCACGCCGAGTCGTCGACGTGCATGTACTCAGAGCACGGGTTCGACGCGTTGATGCGACCCGAGGTCGGGCACGTGTGCCAGCGGTTGATCGTCGTGTCGTACTGCACCCCCGGGTCCGCGCAGCGGTGCGCGGCTTCGGCGATCTCGCGCATCAGCTCGCGTGCCGGGATCGGCTCGCCGACCGCTTTGCCCGTGACGCGCGAGGTCAGGTGCCACTCGCGGTCCTCCTCGACCGCGCGCATGAACTTATCGGTGATCCGCACCGAGTTGTTCGCGTTCTGGTACTGGATCGATTTGAACCCGTCCCCGTCGATCGACATGTCAAAGCCCGCGTCGCGCAGCGCTTGCGCCTTGTCCTCCTCGTTGGCCTTGCACCAGATGAACTCGCGGATGTCGGGGTGGTCGACGTCGAGCACCACCATCTTCGCGGCTCGCCGCGTCTTGCCGCCGGACTTGATCGTCCCCGCCCACGAGTCGGCGCCGCGCATGAACGAGACCGGCCCCGACGCGGTCCCGCCCTTCGCGAGCGGCTCCATCGAGCCACGGATATTGGAGAGATTGATCCCCGACCCCGAGCCGCCGCGGAAGATCATCCCCTCCTTCGTGTTCCAGTCGAGGATCGACTCCATCGTGTCGTTGACCGAGAGGATGAAGCAGGCGCTGCACTGCGGGTTCTCCTCGAATCCCACGTTGAACCACACCGGCGAGTTGAACGCCGCCATCTGGTGCAGCAGGATGTGCGTCAGCTCCGCCTCGAACGCCTCGCCGTCTTCGTCGCTTGCGAAGTAGCCGCGCTCGCGGCCCCAGCCGGCGATCGTGCCCGCGACGCGGCCGATCATCTGCTTGACCGAGTTCTCGCGCGCCGGGTGGTCGAGCTGGCCGCGGAAGTACTTCTGGGCGACGATATTCGTCGCGTTCTGCGACCAGCTCTTGGGGAACTCGACGTCGCGCTGCTCGAAGGCGACGCGGTCGCCGTGGCCGATGCGCGCGTCGCGCAGCTCCCACTCCACGGCGTCGAACGGATGCGTCGCGGGATCGGTAAAGAAGCGTTCGATCGAGAGCGCTGTGCCGGGCTGGGCCTCGACGGTGGCGGACTGCGGGGTGGATCTCGTCATGGCGTCTCGCTCCTTCAATTTCTCCGCGCCGGCGCCGCGCGGGACGCCCACTCGACTCTATTTGCTTGGGCCGAGCATCGTCCCGCTCCGGTCGGACGGAAAAGGATGCGGGACTCCTCCAATTTTAGGAGTTTCCGGGGTTACTCAGAAGGGCCGCCGATGAAGGATTCATGCGCTCTCAGCGGCCAATCCGCGCCCAGTCGGACAGTTCGTCCCAAGACGCCGACAACCGCCAGCCGGCCTCCGCGAGGGAGTGGCGCAGCGAGACGCTCCAGCGCGGTTCGTAGGCGAACCAGCGCGCCACTCCCCACGTCAGGCACACGAGGATCAGCAGCGCCGCCAAAGCCGCCGCGACGATCGCGCCGGTCGAGAGTTTTGTCGAGCTGCCAGCGCTGCGCCGCGCGTTGGCGGGGAGGGGGGTGGTGCCGGGCTGCCCAGGTGTCGCTGTGCCGGGCGTCGCGCCCGATGCCCCCGTCGCTGGAGTGACCCCTGCGCCGGTCGCCGGCGTCGTGGTCGCGCCCGTCGGCGGGTTCGCCCCCGCTCCCGTCGCCGGCGTCGTGTCGGCCCCCGTCGCAGGGTTCACGCCTGCTCCTGTCGAGGGTGTCGTGGTCGCTCCCGCCGCCGCGCCCGGGGCCGCCGTGGCGCCGGGCGGTTTGGCCGGAGTCGTGGTCGCCGGCGCAGTGCTCGTTGGGTGGACCCGCGCGCTGGCCGGGACCGGGAATGTTGGAGCCGCGCTGTGCCCAGTCGCCGGCGGATTGGTCGCCGCGGCCGAGCGCGGTACCCCCAGCACGCACAACGCGAGCCAGAGTGCGAAACCAATTGACAGCTGAGCGCTGATGCGGCGCATCGGGATTGCCATGCTAGTGCCTCTCAAGCAGCTCCTCGACCGCCGCGAGCGCCTCGCCGAGCACCTCCGCGGACGCGCGCTCGGCGTCGATCGCGCGAAACCGCTGCGGTTCGCGGTGCGCGAGGTCCTCGTAGGCCGCGGCGATGCGGGCGAAGAACTCCTCTCCCTCCCCCTCCAGACGATCCGGCTGGGATGCCCGCTCGGCGCAGCGCGCGCGCCCCGTCGCGGGGCTCACGCGCAGTAGCAGCGTGAGGTCCGGGGCCAGCCCGCCTGTTGCGAGCTCGTTGATCGCGCGGACCCGCTCGACACCGAGCTCGCGTCCCGCGCCCTGGTAGGCCAGCGAGGAGTCCACGAAGCGATCCAGCACCACCGCCGACCCGCTGGCCAGCAGAGGGCGCACCCGCTCCTGCACCAGCTGGGCGCGCGCGGCGGCGTAGAGCAGCGCCTCCGCCGCCGCGCCGAGCGGCAGTGCGGGGTCTTTGACGAGCTCGCGAATGCGCTCCGAGGCCGCGACCCCGCCTGGCTCGCGCAGCAACTGCGCGGTTACCCCCCGAGCTGCAAGCTCCCCTACGAGGGCCTGCGCGAGCGTCGTCTTGCCCGCGCCGTCCAGGCCCTCGATCGTGATCAGCGCGCCACGCGTCATCGGTTGCTCCTACGTCGAGTTGGCCGGGGAGCGCAGGGTCCCATATCGCGGGCCCGCTATGGGCCGAGCAGCGCCGCGGGCACGACCGCGATCCCGTCGCTGCGGCCCGATTCACGGCCTTCTCATGAGGCCAGTTCCGTGACGCGCCTCCTGTCAGGATGAGTGCGATGCCCTCGTCCGCACCAACGCTCCCCGGCCTCGAGCCCCATCCCCACGCTCGCGCTGTCCTTGCGCCTGCGCTGCCTCCGGACGGGACGCCGTCGCACGCCTACCTCTTTCATGGGCCCCCCGGTGTCGGCAAGCGCGCCGTCGCACGCGCGTTCGCGACCGCCCTGCTGGTCGACGGCGCCCGCGCCCCCGACACGGTCGCCGAGCGCGTCGCCAGGGACACGCATCCCGATCTCACCTGGGCCCGCCCCTCGGGAGCGGGTGAGATGCTCGTGGCCGACATCGACGGGCCCGTGGTCGCCGCGGCGGCGCACACGCCATTCGAGTCGCGCCGTCGGGTGTTCGTGATCGAGGACGCCGACGCGATGAACGACCAGGCCGCCAACCGCCTGCTCAAGACGCTCGAGGAGCCCCCGTCCTTCGTGCACCTGATCCTGCTCGCCCCCAGCGCCCGCGACGTGCTCGCGACGATCGCCTCGCGCTGCCAGCCCGTGCGCTTCGATCCGCTGCCCGAGGCGCGCATCGAGGAGCTCCTCGGCGAAAGCGAGGGCAGCTCGGCGTGTGCCCGTCTTTCGCTCGGCGATGCCCGCCGCGCCCGCGAGCTCGCGGGCGCGCGCGGCGGGGCGCTGCGCGAACACGCCGAACGGTTCGTCCGCGCCGCCCTCCACGGAGCCCTCGCCGAGCGTCCGTGGCAGACGCTGCTCGCGCTCGCCAAGGACGACGCGACCCGCGTCGCCGAGGCCCAGGCCGAGCGCGTCGCCGAGGAGCTCGAGCTGCTGCCGACCAAGGAGCGCAAACGCCACCAGCGCGAAGCGCTCGAAGCGCAGCGGCGCTCGGAGCGGCGCGCCCGCACGCGCGCGCTCGGCGACGGCCTGCAGCTCGTGGAGCTGTGGCTGCGCGACCTGTGGTGTCTCGCCGAGGGCGCAGAGGAGCTCGTCCACAACCGCGATCGCCTCGCCGAGTTGCGCGAGGACGCCGCCGGCCGGCAGCCCGCGGCGCTGAGCGCCGGAGTCGAGCTCGTCTGCGACACGCGCCTGCGCCTCGCGCAGAACGTCAGCGAGGAGCTCGCGCTGGAGGCGCTCGCGTACCGGCTCGCCGAGCTACTCGCGCCGGTGGGCGCCGGCGCGGGACATCCGCACGTGGGTATCTAATACGCGGCGTGCACCCCAAGCTCCACCTGCCCCGGCGCGAGTCGGTCTCGCGCCCCGCGCTCGACGAGGAGGCGTGGGGACGCACCGACGCGCTGCTGCGCCGGCTGCCGCCGCGCGAGTGGACTTTGCTCTCCGACGTCGATCGCCGCCACGGTGTCGAGCACGTACTTGTCGGCCCGAGCGGTGTCTTCGCGATCGCCTCGCACAAGCCGCCGGGCGCCGGCGCGCGCGTGCGTGACGGGGTCCTGTGGCTGCGCCGCGAGCGCGACACCCGCGCCGACCGGCCGGGGGTCGCGATCAACCGCCACGTCCTCGACGCCGCGCGGGTCCTGCATCGCGAGATCCGTACGCGCACTGGTCGCGGCCCGGTCGTACACCCCGTCGTCGTGCTGTGGTGCGAGTTCCCCCAGCGCGTCGCCGAGTCGAGCCGCATCTCATTCGTCCACGGCCGCGACCTGCCGGCCTGGCTCACGCATCGCGCACGCGAGCTCGACGAACCGGGACGCGCCGAGATCGTGCAGGCGCTGCACAGCATCGCCTCGCCGAAGGCCGCCGTGCGGCACCTGCCGCGGCTCCCGCACGGCCCGCGCCGTCGCGCCGCCTGACGCGCCGGGGACTCGCTGCCTGACTGCCGGTCTCGCCGTTTGCTGGCGCCGGTTTTCGCGCCTGACGGTGCCGGGCTTGCTGCTAGACGGCGGTGCGCGGCTGTGAGGCGCCGAGCAACTGGGCCACCCGCCGAGCCACCGCTTGGCGGAGGTTCTCGACCGCTCGGTGGTAGCGGTGCGCGCGCGCGAGCAGGGGCTGTTCGCTGAGATCGCGCGCGTCCAGGCGCCGGCGCTCGGCGTCGGTCTCGCGTGCGCGGCCCAGCGCCTCGGCCCAGATGACCTCCAGGTAGGCCATCGCCGCCGGTAGCTGGTCGTCGGGGAGGTCCTCGGAGGTCTCGATTTGGCGCAGCACCGGGATCACCTCGCGGCTCAGCCAGCGACGCTCCGCGTGGGCGCGCAGCAACAGCGAGACATCCGGGGGCGGATTCTCGGGTGGGGGACTTGTCGGGGGCGGTGCTGAAACGGTGTATTCAGACATACGGAGGGAGGCCGTCGGGAGGTGTTCAATCGGCCTACCCCTGGCCTCGGCGCGCACAACGGCGGGCTTTAGAGGCTCGCGAAACACCCAAACGGATTGCCCGCGCAACCCGCGCCTTTGGCCGCAATTGCCGTGAATTCCAGTGACTCGATCGCGCTAAAGCCATAGCGGTGGCTGGACCGATGTTGGTCATGGTGTTGTTCCTCGAGACCGATCCCATCGCTCGCGCTCCCGGCCAGTACACCCGCTCGATCGTGCAGCGCCTGCGGATGCGCACGCTCCTGACGCTCGGGGCGCTGGCGGTCGTCACGACCGTGATGGGCAGGCGCTTCGGCTGGGACGATCCGCGCTTCCTGGGCGCCGAGGTTGCGCTGCTGGCGGCGATCTTCGTGATCTCGCGCTATGTGCTGCCGCTGGTCGAGCGCCACGACCGCGGCGCTGCGGGCGAAGAGGAAGTGGGGGGTCTGCTCGACGGCCTCACCCCGCGCGGCTGGCAGGCGATCCACGACGTCAGCCTCGGGCGGGGCAACGTCGATCACATCGCGATCGGCCCCGGCGGGATCTTCACAGTGGAGACCAAGAGCCATCCCGGGCCTGTCCAGGTGGGCCGCGTGCACGGCGCCGTGCTCGGCCAGGCCCAGGCTCAGCGCCGCGCGATCGAGCGGGTGACGGAAACGCACGTCGAGCCGCTGCTCGTCTACAGCCGCGCGTGGGTCGACAGGCCGTTGACGCGTCGCAAGGGTGTGCGCGTGGTGCCGGCCCGGATGCTGCTCGGCTATCTCGACCGCCAGCCCCAGCGCCTGGAACCGGAGGAGATCGTCCTCGTCCGCGAACGGATCGCGCGGGCGGTGCTGGACTCCGCCGAACGCCCCCGGCGGGTGCGCAGCACGCCGCGCGCGCTCGCGCGGCGGCTGGCGCGTCGCTAGCCTCTCGGGTATGGCGAGCGCCGCGACGACGGCCCCAGCGGGTCCGACCACGACTGCCGAGCCACCGGCGGTGTTGCCGGATGGGCCTAAGACGCCGGCGGTGCTGCCGGAAGGGCCCAAGACGCCGGCGGTGCTGCAGACGCTGCTCTGGGCGCTCGCGATGCCGTGGGCGCTGGATCGCTGGGCCGCGCGCTATGGGGAGACGTTCACTGTCACGTTTGCGCCGAGCGGACGGCGGTTCGTCGTGGTAAGCGATCCCGAGGCCGTGAAGACCGTGTTCACCGCGCCGCCCGACGTCGCGCCGTCGGCGGCCGGCCTGTCGCCGATCGCGCCGATCATGGGCCCGAGCTCGGTGATCACGCTGACGGGCCCAGCGCACCTGCGCCAGCGGCGTCTATTGCTGCCGCCCTTCCACGGCGAGCGGATGCGTGAGTACGAGGGGACGATCGTCGACGCCACGCGCCGCGACATGACCGACTGGCGCCTGGGTGAGCCGATGCGCTTGCTGGAGCGCACGCGGACGATCACGCTCGAGGTGATCCTGCGCGCGGTGTTCGGCGTGGAGGCCGAGCGCATGGACAGGCTGCGCGACGCGATCGGCGGGCTGCTGGAGCCGCTGAAAATCGGGACGCTGCTGATGGTCGCGCTGCGGCGCCCGTCGCTGGAGCGGCCGACGGGCAAGCTGGGCCGCGCGCTGGACCATCTCGACGTCGTGATCTACGAGGAGCTGGCCCGCCGCCGCGCGCAGTCGGACCTGGCGCAGCGCACGGACATTCTGTCGCTGCTGCTCCTCGCGCGCGAGGAGGACGGCGGGCAGATGACCGACGCGGAGCTGCGCGACGAGCTCGTCACGCTCCTGCTCGCGGGGCACGAGACGACGGCGACGGCGGTCGCGTGGGCGATCGAGCGCCTTGTGCACCACCCCGACAAGCTCGACAGGCTCCTCGCGGAGATCGACGAGGGCGGCAGCGAGGAGTACCTGCAGGCCGTCGTCAACGAGACGCTGCGAGTGCGCCCGGTGGTCCCGATGGTCGTGCGCGTCCTGCAGGAGCCGCTGCAGGTCGGCGAGCATCTCCTGCCGCGCGGGCTGCGGGTCGCGCCGTCGATCTACCTCACCAACCGCAACCCCCGCGTCTACGACGCGCCGCGGGAGTTCCGCCCGGAGCGCTTCCTCGGCGCGCAGCCCGAGACCTTCTCGTGGATCCCCTTCGGCGGTGGGATCCGCCGCTGCATCGGGGCCTCGTTCGCGATGCTCGAGATGAAGCTGATGTTGCGCACGATGCTCTCCGAGCTGCAGCCGAGCACGCCGCAGGGGTTGACAAGTCGTGTGATGCGCCGCGGCGAGTGGAACATGCGGCGCGCGATCACGCTCGTGCCCTCCGCTGGGGCGCGCGTCGTGTGGAGCGCGCGCCGGGCGAGCTGAGCGCGCAGCCGGGCATCGATTTTTTTGGGGAGAGGAGGGGTTGCGATGTCTGCTTCGAGGACCCCGCCGCGCGTGCGCGCGCGAGGCGTAGACAAACCCCACGCGTGCGCGCGGCGGGGTCGATTGCGCAAAGACCGTCGCCGCGCGAGCAAACCGACCTAAGCCGGCGCTAGCTTCTGACGGGCATGGCGGCCCCCTCCCCCTCCCCCTCCCAACTCCCCCCGAACCCGTCCCCCGAGGACCTGCTGGCACGCTTCGGTCTGCAGAGCTTTCGCCCGGGCCAGCGCGAGGCGGTGCAGGCCGCGCTGCAGGGCCGCGACAGCCTCGTCGTGATGCCGACGGGCGCGGGCAAGTCGCTCTGCTACCAGCTCCCGGCGCTTGCGGCCGAGCACGACCCGGCGCGTCCGCTGGTGGTGGTCGTGAGCCCGTTGATCGCGCTGATGGCCGACCAGTGGCGGCGGCTGCGCGAGGCCGGTGTGCGCGCGGCGATGCTCGCGTCCGGGATGGCTGAGGGCCACAACGCGGCTGCCCTGCGCGAGATCGAGTCGGGCGAGGCGCAGCTCGTGCTGGCGGCGCCGGAGCGCTTCGCCTCGCGGCCGTTCCGCGCGGCGCTGGAGAGTCGCCGCGTGGGGTTGTTCGTGGTCGACGAGGCCCACTGTGTCGCGGAGTGGGGGCACGACTTCCGTCCCGACTACTTGCGCCTGCACGGGGCGATCGCGTCGCTGACGCGGGGGTATGAGAACTGCGATCCCCCGCGCCCGCCGGTGATGGCGGCGACGGCGACCGCGACGCCGCGCGTCGCGCGCGAGATCGCCGAGCGCCTGCAGCTGCGCGACCCGCTCGCCGTGAGCTCGGGCTTCGAACGGCCGAACCTCGTGTTCGACGTCGTCGGCCTCGAGGGCAAGGGCTCCGTGGAGCGCAAGCGCGCGACGCTGCTTCATGTGCTCGCCGACCCCGCGGCGCGTCCGGCGATCGTGTACTGCGGGACGCGCAAAGACACCGAGCAGGTCGCGGAGCTAATCGCCGGGAGCGGGATCGCGACTGTCGCCTATCACGCCGGCCTTCCCCCGGAGCGCCGCCGCGAGGCGCAGACGGCATTCATGGAGGGCGACGCGGAGGTCGTCGTCGCGACGAACGCGTTCGGGATGGGCGTCGACAAGGCCGACGTGCGCACCGTCGCGCACTGGGCGATCCCGACGAGCCTCGAGGCCTACTACCAGGAGGCCGGCCGCGGCGGGCGCGACGGGGAGCCCGCGCGGGCGCTGCTGCTGGCCGCGCGCATGGACCTCGGGCGCCTGATCCGTTTCAACAACGAACGCACGACGACCGTCGAGGCGGTGCGCGCTTACACGAGCCGCCTGCGCGCGCGGGCCGACGCGGATACCGTCGCGGAGATCGCGCCGGGCGAACTGCGCGACCACGAGCGCGTGCTGCTCTCGATCGCCGAGCGCGCCGGCGCGGCGGTGCTGGAGCCCGGTCGCGAAGGTGTGCTGCGCGTGCGGCTCACCGGACGCGGCAGCCCGCGTGTAGCGGGGCTCGCGATCAGGGCCGCCAAGGACCGCGGGTGGGAGGCCTACAAGGCGATCGAGCGCTTCATCGCCAACGGCGAGGACTGCCGGCGGCGGCAGATCCTGGAGCACTTCGGCGACACCCGCGACCCCGCGCCGAGCGGGCGCTGCTGCAGCGTGTGTGACCCGGATCCGGAGCTGGAGCGCGTGGTGCGCGCGGCGCCCGCGCGGGGCGGCCAGCGCAACCGCTCTTCCTCCGCGGCCGCCGCGGCGAGCGGCGCGCGGGGGGCGTCGGGTGCGACTGGGACAGAGACCCCCGGCGAGCCTGTCGACGAGGCGCAGTACGAGCGCCTGCGCGCCTGGCGGCTGGGGCGCGCGGAGGGCAAGCCGGCATACACCGTCGCGACGAATGCCGTGCTGGAGGAGGTGCTGCGGCTGCGGCCCGCCGGCATCGAGGGCCTGCTCGCGATCCGCGGGATCGGGCAGGCGTTCTGCGAGAAGCACGGGGAGTCGCTGCTGGGGGAGCTGGCGGGGCTTTGACTGGGACGCCGGACCTTGGCGCTCGCCGCTAGAGCCGACGCCCGGACTCGAACCGGGGACCCCTTCATTACGAGTGAAGTGCTCTACCAGCTGAGCTACGTCGGCGGGAAGTCTGCATGGTACAGCGAGCCGGCAAGAGACGGTGCGGGCTCCTCCCCAGGTGGCGGATAGCTGCGGTAGGCTACCATCTGCGCAGCGCGCTTTCGCCATATGCGCAGCTATGTTTCACCAACTGCGCAAGTAAGATTGACCATATGCGCAGAGTGGGAGCTCGTCTATCAGCGGCTTGTGGGCGTAGGACAAGTGAGCTCACGGTGACGGGCTGGTCGCTGCGGGGTACGGGCATCTCTCGACCGACGTAGGCGTGCTCGATCTCGGTGGGCTCGACTTGTCGCGCGGGTTGACATGGGCGTACGGGTGCGGTACTGTGCTGTCGCGGCGCTCGAAAGATCGGGTTGCCGGGTGAACAT
>DASXOX010000020.1:0-18655 GCA_036493975.1 Solirubrobacteraceae bacterium
GGGGAGCTCCCCGGGGAGGGGCCGGCGTTCGCGCACCCCCTGCTGCGCTCGGCGGTATACGAGGCGCTCCCCGAGCACCGCCGCGCGCGGATGCACGCGCGCGCGGCGGTGCTGCGCAGGGAGGACGGTGCGCCGGCGGAGACGATCGCCGCGCAGCTGCTGCGCGCGGACGGCGAGGGCAGCGCGCCCAATGTCGCCGACCTGCGCGCGGCCGCCGCCGACGCGACGCGCCGCGGCGCTCCGCAGTCAGCCGCCGCGTACCTGGCGCGCGCGCTCGCCGAGCCGCCTCCGGTGGTGCGGCGTGCGGAGCTGTTGGGAGAGCTCGGGCAGGCGCAGCTGCTGATGCGTGACCCCGCCGCGCTCGCGCACCTGCGGGAAGCGATCGCCGTCGGCGCGGACCCGGCCGAACGGGTGCGCCTGCGCTGGATGCTCTCCGATGCGCTGCTGTTCGGCGGCGACTGGGACGCCGCGCTCGCGGAGTTGCAGGGGGCGCTCGCCGAACTGGGCGAGCGAGGTGCGGGTCTGGAGCTGTGGGACCACCCGCCGGTGAGTGGCGTGCGGGGAAACGGCGCACTGCGCGACGCTGTGCGACCGGACGTCGCGCTGCGCGACGTCGCACTGCGCCTGGAGGGGAGATTGCTGACGCTGGGGACGCTCGACGCGCGCGCCGCCAGTGACGGCGCACCGGCGGCGGGCGGCGCCGCGGTGGAGGAGCGCACGGAGCGGCTGCGCGGTTACGCCGAGCGCGCCGGCGAGCTGGACGGCGTGCGACCGCTGCGGCTGAACCTGGCGCTGCTGCTGGCGGTTCGCGCGCGCTCCCCGGCGGAGGTGGCGGAGCTGGTGCGGCGTGGCCTGGACGGGGACCGTTTCCTGGAGCGAGAGGGCTCGGATGCGATCGAGGCGGTGCACGGTGCGTTCGCGCTGGTCCTGATCGACGACATCGAGGGTGCGCTCGCGCACACGGACGCGATGCTCGCCGACGCCGCTCGCCGCGGCTCGGTGTTGGGCTTCCTGGCGGGCGCGAGCTTCCGCGCGCTCGCGAACCTGCGCCGCGGTGCGCTCGTGGAGGCCGAGGCCGATGCGGCGCCGGCGCTGGAGCTCGCGATGGAGCAGGGTTTGACGTTCACGATCCCGTTCACCGCGGCCTATCTCGCGCTGACGCTGCTCGAACGCGGCCACCTCGCGCAGGCGGCGGGACTGCTGGCCCCGATCCCGCTGGATGGCGAGCTCGCGGGCACTCCCGCGGGCATCACGCTGCTGGAGGCGCGGGGGCGCGTGCGCCGTGCGCTCGGCGACCTGCCGGGCGCGCTCACCGATCTGCGCGCGTGCGGGGAAGCGTGCGAGACGATCGGTGTGCTCAACCCCAATATCGTCGCGTGGCGCTCGGAGCTCGCGCTGGCGCTGCGCGCCCAGCGCCCGGTGGGCGACATTGAGGAAGCTCGCGCGCTGGCCTCCGAAGAGCTCGCGCTGGCCGAGCGCGCCGGCGTGGCGCGCGGGATCGGCGTCGCGCGGCGCGCGCTCGCCCTGCTCGCCGACGGCGCCGAGCGCGAGGCGCTGCTGGTGGAGGCGATCGCGACGCTCGAGCGGACCCCGGCACAGCTGGAGCTGGCGCGCGCCCTCGTCGACCTCGGCGCCCACCTGCGCCGCGAAGGTCAGCGCTCGCGGGCCCGCGAGCCCTTGGGGCGCGCGCTGCAGATCGCGCACGAGGCACGCGCGGAGCCGCTCGCCGCGCAGGCGCGCGAGGAGCTGCTCGCTGCAGGCGCGCGGCCACGGCGGCCGTGGTTGACGGGTGTCGACGCGCTCACGGCCAGCGAGCTGCGCGTCGCGCGGCTGGCCGCGGACGGCGCGAGCAACCAGGAGATCGCGCAGTCGCTGTTCGTGACCACGCAGACCGTCAAGGGGCACCTCTCCAGCGCCTACCGCAAGCTCGGTGTCGGTGGACGCGCGGAGCTCGCGGGCGCGCTGGCATCGCCCCGGCCGGATCGACGGCAGCGGGTCACCCAGGGCGGGTGACGCGGGCTCACCCACGCGTTAGCCAAGGTTCTGGGTATGAGCGGGCTACAGGCCGAGGCTACACGGGGGGAGCGTTTGGGTGTTCAGGTGCAGGGTCCGATCGCGCGTTACGAGCAGGAGATCGTCGACCGGGTTGCTGATTTCAAGGATCCTCGCCAGGAGTGGCGACGTCTGTTTTCTGAGCTGCTCGGCACGTTCTTTCTGGTCCTCGCGGCGGCCGGTGGCGGCATGATGGGTCATGCCTTTCCGGGCGTGATCAGTCACACGGATGCTGTCGTCGCGCCGGCGCTAACGGTGTTGGGGATCATCCTGTTCATGGGCAAGGTCTCGGGCGCCCATCTGAACCCCGCGGTCAGCATCGCGTTCGCCCTGCGCCGCGACTTCCCGTGGCAGCGCGTGCCCGGCTACATCGTCGTGCAGTTGGCCGGCGCGACGCTCGCCGCGTTGTTCCTGCGTGCCGTCATCAACGTGTCGGCTACCTACGGATCGAACTATCCGGCCGCCTCCTACTCGGCTGGGTCGGCGTTCTGGATGGAGTTCATCTTGACCGTTGGTCTGGTCAGCGTGATTCTCGGTACCGCGTCGGGCGCACAGAATGTCGGCCTGTTCGGTGCGTTCGGGGTCGGCGGCTACATAGCTCTCGCCGGGCTGTGGGGCAGTCCGATCTCGGGCGCCTCGATGAATCCGGCCCGCACATTCGGTCCCGATCTGGTTGGAGGGAGCTTCTCGCACTACTTCGTCTACATCGCCGGGCCGATCGCCGGGGCGGCGGTCGCGGTCGCTATCGCGTTCGTGCTGCGCGGCCGTGGCGGCGGCGCCTCCGGGTCAGGGGCAGGACAGGGTGCGCTGTTCACCGAGGCCCAAGAGCCAGGAGTAGGCCAACCACCTACTAAAGGAGACGCCCGATGAGCCCCGATCGTTCGCGAGCAATGGACCATGTCGTTCTCGTGCTGTTCGAGAACAGGTCTCCTGACAATCTGCTGGGCCACCTGTACGGGCCCGAGGATGGCAAGACCTTCGAGGGTGTGATCGGAAAGGATCTGAGCAACCCGATCCCAGAGTGGGCCGAGCACGGCGCTGAGCGCAAGAGGGTCCCGTACACGGTCGGAACGGACATGGATGCTCCGAACCCGGACTCGGGCGAGGAGTATTTCCACACCAACGTCCAGTTGTTCAACGTCCTCGACGAGCACAACCGCTTCAAGGTCGGCGACCAGGTCACCGCACCGTGGAACGCTCCCGAGCCCGGCGCGGTGCCGAGTATGGACGGCTTCGTCACCGACTACATCAGCTGCTTCACCGGAGAGGTCGGCCGCCAGCCGACGCACGCGGAGTACGCCAAGATCATGACCGGCTACACGCCGGAGCAGGTGCCGGTGCTCAACGGGATCGCGAGGGGCTTCGGCGTGTTCGACCATTGGTTCTGCGAGGTCCCTTCGCAGACGCTCATGAACCGCTCGTTCTGGACGGCCGCGACATCGTCCGGCTTCGTCGTCAACAGCCCGGTGTCGAAGTTCATGCAGCACAACACCGCCGAAACCCTTTTCCAGCGCCTCGAGGCGCACGGGCGAACCTGGAAGATATACGTGCAGGAACCGAGCCCGATCTCGGGCACGGCCCTAGTCCACATGTCGCAGATGAAGGACCGGCTAGCGACGAGCATCGTGCCGTTCTCGGAGTTTGAGAAGGACGCGGCGAACGGGACGCTCCCGGACTTCAGCATGGTCGAGCCGCACCTGCTCATCGGGCACAGCGACTATCACCCGGCGGCGGGCCGGGCGCTACCCGGAGACATCGAGGTCCCGCTTGACCCCCCATCGTCGATCAGGGGAGGCGAGGCGTTCCTGGCCCGGATCTACGAGGCGATCCGCTCGGCTGCTTCCACGGAGGGCTCCAATGCGTACAACACGACGTTCTTCATCGGCTGGGACGAGCCCGGCGGCACCTACGACCACGTCCCTCCAGGCCCCGTGCCCCCACCAGACCCGAGCGCACCCGCGGGCGAGATGGGCTTCAAATTCGACCGCTCCGGCTACCGCGTGCCGGCGATCATCGTCTCCCCTTGGGTGGACGAGGGCATCGTGATCAACGAGGAGCACCGGCACACGTCGATGATCGCCACGCTGCGAAAGGTGTGGGACCTTGGTGACGCGTTCACCGCCAGGGACGCCGCCGCCCGCCCGTTCGACCACCTGCTCTCCCGCCGGAGCCCCCGCGACCCCGCCAGCTGGCCGGATGTACACCCACTCCCGGTGCCCGCCTACCACATGGACGAAGCGCTGATGAGCAAGGCGCTCAGCACCCTCGGCAAAGCCATGGGTGGGGGACTGATCGAGCACGCGAAGCAGTCCGGGATGACGATCCCGCCCGAGCTGACCGACTCGGCATCGCCTCCCTCAGCAGCTCAGGTCATTGCTTTCCTGCGGAGCATCGCATTTCAGTACTTCCCAGGCCTCGCCCCTACCAAGTAGGCCGTCAAGCGCATCGGGTGACACTGCCGGCGGCCTGTATCCGAGAGTCTCGCGTGACGTGACTGCGTCGGTGGCCTCAGTGATGCAGGTGCTGGGCGATTTGGCCGGCCGACGGCGAGCCGAGACCCGATGCCAGGTCGAACCCAGGGGCCGCTGTGCAACACGACACTCCGCCGAAGACCGCGTTGCTCCCGGTGGTGATGTCCAGGAACGATCCGGGTGCGTGCTGGGCGATCGAGTAAAGCAGCGGCGGGACGAACCCGGGATTGGGTAGGCCGGACTGCTTGGCCTGCTGGTCCCACAGGGCGATCATCCCCGCGACAAGGGGAGTGGCCGCGCTCGTGCCGCCGACGAACGAGATCGTCTGGCCCGGCGAGGGACCGCAGCCCTGCACTGCGGGCGAGCAGATGATGGCGTAGCCGGGGCTCGGGTCCGCGAACGCGGCGACGTCGGGAACCATTCTGTAGGTGCTCTGCGATGGGATCGCCGGCTGCCACCACGGACGCTTTTCGAAGGTGCTGACGCCGCCCCCGCCCGCGGCGGTCTGCTGGTATGGCTGCGGGTACGCCGTGTCGTTCCACACGCCTGAGGATTCGATCGTGTTCGCGGCCGTGAGTGTGAGGTTCGTCCCGCCGACAGCGAGCACCCAAGGCGACGTCGCTGGCCAGGACGCCGACTTCTGCTGGTCAAAGCTGTCGAGCTGGGAGGACGGCACCCCGTGTGCGCACGAGGACGAGCCGCTGTCGCCCGCCGCGACGACGATTGTGATTCCCAGCGCCGCCGTCGCGGCTGCCTGGCGGTTGAACAGGGTGCGCGCCGCGGTATACGGCGCGACGCTCGCCTCGCACACGCCGTAGGAGATCGAGATCGCGTTCGGGAGCGGAGTGCCGTTCTTAGTCGCCTGCAGGGGCTGGGCCAGCAGTTCGAGGGCACCTTGAGGGTTGGCCTTCCCGAGCGCCTTCACCCACAGATCCAACCGTGAGAGCTTTGGCGCTGCCATCGCAACCGTCATCGCGTCCAGCGAGCTCTCGAGGGTCGGTGCGATATTCGAGCCGCCGTGGATCTGCAACGCGGTCCCCGGGAAACCGAAGCAGTTGCGGTACGCGGTGACATCGTTGACCGGCGTCGGCGCTTCGCCGAGGATCGCGATGCGCGAGCCCTGGCCCTGTAAGCCACCGGCCTGCAGTTGAGCGATGCTGTAAGCGCTAAGGATCTGGTTCGGAAATAAGCCGGCGCTCGAAAGCACAGCCACCGGGTACGTCGTGGTGGCGCAGCCCGGGGCGATCGTCCCGGTGCGGGTCGGCGTTCCGCCCGCAAACGAAGCCGCCCGCCCCTGCGCGCGAGACACCGCCGTGCTGGCGGACGCGCGCTGGGTGACATAGAGTCCCAAGCCCGAGACGGTGTCGACGTTGCCGTTCAGACCCGAACCCAGCTTCGGTGTATTGACCGGAAGCGCGACCGCCTGGTTGGACTGGCCGGTGGAATACAGGTTCCACTTCGTGCCGAACAGCTTCTGCGCGTTCTTGATGCTCATCGTCGCGCCCACCCGCTGGTACGTCACATCAACGGTCGCCGTCACGCCGTAAGGTTTGAATGCGCCGACGACCGCGTTGCGCCGCGACGACGAGGCGCCATACTTCTTCTGCAGCGTCGACAGCGAGAGATACCTCCCGTAAGTCGCCGAGGACGGATTGCTTGCCGCCTTCACGGCGTTTGCGATGCCCTGCTGGTTGGCGATCATCCCCAGCTCGAGCGACAGCTTCAACCCCGTCGAGGCCGGCCCCAAGTTCTTCAGGCCCTTATGGGAGATATCCCCGAAATCGACCTTCGTCGACGAGGCGACAGCCGAGCCAGCGATAGCGTTCAGCGCAAAGAACACGACGACCACCGAAACCACGCGAACGACTGAGCGCAAGATACAAACGACACTATCACCGCCGCGTGAGCCGGCCGGCCGATGGAACCTCTGTTTCGTGTGTGTTTGCTGCTCCTTCGGACGAAAGCACGTGTACGAGCGATCGTCACCAACGCCGCGATCAACAAGGGTTTCGGGAACGCTGCACTAGCGGTGGGCTAGCGGTCAGCCCGCGCGCGCGGCGATCTCGAAGAAAGCGGCGAGCGTCGCGCGACCGTATCGCTCGACGTCGGCCTGCGCCTGCTCGCCGATCTCCACGCCAGTCGGCAGGTGCTCGCGCCAGCCCGCGGCCAGCGCACGGTCGACCTCGACGTGGAACTGCAGGCCGTATGCACGGGAGCCCGCACGGAAGGCCTGGTGCGGGTACAGCGCGCTGCTGGCCAACAGCTTCGCGCCGCGCGGCAGATCGAACGTTTCGGAGTGCCAGTGGATGACCGGCAGCTCCGCGAGCCCGCTCGTGCCGAGCACCGGATCGCGGCGGCCGTGCTCTGTCAACGTCACCGAGCCCGCACCGATCTCGTCGCAGTCGCCGCGGTACACCGGCGCGCCGAGTGCGGCCGCGAGCATCTGCGCGCCGAGGCAGATGCCCAGCAGCGGCAGGTCCACCCGGGCCACGGCCGTGACCAGCGCGAGCTCCTGCGCGAGATGCGGGTGCTCGTCCACGTCGAAGACACCCATCGGGCCACCCATCACGACCAGCCCGGCCAGCTCGTCCGGGGCGGGCAGCGCCTCGCCGAGATACGGCCGGCAGACCTCCAGCGCCAAGCCGCGCTCCGCTGCCGCTGTCGCGATCGCCCCCGGGCCCTCGTGGGGCACATGCTCGACCGCCACCCATCTGCGCCCCGCGCTCACCGGCGGGAGGGTAGCCTCCATCCTCTCGATGAGCGCCACCGAAACCCTCACAGTCACGCTCCCGGACGGCAAGGCCCTGGAGTTGCCGGCCGGCGCAACCGGCGCGGACGCCGCGGCTGCGATCGGCCCGGGCCTCGCGCGCGCCGCACTCGCGGTCGAGGTCGGCAATGGGGCGATTGAGGGAAGGGGAGAGGGGGAGGGGGTTCGCGAAGTCCGTGACCTCGCGCGCCCGCTGCCCGATGGCGCGCGAATCGGGATCCTCACGTCTCGAAGCGAGGGCTCGGAGCCGCTGGCGCTGATCCGTCACGACACCGCGCACGTGCTCGCGGCCGCAGTGATGGAGCTCTACCCGGGCGTGAAGATCTCGATCGGCCCGGCGATCGAGAACGGCTTCTACTACGACTTCGAGTTCCCGCCCGATGTGAGCGTCACGGAGGCGGATTTCCCGAAGATCGAAGAGCGGATGCGCGCGCACGTGAAGGCCGCCGAGACCTTCGTGCGCGAGGACATATCCGCCGCCGAGGCTCGCGCGCGCTTCGTGGAGGAGCGCCAGGACTACAAGGTCGAGCTGATCGACGACCTCGTGGTCGCGGCACGCGAAGGTGGTGGGGCGCCGCTGGAGACAGTCTCGCTTTACACCAACGGCCCCTTTACCGACCTCTGCCGCGGACCGCATGCGCCCTCGACGAAGACGATCGGCGCGTTCAAGCTGCAGTCGGTCGCTGGCGCCTACTGGCGCGGGGACTCCGCACGCCAGATGCTGACCCGCATCTACGGCACGGCGTTCTTCACGAAGGCCGAACTGGAGGAGCACCTGGAGCGCTTGGAGCAGGCGCGGGCCCGCGACCACCGCAAGCTCGGCCGCGAGCTCGAGCTCTTTCAATTCTCCGACCTCTCGCCCGGGGCGCCGTTCTGGAAGCCCGCCGGGATGGCCGTCTGGAACGCCCTCACCGAGCTATGGCGCGAACAAAACCGTGTGCGTGGCTACCGCGAGGTCAAAACGCCGATCCTCTACGACGTCGAGCTCTTCAAGCAGTCGGGCCACTGGGACACCTACCGCGAGAACATGTACTTCACCGAGGTCGAGGAGCGGCCCATGGGACTGAAGCCCATGAACTGCCCCGCGCACATCCAGATCTACAAGGATCGCCGCCACTCCCACCGCGACCTCCCTGTGCGCTACTCGGAGGCCGGTCTCGTGCACCGCCACGAGCCCTCCGGTGTGCTGCACGGGTTGCTGCGCGTACGCCACATCACTCAGGACGACGCCCACATCTTCTGCACCGAGGAGCAGGTTCAGGAGGAGGTCGTTCAGTGCCTGCGGTTCGGCTTCTACATCTACGAGCTGTTCGGCTTCGAGCCGCGTCTGGAGCTCTCCACGCGGCCTGAGAAGCGGATCGGCAGCGAAGCGATGTGGGATCGCGCCGAGGGCGCGCTGGAGGGGGCGCTGCGCGCCGAGGGACTGGACTACGAACTGAATCCCGGCGATGGCGCCTTCTACGGCCCGAAGATCGACCTGCACATGAAGGACTCGATCGGGCGCTCCTGGCAGTTGGGAACGGTCCAGCTCGACTACTCGATGCCCGAGCGCTTCGAGCTCGCCTACACCGGGGCCGACAATGCCGAGCACCGTCCCGTGATGATCCATCGCGCGCTGCTCGGGTCCTTCGAGCGCTTCATCGGCATTTTGATCGAGCACTACGCCGGTGAGCTGCCGCTGTGGCTTGCGCCGCTGCAGGCGATCGTGCTGCCCGTCTCGGAGCGTTTCAGCGAGTACGGCGCCACGGTTTGCGAGACGCTGCGAGGGCATGGGCTGCGCGTCGAGCTCGATGACCGCGGCGAGTCGATCGGGCGCAAGATCCGCGACGCCGAGCTGCGCAAAGCTCCGTACATGCTCGTCGTCGGCGAGCGCGAGGCGGGGGACGGGACCGTCTCCGTGCGCCGGCGCGGCGCTGGAGACAACGGCGGTACGGTCACGCTGGATGAGATCGCCGAGCGCCTGCTCGCTGACGCCGTGAGGCGCTCCGCATGAGAAGCCGCGGCGCCGAGTGTTCTCGGGGAAGCCACTTGCGCGGCGCCGGCACACCGCTATACTCGGCCGCCTTGAGAGCCCGCACCCCTTCAATGCCGCCGCGCCCACTGACAGCTTGACGCGCGGCCGGGACAGCTAGTGCCGGTACCGCGTAGGTTCGACCGGCGCCCGCCCGAGCGGGACACCACGAGGATCAACGAGCGTATCCGCGTACCCGAGGTGCGATTGATCGACGACGAGGGCAACCAGGTCGGCGTACTCAAGACCCCCGACGCGCTGCGCTTCGCCCAGGAGCGCGATCTCGATCTCGTCGAGGTCGCGCCCGAGGCCCGTCCTCCGGTGTGCCGCGTGCTGGACTACTCCAAGTACAAGTACGAGCAGGCTCAGAAGCTCAAGCAAGCCCGCAAGCACCAGCAGCAGATCACGATCCGCGAGATCAAGTTCCGCCCCAAGATCGCCCAGCACGACTACGACACCAAGAAGGGCCACGTCGAACGCTTCCTGCGCCACAAGGACAAGGTCAAGGTCACGATCATGTTCCGCGGGCGCGAGGTCACCCATCCCGAGCGCGGCACGATGATCCTCGACCGCCTCGCTGAGGAGCTCGAGGAGCTCGGCGTCGTCGAGCAGCGTCCCATGCAGGAGGGCCGCAACATGACGATGATGCTCGGCCCCTCCAAAGCCGTGCTCGCCGGGCGCTTCGACGCCTCTTCCGACGGCGCCTCGCCAGAGGAGTCGCAGCACGAGGACGGCGGCGAGGCTACGGCAGATGCCGCGGCTCCTGTGCAGGCGTCCGCCGGCGACAACGGTGGCGATGCGGCTTCCGCGGACGGTGGAGCTTCCGGGGCAGAGGGGCCTGCTCGCGCCTCCGACGCGCCCGCGGCGCCCGAGAGTGCCGCGCCTGTCGCGGCGAGCGGGGAGTAGGTCGGTCGTTCGGCGACCCCGCCGCGCGCGCACGCGCGTACGCGGCGGCCTCAACTAGAAAGCAGTCGCGGCCTCAGGCGGCCGCTCGCGCGCTCTTGATCGCCAGCATCGCCGCGTCGGCGTGGTGCAACAGCTGCTCCGCCGTCGCTCCGTCGTGCGGATAGACGCTCGCCCCGAGGCTCGCGCCGACCCGTACCGCACCCGCGTCGAGCTGGATTGGCTCGCTGACCGTCAGGCTGAGGCGCTCGATGAACGCTCTCACTTCGCGACTCGGGTTGGAGAGCATGCTCAGCAGCGCTACGAACTCGTCGCCGCCGTAGCGTGACACCAGCTCGTCCTCGCGCGTCGCCGCCGTGATGCGCCGGGCGAGCGTTCGCAGGACCTCGTCGCCCGAGCGGTGGCCGAGCGTGTCGTTGATTCGCTTGAAGCTGTCGAGATCCATATAGACGAGCGCCACCGCGCAGCCGTGGCGCTCCGCGCGCGAGATCGCGCGGTCGAGCTCTTTGTGGAAGAGCCGGCGGTTCGCGAGGTCCGTCAGCTGGTCGTGGTGTGCCTGGTGCTGCAGACGCTCCAGGATCGTGCGCCGCTCGCTGATGTCGGTGAAGGTCGCGATCGCACCGCACGGGCGACCGTGCTCGTCGGGTGCAACTCGCGACGCCAGTGAGATCCAGGTGACCGTTCCGTCGGGCTTGTCCATCCCCATGATCACCGCGCGCTGTGCGCGGCCTGTCTGCAATGTCTCCGCAGCAGGGTGTGTTGCCAGTGGCCACGGGGACCCGTCCTCGTGTAGGAAGCGCCAGCGGCGGTCGCGCACGTGGCGCGAGAGCAGCTGGTCGTGACTCATGCTGAGGATCCGCCCTGCCGCGTTGTTGGCGTACACCACACGTCCGTGGCGGTCGAACACGAGCACGCCCTCGGTGAGCATCTCGGTCGTCACGTGCATGCGGTTCTCGAGCAATCGCTGCTCCGCGCGCTGGGAGCGCAGCTCGCCGCGCAGGCGCTCCGTCGTGGCGATCGCCTGTGCCAGGCGCTCGCACGCGAGGTCGAGCGTGTGCTCGGTGTCGCCGCCGCCCGCCTCGGTGAGCTCGCGCAGCGCGTGCGCGATCGCGCTGGGCGCGTCATCGGCAAGACGCTCTGTGTGCGCGTCGTCAAGGTCTGCGATCGAGGCCCGCTCCATCTATCTCTCTCATCGGCGCGCCGCGCCCGATTCATAACCGGTGCGGACGCCTTTGGACGGCGAATGGCGCGCAAATTGCCCGAGCGCGGGTCGTCGGGGCGTTCTGTCATAATGCTGCGCTCGCGATGCCCAAGATGAAGACTCACTCCGGCGCCAAGAAGCGCTTCAAAGTCACCGCCTCCGGCAAGGTGCGGGGCCGTCACGCCTTCACGAGCCACATTCTCGAGAAGAAGTCGCCCAAGCGCAAGCGCTCGCTCGGCGCGCCCGCGATGATCTCCGATCACGACACCCCGCGCATCAAGCGGATGCTTGGAGTCGGCAAATGACGAGAGTCAAGCGCTCTTTGCACGCGCGCAAGAAGCGCCGTGCCACGCTCGAGTTGACGAAGGGCTTCCGCGGCGAGGCCCACTCGAATTACAAGCGCGCCAAGGAGGCGCTGATCAAGGCCGACACGTACGCCTACCGCGATCGGCGCAACCGCAAGCGCGATTTCCGCCGCCTGTGGATCACCCGTATCAACGCAGCGGCCCGCCAGAACGGGATGAGCTACTCGCAGTTCATGCACGGCCTCGCGCTGGCCGGAGTCGAGTTGGACCGCAAGGTGCTTGCCGACGTCGCCGTCCGCGACGCCGAGAGCTTCCGACGTTTCGCCGAGGTCGCCCGCGAGGCGTCGGCTGCCTGAGCCACGGCAACCGACATAGTCGAGCCTCCCGGGCGCCGCTCCTAAGCAAGGACGGCGCCTTTTTTGTATCCCAAGCAGCAAGGATGATGTAGCAAATGACCACGATCGTCTCCCCTCAGAACCCTCGCCTGCAAGGCCTTCGGCGCCTGCAGCGCCGCCGCGAGCGCGCACGTAGCGGGCGCTTCCTCGCCGAGGGTGAGGATCTGATCGCGGCGGCCCACGACGCCGGGTGGGAGCCGCTGGAGGGCTATTGCGTCGCTGGCAGCGCGCTCGGGGATGGCTTTCTGGACGTCGATCCCGCGGCGCTCGCCGCGGTATCCACGCTTGGCTCCGGTACGCGCGCCATCGGCGTCTATGCCGAACGCTACAGCGAGACGCTCACCGGCCCGCTTTGGGTTTACCTGCACGGTCTCTCTGACCCGGGCAACGTCGGCGCGATCCTGCGCGCCGCGCACGCCTTTGGCGCCAGTGGCGTCGCGCTGGGCCCCGACTGCGCCGACCCGTTCTCGCCGAAGGCCGTCCGCGCCAGCATGGGCGCGATCTTCTCCGTTCCCCTCGCACGCGTGCAGAGCGTCGTCGAGCTGCCGGGGCAGCGCATTGCGCTTGTCGCGCACGCCGGCGAGCCCCTGCATGACGTCGTCCGTGGCAGTGCCGGTGGGGACGGTGCAGACCCTGTGACGCTGCTCGTCGGCGCCGAGCGTCGGGGCCTGCCGCCCGAGATCCTGGCCGCCTGCCAGCGCGTCGCCCATATCCCGATCGCCGGGGATTCGCTCAACGCCGCGATGGCGGCCACCATCGCGCTCTACGAGATGAATAGGGTCCACCCGTCGTGACCGAACGAATCGAACAGCTGAGCGCCGCGGCCCGCGATGAGATCGGCGCCGTCACCGGCAGCGACGCGCTGGAGGAGCTACGTGTGCGCTACCTCGGGCGCAAGGCCGAGCTGCCGCAGATCTTGCGCGGCGTGCGCGATCTTCCGCCCGCGGAACGCGGAGCGGTCGGCAAAGCCGCCAATGTGGCGCGTCAGGAGCTCGAGGCGCTAATCGAGCAGCGCGCCGCCCAGCTCGGCGCCGCGGCGCTCCAGCAGAGTCTGCGCGAGGAGCGTGTGGACGTGACGCTGCCCGGCGCTCCCCTTCAACCCGTCGGGCGCCTGCATGTCCTGACCGCGACATGGCGCGAGCTGGAGGACATCTTTGTCGGCCTCGGTTTCACAGTGCTCGAGGGGCCGGAGGTCGAGACCGTGCACTACAACTTCGACGCCCTCAACCATGCGCCCACGCACCCCGCTCGGGCGCGTACGGACACCTTCTACATCCGGGACCCCGCCGCGCCCGCGCGTACGCGCGCGGCGGTCGACGCCGACGCAGATGCAGATGCAAAGTCTGCCGGCGGTAGCCCCGTGCTCGGTCGTCCCGACGAGCTTGTGCTGCGCACCCACACCTCGCCCGTGCAGGTCCGCGCGATGGAAGCCCATCCCCCGCCGCTGTACGTAGTGATCCCCGGGCGCGTCTACCGGCCTGACAGCGACGCCACTCATACGCCTCAGTTCCACCAGGTCGAGGGGCTCGCCGTCGACGAGGGCATCACGCTCGCCGATCTCAAGGGCACCCTGCTTGCGTTCGCCCGTGCCGTCTTCGGCGACAGTCGCGACGTGCGCCTACGCCCGCACTTCTTCCCCTTCACCGAGCCCTCCGTCGAGGTCGATGTCTCCTGCTTTCACTGCTCCGGCAAGGGCTTCCTCGCTGACGGCGCGCGCTGCTACCTCTGCAAGGGCGAGGGCTGGCTCGAGGTTCTCGGCGCCGGCGAGGTCGATCCCAACGTGTATGCCCACATCCCCACCACCGAGCGCAACGCGCCCGGCTACGACCCCGAGCGCATTCAGGGCTTCGCCTGGGGCATGGGCATCGAGCGGATCGCGATGCTCAAGCACGGCATCCCCGATCTGCGCCTCTACTACGAGAACGACGTGCGTTTTCTGGAGCAGTTCGGATGAGAGTTCCTCTGGAGTGGTTGCGCGAATACTGCGATCCGACACTCGACGTGCACGGGATCGAGGAGCGCCTCACGATGACCGGGACGAAGGTCGAGGCGATCCACCACCACGGGGTGCTCGCGCCCGAGCGCTTTCTCGTGGGGCGCGTGCTGAGCTGTGAGCGTCACCCCGACGCCGATCGCTTGAGTGTTTGCCAGGTCGATCTCGGGCCCGCGCGCCTTGAGGGTCCAGCGACCATCGTGTGCGGCGCCCCCAATGTCGCGGCTGGGCAGACCGTTGCGGTCGCGTGCCCCGGAGCCGTCATGGGGGACGGCAGCGAGATCCGGCGCGCAAAGCTGCGCGGGGTCGTCTCCGAAGGGATGATCCTCGCCGAGCAAGAGCTCGAGATCGGCGGTGGACGGGACGGGATACTTGCGCTCGAGGAGTTGCTGGCCGCCGGTCAGCTCGGCGATCGCCGTGAACTGCCCGCGCCCGGGACTCCGCTGGCCGAGGTCCTACCGCTCGGCGGTGAGGTGATCGAGCTCGAGATCACCCCCAACCGGCCCGACTGCCTCGGCGTCTACGGTGTCGCGCGCGAGCTGCACGCCGCTACTGGTGCCCCGCTTGCACCCGCACCGTGGCAACAGGATCCCGGCAGCGAGGGCCCGCTGGGGGCAGGGGTCGGCGGCGATGCTCCCGTCGAGGTGTCGGTGGAGTGCCCCGACCTCTGCCCGCGCTTCACCGCGCGCGTTTTTCAAAACGTCACGCTCGCCCAGTCGCCGCCGTGGCTCAAGGCGCGTCTCAGCGCCGCCGGGCAGCGCCCGATCAACAACGTCGTCGACATCACCAACTACGCCATGTTGCTCACCGGGCAGCCGCTGCACGCCTTCGACCTCGATCGCGTTGCCGGTGGGCGGCTTGTCGTGCGCCGCGCCGCGGACGGTGAGCAGGTGCAAACTCTCGACGGCCAGACCCGCACCCTCGACGCGCAGATGGTCGTCATCGACGACGCACAGGGTCCTACCTCGATCGCTGGGCTGATGGGCGGTGCGCGCTCGGAGGTGGGGGAGGGCACGACGCGCGTGCTGCTGGAGGTCGCCACCTGGAACGGGCCGAACATCCACCGCACCGGCTGGACGCTCGGGCTGCGCAGCGAGGCCTCCGCGCGTTTCGAGAAGGGCCTCGCGCCCGAGCAATGCCTCCACGCTCAGGCGCTCGCCACGCGGCTCATGATCGAGCTCTGCGGCGCCACCGTCGCGCCCGGAACGATCGACGCCGGGCCCTGGTCGGAGGGCGCTCGCTCGACGGCTCCGCCGCGCGTGCGCCTGCGCGAGTCGCGCGTGAGCGCGATCCTCGGCGTCCCCGTCGCGCGCGAGCGCCAGCGCGAGATCCTGCGCGCCCTGGACTTCGAGACCTCTGACGCCGAGGACGGTCTCGACGTCACCGTACCGCCGCTGCGCCGTGCCGACGTCACCCGCGAGGCCGACCTGATCGAGGAGGTCGCGCGCATCGACGGCGTCGAGAAGCTGCCTGCCACACTGCCCCCCCGCCGGCCCGCCGGACGGCTCTCGCTTGAGCAGCGCCTGCGCCGCCGCGCCGTCGACGCGCTCGTCGGCCGCGGGCTGTATGAGACGGTCGGCTGGACATTCACCTCGCCCGCAGCGCTGGAGCGCCTGCGGCTCGCGCCAGGCGATCCTCGCCGCGATGGCGCGCTTGCGCTGGAGAACCCGCTCTCCGAGGAGCACGCGCTGCTGCGCACGACGCTCCTCGGGTCGCTGCTCGACAGCGCCGCCCACAATGCCGCGCGCGGGCACGGCGATCTGCGGCTGTTCGAGGTCGGGACCGTCTTCGGCTCTGGTGCAACGGCTTGCGAAGAAGGGCCCGCCGCGCGTGCGCGCGAGGCGGACGTGGGGGGTGGGGCGTCCGAAAATGAGCCCGCCGCGCGCGCGCGTACACACGCGCGGCGGGGTCCGCGCGAGACCGCAGTGCACGAGTACCGTGCGCTCGGCGTGCTGCTCAGCGGGCGGCTTACGCCACCGACATGGCGGTCACCCGACTCGCCATCCGTGGACCTCTACGCCGTCAAGGGTGTGCTCGAAGCGCTCGGCGATGCGCTCCGCGTCGAGGTCACTGCTCGTTCGCTCGCCGACTCCGACATGCATCCGTTCCTGCATCCTGGCCGGGCCGCCGAGGTGCTCGCCGACGGGAAGCCGCTCGGTTGGCTGGGCGAGCTGCACCCGCTCGTCCAGGGCTGGGAGCTCCAGGGCGCCGCCGTCGCCGAGATCGACCTCGACGCGCTGATCGCCGCGGCCGACGGAGGCGCCGAGACACGCCGCTACAGCGACCTGATCTCCTTCCCGGCTCTGCGCGAGGACATCGCCGTGGTCCTGCCCGTTGACGTAACTGCGGCAGAGGCGCTCGTGGTCGTGCGCGACGCCGGTGGCGCGCTGCTGCACGACGCGCATGTCTTTGACGTCTACAGCGGTCCCCAGGTTGGAGAGGGACGCCGCTCGCTCGCGATCGCGCTCGCCTTCCGCGCGAGCGATCGCACGCTCGCCGACGAGGACGTCGCGCCCGTGCGCGAGCGGATTCTCGGCGCCGTGCGCGAGCAGCTCGGAGGCGAGCTCCGTGGCTGAACGCATCCCCACCGATCTTGCCGCCGGCACCCAGCGGTTCGCGCCTGGCTCCCCGCGCGTGCTCGTCGCCGGGGCGACCGGCTTCGCCGGCGCGCTTGCCGCGCACCTGCTCTGGCGTCACCCTGGCTTCGAGCTCAGCGCGGTGACCGGACGCTCAGAGGTCGGACGGCGCCTGGACGAGCTCTATCCCCGCTACCGCGTGCCACTGGAGATCGAGGAGCTCGCGCTGGATCGCCATGCCATCAACCTCGACGCCGCCGTTGTCGCTTACCCGCACGCCGCCGCTGCGCCGACTGTTGCGGCGCTGCGCGAGCGGGGCGCGCGGGTCGTGGACCTGTCCGCCGACTTTCGTCTCGCGGCGCTGGACACCTACGAGCATTGGTACGGGGAGCATCCACGCCCCGAGCTGCTTGCCGAAGCCGTCTACGGGCTGACCGAGCTCCACCGCGATCGCATCGCCGGCGCCGCGCTTGTCGCCAACCCCGGCTGCTATCCCACGGCGGCCGTGCTCGGCCTCGCGCCGCTCGCGCGCGCCGGGCTGATCGCGGACGTCGTGATCGACGCCAAGCAGGGTCTCTCCGGCGCTGGGCGCGCTCCGAGTGAGACCACGCACTTCTCGACCTCCGGCGAGAACATCATCTCCTACAAGGTCGCCTGCCACCGCCACACCCCCGAGATCGAGGAGCAGCTCGCGTTGCTCGGCGCGGATCTGCCGGTCCAGTTCCAGGCGAGCCTCGTGCCGCTCGACCAGGGCGAGCTCGCGAGCTGCTACGTCACGCCCACCCGACCCGTCGCCGCGGAGGAACTCGCCGAGCTCTATCGCGAGGCCTACGCGCACGAGCCCTTCATCGAGGTCGTCGACATCCCACCCGGTGTGCGCGAGGTGCGCGAGACCAATTTCTGTCGCATCCTCGCGGCCGCCGATTCGCACACCGGCAAGGTGCTCGTGTTCTCCGCGATCGACAATCTCTGGAAGGGCACCTCCTCGCAAGCCGTCCAGAACCTCAACGTGATGTTTGGCCTGGCCGAGACCGAAGGGTTGCTATGAGCGTCGCTGCCACCTCACGCTCGAAGCGAGCACGGAGATGAGCGCCGGCAACGATGTCTGGGGCGATCGCAGCGCCGACGGCCCGCCGCGCCCGTTCTTTGGCTCGCGCTGGGTCGAGCGGCCCGCGCACGTGCAAGAACTGGACCCCGCCGGTGCGGGCCTGCCCGAGGGTTTCCGCGCCGCCGGCGTCGCCGGCGGGATCAAGCCCAGCGGCAACCCCGACGTCGGTTTGCTGATCTGCGACACCGAGCCGCCGCTGGCCAGCAGCGCCGCGCGCTTCACCGCCACCGGCACGCCCGCCGCGCCGGTCCTGCTCAGCCGCGAGCGCTGCCGCCTCGACGCCCTGCGCGGGGTGCTCGTCAACTCCGGCTGCGCCAACGCCGCGACCGGCCGGCGCGGCCTCGACGACGCCGCCAAGACCCAGGGCGCCGCCGCGCTTGCGCTCGGGCTCGACCCCGCGCAGGTCGCGCTCGCATCGACCGGCGGCATCAGCCACCTGCTGCCCGTCGAGAAGGTCCTGCGCGGGATCCTCGACGCCCGCGGGCAGCTGCGCCGCGAGGGCGACAGCGACCTCCAGCAGGCGATCCAGACGACCGACGCCTTCGAGAAGCGCGCCAACCTACAGGTCACGCTGCCCTCCGGTGTCGTGCGACTCAGCGCCCAGTGCAAGGGCGCAGGCATGATCTCGCCGAACTTCGCCACGATGCTCTGCTTCGTACAGACCGACGCCCAGCTCGCCGCGCACACCACCGACCTGCTGCTCGGCGTGTGCGTCAAGCGCTCCTTCGACCGCATCTCCGTCGACGGGCAGCTGTCGACCAACGACACCGTGATCCTGCAGGCCTCGGGCGCCTCCGGGGTGGCGATCGAGCCCGAGACCGAGGACGAGCTGAAGCTGGGGGAGGCGATCGATGCCGTGATGCGCCAGTTGGC
>DASXOX010000021.1:0-15968 GCA_036493975.1 Solirubrobacteraceae bacterium
CGCCAGTCCCGAAAGCGGCGGCTACGATTCAGCGAGCACGACCGGAGCCGTGGCGCTCGGTGAAAGCGCATTGCATTTGGATGTGACACCCGGTTTTGTCGCCCCGCCACATTCGAAGCTGAGAATTATCGACAACCTAGGGAGCGGGCCGATCGGCGGAACGTTCCAGGGGTTGCCCGAGGGCGCTCCGGTGGCTCTTGGAACACAGCTCTTCAAGCTGTCGTATGTTGGGGGCACGGGCAACGACGTCGAGCTGGCCCTGCCGAATTCCGCCCCACTGCTGGCGGCAGGCGCCTCGGTGGCTCCGTCTCCCGGTACTGCCGGCAAGCCGCTCACTTTTTCGGCGGCAGCGGCCGATGCCGACAGCGACGCGCTGACCTACACGTGGTCGTTTGGGGATGGCACCACCGGCACCGGGCCCACCACGACGCACACATACAGCGCCCCGGGACAATATGCCGTGAGCGTCTCGATCGCCGATGGATTTGGTGGCTCGCTGACGAGCGCCACATCGGTGACGGTGAATCCGGCGCCCTCTGGATCTGCGCTCCCCGTCGTCCCGACGCTGGCCGGCTTTGCACAGACGCACGCAAGATGGCGCGCCGGCAAGTCGCTGGCGGTGTTCGCCAAGGCCACGAAGCGCGCGCCGCTCGGCACACAGCTGAGCTTCACGCTCAACGAGGCCGCCACCGTCTCGCTGGCGTTCACGCAGAGCGCGACCGGACGCAAGTCGGGGGCGCACTGCGTGGCCGCGACGAGGAAGAACCGCAAGGCCAAGAGTTGCAAGCGGACGCTAGCCTTCGGCGCGATCGAGAACTCTGCTCACAACGGCAAGAACATGGTCACCTTCCAGGGGCATCTCTCGAACGGCAAGACGCTCAAGCCTGGCCGCTACACGGTAACCGCAACCGCTACCGACGCTGCCGGCCAGCACTCGACGTCCAGTTCGCTGAACTTCGCGATCGTGAAATAGGGCTGGCCCATACCCGCTGAGCTGTCGAGCTGCCTAGGGCTTGGGCTCGCGCTTGCCCCCATCAAGGCTGTGCAGCCGTCTTATCGGCACTGCGAACCAGAGGACAGCGAATGGAATCGCCCCGACGCTCGCGGTCAGCACGCCGGCCGTGATGCCGAACAGCTTGGTCGTAGCCAGTAGCAGGCAGCCGCACATCGCCAGGGCGAGGAACACTAGGCCGGCAATCACCACTCGGTTTGAGCTGAACACGATGTGGTGCTTGTCGTCGTGGCGGAAAAGGAATCGATGCTGAGCTGAGGGGGCGATCGTGCACACAGCCGCGAGCGCAGCCAGCACGAGCGTCACGAAATAGACGGTGCGCTCGAAGTCCCCAACGTGCGCGAAGCCGGTGTTGAATGGCACGATCAGTAGGAACGCAAAGAGCACCTGTACGCCGGTGACGACTACGCGCAGCTCGCCGGTGAGCTCCTCTAGGTTGCGGTCCAGGCGCTCCAGAGGGGTCTCGTGGCGGGTCTCGCCGTTCGCGCTGTGTGACGCCGGCATACCGATCAACGGTAGCTGCCTGCGCTCAGAAGCGGCCGTCCGGCGCGTCTGGCAGACTGCTTGTCGTGGTCCGGCAGATCTGGGGCTTGGTAGCAGTGGTGCTCGCTTTGGTCGTCGCCACCGCAAATGCGGTGACGGCCCAGCCTGTCGTCTTCACGAAGACCCCTCCGAAACAGACCAACAGCACGACGGCGCACTTCGAATGGACCGGGACGGGACCCTACAAATGCTCGCTCGACGAAGTGACCCCCGTGGCGTGCGCCTCGCCACAGGATTTCCCCGGCCTCTCAGAAGGTTCACACAAGTTCTCCGTGCAAGGGAGCGGCACCGGCGCCACTGCTCCCCCGCCCGTCGAGTACGACTGGACGGTCGACCTGACGCCGCCTACGACCGTCATAACACAGCAGCCACCTGCGCTCTCGAACTCGACGACCGCCACGTTTGCGTTCAACTCGCCGGACCCCACTGCCGCGTTCCAGTGCTCGCTCAACGGTGCCCCGCCGCAGGTTTGCGCCTCGCCGGTCACCTACACCGGCCTCGCGGATGCGGCGCGCACGCTTTTGATCCAGGCGGTCGACCCGGCGGGCAACGTCGACACACAGGCGCAGCCGATCACATGGACCGTTGACACCACGCCGCCAGACACCACGCTTGCCGATCCCGGCAACATAGTCAGCGACTCCGACCCCGCGTTCACGTTCACGTCCAGCGAGGCGAACGCGACCTTCCAGTGCGCCTTGGACGACGCGCCGTTCGCGGCCTGCGCCTCGCCCGATCACGTCGAGGTGTCGCACTCCGGGCCTCACAAGTTCAGCGTTCGCGCGGTGGACTCGGCGGGGAACGCCGACCCGACGCCGGCCGTGTACTCGTGGACCAGCGATCTGACACCGCCCAAACGGCCGCAAGTGACGATCTTCGCTGCGCCAAGCGCAAAATCGAGCAGTGCCTCGCCGGTTCCGAAAGCCACACCAGTCCCCAGCTTCAGCCCAACGTTTACCAACCCGCTCTCGAAATTGCTGGCTACGCCTGCCTTCACGCTCGGGACCCGGCTCCAGGCCCAGTGGAAGAGCGACTCCAGCGCCGTGTCCTATGACGTAACGGTGACGACCCTCCCGGAGGACTCGACCGGACAAGACGAGCGTGGCGAAAACGTGATCGAGATCAAGCAGTACTCCCACACGAAGCGAACGGCGCTGCTGCTCAAGCCCGGTACCGGCGCCACGGTCTGCGTCAAGGTCGACGCGCTCGACCAGGCCGGCAACGTCTCGAAGACCAACACCGCCTGCACCACGATCCCCGATTCGTTCGCGCCGTTCTGGGGCCCGTACACGTTCCACCGTGTCAGGGACTCAAAGGCCTGGCGTGGCTACTACATCGTGCTGGGGCACGGGAAGTACCTCACGCAGCCGATCGGCGATGGCGCGTTCTTCGCGCCGTCGAGGGCCGAGCTCGTCGCCGAGCGCTGCCACGGGTGCGGTAGCGTCGAGTTCGCGTTCACGAAATACCCCGTGGGGGGCCACGCGTTCCAGCAGCTGGCGACGGTCGACCTGGACGGCAAGAGGGATCATCAGGTAGCGGTCGATCTTAAGCTGCCGCTCCGGCGGCTAGAGGGCGACGGCAACGGCTACATCGTGATCTTCGGGTTGAGTGGCAGGCCGCGCGTCTCGGGCGTCGGCTTCGAGAACGGTTGATCTCACTCTGTCAGCGACGAGGCGTGATCGGAGGCGGCGGCCCACGCGTCTCAGATCCAAACCTGCATCGAGTCTCAGCCAGCGCAACTCGACCGGGTCGGCCGTGTCACCGCTACGCGGCGGGCGGCTGGTCGATGCGCACCAGACTGCCGGAAGGATCACGCACGGCGCAGTCCCGCGTGCCCCACGGCTGATCGGTTGGCTCCTGCACGATCTCGGCGCCCGCGGCGCGCAGCTTCTCGAAGGTCGCGTCGAGGTCGTCGGTGTGGAAGTGGACGCCGTTCAGGGCGCCCTTGGCGAGGAGGGCGGCAAGCGCGTCGCTGTCGGCGGGGCTGCCGCTCAGGTAGTTCGTAAGAACTATTGCGACGCCTGGCTGGGAGGCCGCGCCGACGGTGATCCAGCGGAAGTCTCCGCGGGCGACGTCGTTGCGCAACTCGAGGTCAAGCAGGTCGCGGTAGAAGGCTAGCGCGAGCTCGGGGTCATGGACTAGGACAAAGCATGTGGAAAGAGTGAGGTTCATGCCCACAACACTAGGGCGCGAGCGCCGCGCGCGTTTCTCCGATCCTGATCGGCTTGCGGCTCGGGCGGGTGAGGTCCTTGGCGACGCAGCCCGGGACGCTCGCGAGCGCGCTGTGGTCACGCGCCCGGTAGGCCGTCGGCGTCTCGCCCACCAGCTCGGTGAAGCGTGCACTGAACGAGCCCAGCGATGTACACCCGACCTCCATGCAGACCTCTGTGACCGGCAGGTCGCCGCGGCGCAGCAGCGCCTTTGCCCGCTCGATTCGCCGCGTCATCAGGTAGGCGTAGGGCGTCTCCCCGTACGCTGCGCGGAACTGCCGCGAGAAGTGTCCGGTCGACATCAACGCGGTGCGGGCGAGCGTGGCGACGTCGAGCGGGCGCGCGTACTCGCGGTCCATGAGGTCGCGGGCGCGGCGCAGGTGAGCGAGGTTGGCAAGCTCCTCCGGTGTCATGACGCGAGCGTAGCTGCGGCTCGTCGCAAAGCCCGACATCCCCGGGGATCGCGGTCTAAGCAGAGCACCTTCCTGGTTTCATTTGTGGATAATCGTCGGGTGATCGTCAAGCGCAGCGCATCGAGCTACGCCGAGACGACGAGCTCCCTAGACCCGCGCGATCTGAGTGGTGCCTATCCCCCTCGGTCGGCGGCATGACAGCGCTCGCCGGCGCACCGGGGGGACGCTCGCGCAACCTGATCCTCGCGGCGATGATCTTCGCCGTCGCGATGACGTTCATCGATCAGACGATCGTGTCGATCGCGGCGCCCCAGATCCAGAAGGAGCTCGACCTCAGCAACACCGGCGTGCAGTGGGCGATCAACGCGTACCTGCTCTCGCTCGCGGCGCTGTTTGCCTTCGGTGGACGCCTTGCCGACACAGTTGGTCATCGCAAGATGGTGACGCTCGGCGTGATCGTGTTCGCCGGGTCCTCCGCGATGTGCGGACTCACCCCCAAAGGCAGTCTCGCGGAGGCATGGATCGTGACCTTCCGCGCCCTCCAGGGGGCGGGCGGGGCGATCATGTTCCCCGCCGCTTTGGCGATCGTGGTGCAGACCTTCGACCTGCACGAGCGCGGGAAGGCGCTCGCGATCTTCTTCGGCATCGCCGGCGGCCTCACCGCTGTGGGTCCGATCCTCGGCGGCTATCTGACGCAGTGGACGTGGAGAGCGATCTTCTGGGTCAACATCCCCGTCGCGATCATCGCGCTGGTATTGATCGTCATCGCGAGGCCCACCACCGAGCACCGGCCCGCCCGCATGGACTTCCGTGGCCTCGCCTTGATCGCCTCCGGGGTCGCGCTCAGCGTGTTTGGCTTCCAGCAGTCCTCGATCTGGGGTTGGAGCAGTCCCGGCACGTGGGCCTGCATCGTTCTCGGCGCCGCGCTGCTCATCGTCTTCTACCGCGGCGAGCTTCGCACCGCCTCGCCACTGATCGAGGTCGGCATCTTCCGGATCCGCCCGTTCCTGGTCGAGAACATCGTGCTCGGCACCTCCAACCTCGTGTTTATCCCCGTGTTCTTCTTCGCCAGCGAGTACGCCCAGATCGCGCTCGGGAAGAACGCGCAACAGGCCAGTCTTGTCCTGTTGTATTTCTTCCTCGGGTTCGTCGTTGCGGCGCAGATTGGCGGGCGGATGCTCGATCGCATCGGGGCGAAGCGGCCCGTGGTCCTCGGATGCGCGCTTGCCGCCGTCGGCTTCTGGCTGTGGGCGGGCAAGGTCACCGGGCTCGACCTCGGCTCCCAGCAGTGGTACGTCGTGATGGCCGGCGCCGGCATGGGGCTGATGCTCGGCCAGGCCAGCACCGACGCCGTCAACCGCGCCTCACGGCTCTCCTACGGCGAGGCCACCGGGATCACCCAGACCGTCCGCAACTATGCCGCCAGCCTCGGCCTCGCGATCCTCGGCACGATCCTCGTTTCGCAGTTGCGTTCGCATGCAGAAACGTCGCTGACGGCAAAAGGCGTGCCGGGCGCGCGCGCCCGCACCATCGCGGACCGCATCTCCCAGTCTCACGACGGGGGCAGCGTCGCGTCGATTCCACACTTCGTGCGACTCGACTTCGCCTACGCGACGCGCTCGGTGCTGTACGTCATCGCGGCCGTCATGGCCGCCTCCGCGGTGGTCGCGTTCCTCGGCCTGCGGGCTGGCGTGCAGCAGGACGCCGACCTCACCGGCGCTGCTGCGGACGCCCCCCAGCCGTCATCGCGGCTCGCGTAACAAGATCGATACAGTCGAAGGAGTCTACCTTATGGTACCTTGCGATCAAGGCCCGGAATACTCGATCAAGCGAGCGACTCAGCGACTCTTTCGACTGGTAGCTCGGAAGAGCACGGCGGGCCACGAGCCCGACGAGAGGAGGCATAGAGATGGCTGATGCTCCAAGTTCGGCCCACCAAGCGCCCGTCGCGCCGGCGCTCGCGCGGTACACGCGCTGCGAGGTTCGCAGTCCCCAGGGACAGCAGGCGCTCGCGGCTTACGCAAAAGCCGTGGGGGCGATGAAAGCGCGGCCCAAAGACAACCAGACGAGCTGGGCCTACCAGGCGGCGATGCACGGCACCTACAACAAACCACTCGCGCCGCTATGGAACGGTTGTAAGCACTTTTCGTGGTGGTTCGTGGCGTGGCACCGCATGTTCGTCTATTACTTCGAGCAGATCGTGCGCGCGGCGGTCGTGGAGACCGGCGGGCCCGCCAACTGGGCGCTCCCGTACTGGGACTACGAGCTCGGCGGCGAGCACGCGAGTATTCCGGACGCGTTCCGCAAAGCCGATGGCGGCGCCAACCCGCTCTACGTCGCCCAGCGCGCGCCTGGGATCAACGAAGGCGCTCGGCTGAAGCGGGCGGTGACCACGTCGAGGTTCGCGCTCGCGCGTCCCGACTTCATCGGCTCGACCGAATTCGGCGGCGGCGAAGCGCCGCCGACGCCCCAGTTCTGGGAAGAAGCCGGGGAACTGGAGCAGACGCCGCACAACGTCATCCACGACGCTCTCGGAGGCCGCGGCGGCTGGATGAGTGACCCCGACCGCGCCGCTCAGGACCCGATCTTCTGGCTGCATCACGCGCAGATCGATCGGCTCTGGGCGCGCTGGAACTCCGAAGGCCACGCCAATCCGACGCACGACAAAACCTGGAGCCAGCAGTCCTTCGAGTTCTTCGGCGTCGATCGCAAACTCGTCTCCAAGCGCTGCATCGAGGTGGTCGACACCGTCGCCGGCCTCGAGTACGACTACGACCGGCTCAAACCATGAGGCGCGCACCCGCAGCGCACCTCGCGCGGTCTCGCCCGCTGCTGCCCACCCACCGGCCACGAGGAGGATGAAGAGCGTGTCCCCAACTCCACCACCCGAGCCCCAGATCGTCGGTGCCTCTGAGCGTCCGCTGAAGCTCGTGGGCGCCGCCGAGCACGTGCCCGTCGCGATCGACGCGCGCGCGCACGGCGAGGTGCTCGCGAGGCAGGGCGTCGCCGAGCCGCGGCGAGTCCTTCTGCACCTCGAGGACATCGAGGCCGAGAAGAACCCGGGCAGCGTCTACGGCGTCTACCTGAACCTGCCCGACGATGCCGACGAGGAGCAGCTAGCCGCACACCACGTCGGCAACTTCTCGTTCTTCGGGATCGAGCAGGCGCGCGAGCCGCGCCGCGACCAGGCGCCTCACGGGGTGCGCTCGAGCATCGACATCACCGATGCCGCGAAGAACCTCAAAGCCAGCGGTCATTGGGACGATGAGCAGCTCCGGGTAACGTTGAGACCGCTGGGTCTGGCGGCGCCCGCGGGAAGCGACACGGCGCCGCCGACGCCCACGCACGAGGACCTGCCGGTGAGCGTCGGCCGTGTGAGCGTCTCCTACGCGTGATGCTGCTGCGGCGGCGGCCCACGTTCGCCGCCGAGCTCCTGCTGCTGTCCGCCTGGGCCGCTCTGCTGGCGCTGTTGGTCGCCGAAGCGCTCGCCCGTGCGGTGCCCTCGGCGACGCCGCTGTGGTGGTGCACAGTAGGCGCCATGCCCGGCATGGCCTCCGGGTCTGGCGCCGCTGGAGGTCAGTCGGTGCCCGCGGCGATCGCTGCGGGCATGCCGATGTGGGCGCTGATGTCGAGCGCGATGATGCTGCCCGCCGCGCTGCCCGCCGTCAGGCACGTCGCGGTCAACAGTCTCTGCTGGCGCCGTGGTCGCGCGATCGCGGAGTTCCTTGCCGTCTACCTCGCGATCTGGGTTGCCTACGGAGTCCTCGCGCTCGGTGCGCTTGCGTGGACGGGCCGCGTGCGAAGCGCGATCGTGCTCGCCTTCGCGCTCGCCGTGGCGGCGGCGTGGCAGCTGACCGACCACAAGCTGCGGGCGCTGCGCGCCTGTCATCGCAGCTCGCCGCTTCCACCCCGAGGCTGGCGCGCGAGCGCCGGCGTCGCGCGTTTCGGCCTGCGCAACGGCGGAGCCTGTCTGGGCTCGTGCTGGGCGATCATGCTCGTCGGCGCCCTCGCCACCAGCGGACGGCTGCTGTGGATGCTCGCGCTCACCGCGCTGGTATGTGCCGAGAAGCTCTCCAATCGCCCCCTGCGCGCGACGCGCCGCACGGCGGCCCTGCTCGCCGGCGGAGCGCTCGGGGCCGGTCTGCTTGCGGTCCTCGCATAGTCTTCAGCGGAGCCGTCTCTGACGCCGCGCGTCTAACACTGCGTCCGGGCATCTCCCTGTCACGATCCGACCCGTGGATGCGCGCAGCGACACTCACGAGGCGATCCTCGCGCGCGTGCGCGCGATCCCGGCAGGCTTCGTGAGCACCTACGGCGACGTCTCGCCCGGGGCGCCGCGTCTCGCGGGATTCGTGCTGAGCCACGCCGGCGCCGAGGAGGCGCCCTGGCACCGTGTGGTGCGCGCCGACGGGTCGCTCGCCAGAGGCGCCCGCCAGCGACGCCTACTCGAAGCCGAGGGCGTGCCGTTTCGGGGTGACCGCGTGTTGCTCTCGACCGCGCGTCTGCTCGACCCGGATCTGGGGTAGTTCAGCGATGAGTTCTCGGAGGTGTGGGAGTCAAAGCCGTTGAAGCCCACTACACACACAGGAGGTAGCAGCGCGATGACTACGACAACGAGCGGCATCCAAGCGATCAGCCTCGTGATGGTCCCGACCGTCGACCAGGACCGGTCGATCGAGTTCTACGAGAAGATCGGGTTCGAGAAGCGCACCGACATCCCGTTCGGGGGCAGCTACCGCTGGGTCGAGGTCTACCCGCCGGAGGGGACGACCGGGATCGCGCTCGCGCCCCCACGGGAGGGCGAAGAGGTCAAGCCGAAGGAGATCGGCGTCAGCCTCACGAGCACCGACGTCGACGCGACCCACGCCGAGCTGAGCGCCCGCGGTGTCGATGTCGACGAGCAGGTGATGCGCATGGGCGACCCCGTGCCGCCGATGTTCTGGTTCCGCGACCCCGAAGGCCACTCGCTGATGGTCGTCGAGCAGAGTTGAGCGCCTGCGCCGATGGCCCGCCGCGCGCACGCGTGTACGTGGGTGCGCGCGCGGCGGGCTTCGACGGCAGTCGCTTCTAAAGTGGCCCCCCGTGTATACGACGACGAGCGAGGTGGACCGTGAGCGCACAGCCCGCAATTGAGGTCGAAGGCCTCGTCAAGCACTTCGGCGATGTCTGCGCGCTCGACGGCGTCGACCTGATCGCCGGCGAGGGCCAGGTCCTGGGCCTGCTCGGCCCCAACGGCGCGGGCAAGACGACGCTGGTGCGCGTGCTCGCGACGCTGCTGAAGCCCGACGCCGGCAGCGCGCGGGTGCTCGGGATCGACGTCCTGCGTCAGGCCGCCGAGTTGCGCGAGCGCATCGGGCTCGCCGGCCAGTACGCCGCGGTCGACGAGAACCTCACGGGACTGGAGAACCTCACGATGGTCGGCCGCCTCTACGGTCAGAGCCGCACCTCGGCGAAGGCGCGCGGGCGCGAGCTGCTCGAGCGCTTCGATCTCGTCGAGGCCGAAGGGCGCCCGACGAAGACCTACTCAGGCGGGATGCGCCGACGCCTGGACCTCGCGGCGGCGCTCGTCGCGCGTCCGCCGGTGCTGTTTCTAGACGAGCCCACAACCGGCCTTGACCCGCGCAGTCGCCTGAGCCTGTGGGAGGTCATCGAGGGTCTCGTCGCCGAAGGCACGACCGCGCTGCTCACCACCCAGTACCTCGACGAGGCCGATCGCCTTGCGGACGCGATCGCCGTCATCGACCACGGTCGCTTGATTGCGGAGGGCACATCCGACCAGCTCAAGGACCGTCTCGGCGGCGAGCGCCTGGAGGTCCGCCTCGAGGACGGCGCCGATCCCGAGCTCGCCGTGGACGCGTTGGGGGCGATGTCCGACGAGCCGCCGGCCGCCCAGGATGGCCTGGTGAGGCTGAGCGTGCGTGAACGCCGCGGCGCGATCGTGGAGGCGGTGCGGCGGTTGAGTGAGGCCGGCGTCGGTGTCGATGACCTCAGCCTGCGCCGCCCGACCCTGGATGACGTCTTCCTCGCCCTGACCGGCCACGCGGCCGAGGATGGTTCCGGGGAGGAGAAAGAGGAGGAGGAGATGGGTAGCGCAGTTTCGGAACCCGCGCGCGAGCGGGAGCACGCGGCATGAGGCGCCTCGTCACCGACACCCTGATCATCGCCGAGCGCAACCTGATCCGGTTGCCGCGTGCGCCGGAACTGTTGATCGGGTTCACGATCCAGCCGATCATGTTCGTCCTGCTGTTTCGCTACGTCTTCGGCGGCGCGATCAGCACGCCGGGCTACAGCTACGTCGACTTCCTGCTCCCGGGGATCATCGTCCAGAACACTGCCTTCGGCGGCTTCGCGACCGCGCTCGGGCTCAACGAGGACGTCCGCAAGGGCCTCATCGACCGCTTCCGCTCGCTACCGATGTCGCGCGCTGCCGTGCTCGGCGGGCGCACGCTCGCCGACGTCGCGACCAACACGCTCTCGATGACGATTCTGCTGGTCACTGGGGTCATCATCGGCTTCAGCTTCCACACCAGCTTCAGCGACGCGATCGCCGGCGTCCTGCTGCTGCTGCTCTTCGGCTATGCCTTCTCGTGGTTCCTCGCGTTCCTGGGACTGCTCGCGTCCTCGCCCGAATCGGTCAACTCGATCGGTTTCATTGCCGTGTTCCCGCTGACGTTTATCTCCTCCGCATTCGTGCCCGTCGCTTCGATGCCCGAAGGATTGCGCCAGTTCGCCGAAGTGAACCCGTTCACGATCGTCGTCGACGCCATCCGCCATCTCTGGCTAGGCGCGCCGAGCGGCAGCGTGTGGGGCGCCGTCGCGTGGTCGCTTGCGATCGTCGCCGTGTTCGCGCCGCTCGCCGTCGCGCGTTACCGGCGAGCGGCCGGGCGGTAGGGCAGGAATCGAGCCTCGCGCGGCAGGGCGGCGGCCGGGCGGTAGGGCAGAATCGAGCGTTGGCGGAGGAAGCCGCTGGGATGAGAAAACTTCGCTAGGCGGTCGCGGCTTGCGGGTCTGCGCGAATGATCACGGTGTCAGCGACCGGGATGATCTCATCGGCCGCCAGTTCTGCGCGCGCGGCGTGCTCGCGGATCGCCTCGGGGCTGCTTGCCTGGTAGATGCAGACCGTGCCGACACGTCCGTCGGGCTCGGTTAGGACATAGCTGCGAATCCAGCGGATATCCTCGGACATCTCCTCGTCGCCGACCTTTTTCGAGCGGCCGGCCGCAGTGCCGAGCTCCTCGGCCGAACCCCACGCGCTGCGTCGCAAGATGACGTATGTATCCATGTGTCCTCCAGCCTCAACGGGCGATAGTGAAAAGACTCCCCGACCGATTGTCGGTCTGACGTAACGATAGAGGTCCGTTCACGGTGCTCGCCAAGAGCCCGGCAGCGTCTCGGCGAGCGCCCGGCAGCCGCTAGCTCGCTTGTCATACGCTGCCCTCACGATGCAGGCCCTGGAGAAGCTCCGCAACCGCCTCGCCGAGCTCGTCGACCTCGAGGCCGTCGAGATGCTGCTCGGCTGGGATCAGCTCGTGATGATGCCCTCCGAGGGCGCCGCCGGGCGCGCGGAGCAGCTCGGGACGCTGGCGCGTCTCACGCACGAGCGCGCGACGGCCCCGGAGATTGGCGAGTGGATACAGGAGATCGAGCGCCAGCAGGCCGTTGCCGGCGGTGCCTCCGGCAACGCAACGGGAAGCCTCGGCGAGCTCGACCGCGACATCGTGCGCATCGCGCGACGCGACTGGGAGCGCGCGCGGCGTGTCCCGGACGATCTCGCCGCCGAGATCTCGCGTGCGAGCGCCGCCGGCCAGGAGCGCTGGCAGAGCGCGCGGGCCACCGACGACTTCGCGGCGTTCGCTCCCGCGCTGCAGCGCAACGTCGAGCTCGCGCAGGCTCGCGCGCAGTGCCTCCTCGGAGATGGCCAGAGCGCCTACGAGGCGCTGCTCGGCGACTACGATTTCGGGCTGCGCGTCGCTGACCTGCAGCGCATCTTCGGCGCGCTTGCGGCGCAGCTGCCGCCGCTCGTGCAGGAGGCGCGGGTCCGCTCCCCGCGCCGCACGCTCGCGGTCCCCGAGGAAGCCCAGCGCGTCGCGGTCGCCGGCGTGTTGCGCCGGCTCGGCGTCGATGGGGAGAGCTGGCGTGTCGACGTCTCCGCACACCCCTTCACCGCCTGGATGGGCCCCCTCGACACGCGCGTCACGACGCGCTACAGCGACGGCGAGGTCGAGTCGCTGTTGAGCTCGCTGCACGAGTACGGGCACGCTCTCTACGAGCGTCAGGTCGATCCGGCGCTCGCGCGCACCAACCTCGGTCACGGTACCTCGATGTCGATCCACGAGTCCCAGAGCAAGCTCTGGGAGAACCACGTCGCACGCAGCCCCGCATTCGCCGCCGTGCTCGCCTCCGAGCTGGATGCCGGCGGTTTCGCGGTCGAGCCCGCCGAGCTGCACGCCACGCTCGTAGGAGTCGAGCCCGGCGCCATCCGAGTCTCGGCCGACCCCCTCACCTATCCGCTCCACATCGTCCTGCGCTTCGAGCTGGAGCGCGCGCTGATCGACGGTGAGCTCGCCGTGAGCGACCTTCCGGGCGCCTGGCGTGAGGGCATGCAGCGCCTGCTCGACGTCGAGGTTCCGTCCGACGCGCTCGGCTGCCTACAGGACGTCCACTGGGGCGCCGGCAGCTTCGGCTACTTCCCCAGCTATGCCCTCGGCTGCCTGATCGCGGCGCAACTTTGGGAGGCGCTGCAGGCGGAGCTCGGTCCCCGCGAGGAGGATCTGAGCGTGGGGGAGGTAGGTGCAATCCAGGGTTGGCTTGGCGAGCGCGTCCACCGCCACGGACGGCGTCTGGACACACTGCCGCTCGTCGAGCACGCCACCGGGCGCGGGCTTGAGATCGAGCCGTTCCTGCGCTACGTCGCGCCGCTCGCGGGAGGCTGAGAGGCGCTCAGCTCCGTTCCACACGGGCACCTGTGGGAGACTGCAGGCGCTGCCTCGCTGCGATGAAAGCACTGGTGAAAACGATAGGGGAGTCCTTGTTGGTATTCCTCGCGGGCCTCGTCATCGGTGGTGTACTCGGCGCTGGCGTGGTATTCGGCCTGCACAGCGCGCACCGGCTCGGCGGCGAAGGGACTCGACAGGTCGAGGCGTTCTCGGAAGTGCCCGGAGAACTCGCCGGTACGCTCGCGGTGCGCTTCAGGCCGTGGTTGGAGTTCGACAGTCACGAGCTGTGGCGGCCGCTGAACGTCGAATACCTGTTTGACGAAGGAACGCAGCGCTTCTGCACACGCGAAGCGCATCGGCCGTCCCGGTGTCAGCCGATCCATAATACCGCCGAGTTCTCCGGGCTTACGGCCAATGGGCATGGTGGCGCGACGACATACGTGGACATCGCCGGCAACAAGGTGTCCGAATATCACGGCCCGAAGGAGTGTCGTCCGCTGCTCGATTGCGACCGGGGTGAGCGATCGGCGATCTACTACCACGTCACCGAATCTAATAACAGGTTCTATATCGACTATTGGTGGTTCTTGCGCTTCAACCATTTTTCCCGGTCGCTGCCGGGACTCAGCTGCCGCGCTGAAATTACGCGCGAACAAAGCGTCTGCGACGAGCACGAGGGCGACTGGGAGGGGGTCACGGTCGTCACGCGCCCGGGGTATGACGAACACATCGACTACGTCGTCTATGCCGCCCACAAGGGCACTTTTCGCTATGCCGCCCAAAACGGTACGGCCGCTCACGCGGCCTCACAGCTGACGCTCCGAGAAGGCACACGCCCGATCGTCTACCTCGCGCAGGGGAGTCATGCCGCATATCCCGTCGCCTGCGCTCACTCCTGCCATCAGCCGCCGGAACTCGCCGCGGACGGGCTGATCGACCTGCCCGAGGGCAACTACGACGGCATGCGCAGCTGGGGACGCAACGCCGACAACTGCGCTCCAAACGCAAAGGGTAGCTGCCTGCAATCGCTCACCGCTCAGCCCTGGACCACCTGGGCGGGTCAATGGGGCGCCGGCTGCACCAGCGCCTGCGGCGGTGCCGTGGACGCCAACTCACCTCACTCGCCCGGAGTTCAGGCGCGCTACGAGACCCCGTGGTGCTCCTCACAGAACGGTGCATTCACATGCGATGGGCGGTCGCTGCACTGCGGCGACTGGCTGGGTCCACTAGTCGAGGCCGTCGCGTGCGACCCGATTCTGCTCACCAATGGTCTGCGCGCAAGTGAAAAGCTCGCCCCGGGCCGGCTCGCGATCGTGATCGACGGAAGCCCAACTTCGCGAGCATCGACGCCGGGCGTCGTGCAGGCGCTCGGCCGGCCCCTGCAACCCGGGAGCACGCTCGAAGTGGTCGCCGACGGCCCGGAAACCGAAATCCTGGTGAGAGCCGCGCAGGGCGCCGTCATCGCGGAAGATCGCTTCGCTGAGCTTGCCGCCACTGTGGGTCAGAGACTCGTCGTGACAGTGTCGCCGGGAGCCGATGGTCCAACCGTGCTTGCGAGCGGCCACCGCCCGGTCGAACGCAGGCTCGTCGAACGACTCACCGGTTGAGCGCCGCGAGCTGCTTGGGGCGTGGGCCTTACCTGGAAAGGCCCACGCGCTTGCTGAAGGGGCTTTTGAACACCCCGCTCGCACCCAGCTGCGCAGCGATCGCCTGCCAGTCCTCGTAGCGGGGATACATTGCCTCGACCAAGCCGTTGCTGCCCGTCAGCGTATTGACCTGCCCCCAGTGCGGGCGCCCGTCGAGCTCCTGGAGCGCGGTTTCGTGCGCGGCAAGCAACTCGATCCCGCCGACCGTGTGCGTGGCCATGATCAACTCGATCATCATCGTGTCCCGCCCCTGCATCATCGACATGCAGGCTCGGCTGGCTTTGACGAAGCGCAGCGAGATCGGGGAGCTGTGGTACACGTCGCCCAGGAGCCGGCGCCGGGCGGCCGTCTCGACGATTCGCTCCACCGCCGCGAGGTGGTACTGGCGCTCGTCGATCGGAACGCCGATCTCGCAGGAGTACGCTGGTAGGTAGTTGGCCGCGCCGATATTGAATACGCGATAGCTGATGTTCACGTAGTCGTCGTTGACCAGTGCCCGCAGCGCCTGGCCGATCAGAAACGGCGATATCTTCGGGCGCAGTCCTACGGCGAGGTTGATCAGCAGCGGGGTCAGGGGAAAGCGCGCCGTCAATTCCATCAACAGGCTGCGGCTGCGGCGGCGGTCGTGGCGGTATTCGGAGGGCTCGATCGGGTTGCGCGTCGTGACCACGCATTCGATCTCCCCGTCGGCGTCGGGGTAGGGATTGAAATAGACCTCGTAGTGCGCGTTGCGCTGGAGCACATCGCCACGCGCTAGTTCCTCGCGGACACGTGACCACTTGCTCATGGTGCGCACCTCGCGCAGGTAGAACATCGGCCGCACCTGCAGGATCACCGAATAGATCAGTCCCATGCAGCCCATCCCCACGACCGCCGCATCGAACCAGCGATCGTCCTGGCGGAGCTCGCGGTCGGGATAGCGCTCCCGGTAGGTCTCGGGGTCGCTCGGGCCGTCGCTGGGCTCGATCCGGTAGACCGTGCCGCCCGCGCCGACGATGTCGAGTGACCTGACGAGATCCGACAGCGGCCCAAAGCCGATCCCCGAGCCATGCGTCGAGGTCGAGATCACGCCCGCGACCGTCTGGCCGTCGAAGCCCCCCATGTTGGGCAGCGCCAGCTTCGATCGGTGCAGATGGTCGTTGAGGTCGGCGATCGTCATGCCCGCCTCCACACGCACAAGGATCGGGGCCACGCCATCTGGATCGGCG
>DASXOX010000022.1:0-2387 GCA_036493975.1 Solirubrobacteraceae bacterium
GCTGCGCGACTTCGCCACCTGGTTCGACCGTGCCGTGCCGGACGGTGCTCCTTACTTCGAGCACACCCTCGAGGGTCCGGACGACATGCCGGCGCACATCAAGTCAGCGCTGCTCGACACGTCGTTGACGATCCCCGTGTCCGACGGGCGGCTGTCGCTCGGCACCTGGCAGGGGATCTACCTGTGCGAGCACAGGGACTCGGGCGGGGCGCGGTCGTTGACGGTGACGGCCTGGGGCGAGGAGCGGAACTAGCCGTCTAGCGCACGCGCGTCATTCGTCCGCCGCTTATGCGAACATATGTTCGTGCGCTGGGACAACCTTCGGATCGAGAACGAGGACGGGCATCAGCTGCCGGGCTATCGCGATCCGGCGGTGGTGCGGCGCTTCGACGCGCCCGAGGCGCTCGACATCCGCTTCTATGAGGTCCACGCAAAGTCGGCGCTCAACCACGTCCCCAAGGCGTCGCGCATGCCGTTCCGCTGGACGATCAATCCGTACCGCGGCTGCACGCACGCGTGCACCTACTGCATGGCCGGGGACACGCAGATCCTGATGGCTGACGGGCGCGTGAAGCTGCTCGCCGACGTGCGACCGGGCGAGACGATCTACGGCACCGAGCACGACGGGGAGTACAGGCGCCTGACCGCCACCGAGGTGCTCGATCACTGGTCGAGCCTCAAGCGGGTGCACCGCGTGGTGCTCGAGGACGGGACGGAGCTGGTCGCGAGCGGCGATCACCGCTTCCTGACCACGCGCGGCTGGGCGCACGTGGCAAGCTCTCCTTCGGTGCGGCGCCCGCACCTGTCGATGGGCAGCGAGCTCATCGGCGTGCCGCGCCACGGGGAGCCGTCGATCTGCGATCCCGTCACCGCGCACCCGCGGCTGCGGGTCGTGGCGGTGGAGCAGCTCGACACGGAACTCGAGCTCTACGACATCACCACCGGCAGCGGGGACTTCATCGCCAACGGGGTGGTCAGCCACAACTGCTTCGCCCGACCCACGCACACCTACCTCGACTTCGATGCGGGCCGCGACTTCGAGCGCGAGATCGTGGTGAAGGTCAACGTGCCGGAGGTGCTGCGCAGGGAGCTGGCGCGGCCGTCGTGGAAGGGCGAGCACGTGGCGCTCGGGACGAACACCGATCCGTACCAGTGGGTCGAGGGCCGCTACAAGCTCATGCCCGGGATCTGGGAGGCGTTCCGGGACTTCCGCAATCCATGCTCGGTGCTCACCAAGTCACCGCTGCTGTTGCGCGACCTGCCGCTGCTCAAGGAGGTGGCCGAGGTGGCGCCGGTCAGCGCGAACCTCTCGGTGCCGACGCTCGACGAGAAGGCCTGGCGGGCCACCGAGCCGCACACGCCCAACCCGCGCGCGAGGCTCGAGGCTGTCGCGGAGCTCAACCGCGCGGGCATCCCGACAGGTGTCCTGATCGCGCCGCTGATGCCCGGTATCAACGACGCGCCCGAGCAGGTCGAGGAGATCCTCGACATCGCGACGGAGGCGGGCGCGGTCAGCGTCGGCGGGATCGCCCTCCACCTGCGTGGTGAGGTGCGCGGCATCTTCTTCGACTGGCTGCGCGCGCAGCGGCCGGACCTCGTGCCGCGCTACGAGCGGCTCTATCGTCGCGGCGCGTACATGGCGCCGGCGGAGCGGGAGCGCCTGCAGGACCTGGCCGCGCCGCCGGGCCGGCCGGCGTCGCCGCGCCGCTATATGCGCGACCGGGATCTGGCGTCGCCCCCACAGGAGCAGCCAGCGCGCTCGCCACAATCGTCACAAGCTGCGCTCTTCTGAGGAGGCCGTCAGATGTTTGGAACCCCCCGGGCGCTGGTTATGGGCACAGAAGGGGCCACGGGCAGCGTTGCCTGCGCGCTTTCGGTGACCGGCGCCCCAAATGGTCCACATGCGCCTATTCCGCCAGAAAAAGCCGCTGCGCGAGACGCCCATCGCGCGCCAGATCCGCGCGCAGGCCACCTCGCCGATCGCGCGCCAGCTACGCGTGCAGGCGGTGCAGCGTGCACGGCGCGCTCGCTGGCAGGCGCTGATCCTGATGCCGCTGCTCGCCGGCGTGATCTGGGCGTACAGCCATCGCGAGCAGCTCTTCGGCGTGGATCTGCCGGTGCGGATCGCCTCCGCGATCGTGCTCGTGATCTTGGGCTGGGCCTTCGCGCGCGCGCTCGGCCGAGCCCTTGGTCCGTCGCTCTTCCGCCGGCTGGACGGCGGCACCGCGGGCACGGTCGGCTTCCTCATCCGGTTGGTCGCGCTGTCGGTCGCGATCCTCTTCGCGCTCCGCGTGGCCGGCCTCCAGCCGGGCACGCTCGCGGTCGGTGGCGCCTTCACCGCGGTGATCGTCGGTCTCGCTGCCCAGCAGACGATCGGCAACCTGATC
>DASXOX010000023.1:0-1881 GCA_036493975.1 Solirubrobacteraceae bacterium
CCAGCTGATCGGCAAGCCGGTGGAGGTCCGTGAGACCAAGGACCACATCCGCGTGTACGTCGGCCCGCGCGAGGTCGCCTGCCACGACAAGGCAGTATCCACTTTCAAGCAGCGCAAGACCCTCCCTGCACACCGTCCGCCACGCGGACAGAGCGCCGCGCACGTCCCGCCGCTGCCCGAGGAGCGTGAGCTCGCCGCCGCCGGCGCGCCGTTCGCCGAGTATGCCCGGACCCTCAAGCAGCGCGCCGGCACGCGCTGGCCCATCGCGCTGCGCCGGCTCGCCCAGCTCCGGCTCGACTACCCGGCCGCCCCGCTCGCCGCTGCGATCGAGGCCGCCGCCCACTACGGCCTCTACGACCTCGATCGCCTCGAGCGGATGATCCTGCGCAATATCGCGACCGCCTACTTCGTCGTGCCCGACGAGCGCAACGACCCGGAGCCCGACGATGAAGGATGACCTCGAGCAGCTGCTCAGGAGCCTCCACCTGCGCAAGATCGCCGAGATCTTCGACGAGGAGGTCAAGCGCGCTGAGAAAGCCGACTGCGCTTACCAGGAATTCCTCGCTCGCCTGCTCCGCGCCCAGTGGCAGGCCAACCAGGAGGCTGCACTCGCCTGGCGCATCAAGCGCGCCGGACTGCCTGAGCAGTGGACGCTCGAGAGCTTTCCGTTCAAACGCCAGCCCGGCGTCAACCAGCGCCAGATCCGCACCTTCGCCGAGCTCGAGTTCGTGCCCAAGGCCGAGAACATCGTGTTCATCGGCCCGACCGGCGTCGGCAAGACGGGGTTGGCTTCCGCGCTCTTGCTCAAGGCGCTGCAAAACGGTCACCGCGGCGTGTTCATGCGCGCCCAGGACCTGTTCGACGAGATGTACGCCTCTATCGCCGACCGCTCGACCCGCCGCCTGCTCAATCGACTCGCCAAGGTCGACGTCCTGGTGATTGATGAGATGGGATACCTAAATCTGCGCCCCGAGCAGACCAACATCTTCTTCAAGCTGATGGAAGAGCGGTATCGCCAGCGCGCGACAATTATCACCACCAATCTCGACTACTCCGAGTGGGCCAACTTCCTCGGCAACAAGGCACTGGTCGGCGCCTTGCTCAGTCGGCTCCGTCACCAGTGCCACACCGTCAAGATCGACGGCCCGTCGCTCCGCGACGGCGATGTCACCACGTGACTCGCACGAGTCACGATATTTGATGGGAATGGCGATCCCGGGCCGATTCCCTACGAGGCACGCTCGTTGATGGCGATGGCGCGGTAGCATCAGCCGCGTGCGCCTCTACCGCGGCCTCAAGACCCCCTACCGCCCCGAGCGTGTCGACCCTTCCAGGTTCACTGGTGGGTCCGACTTCACCGACTGTCCCGCGCTCGCGCTCCGCTACGCGCAGGGCTCGCGCGGCGTCGTCCTGGTCGTCGACATCGACCCAGACGAGCATCTCCCGCCGCTCACGCTGACCCAGGAGCTCTGGCTCGTCCCCGATGCCAAGCGCTTCATGCTCTGGGGCCGCTTCGACTCGGTCCTCACCGCCGTCATCCCGGCCAAGGACCTCCGCACCCAGCTCCGCCTCCGCGGTGCTCGTAACGCGCCCGACGAAACCAGGGCCGTGATCCTTCGCGCGTTCATTGCTCGCGAGCTTCGCGACCAGCAGCTACGCTCGCAACTCGCTCCGCGATCCGACGGCACGGCCTGGCCCACTTCTCACGAGCACGGGTGGGTCTGTTCTCGCGAGCGTTGAAGCACGCGCGTTATCATACGGCGATGAAGAAAGCAACGCTCAGGCTCGGGATCCGTCGCGAAACGATCAGAGTGCTCGCAGAACTGGACCTCGTGCGTGTCGCCGCTGGTGGCCCGGACGCTCAGCTGATGGACACCGAGG
>DASXOX010000024.1:0-10643 GCA_036493975.1 Solirubrobacteraceae bacterium
GGGCTCGCCGACTGCTCGGTGGTTGTGATCGCAAACCGATACAAGACCAATCGCATCGTCAGCTTTGACGAGCGCCATTTCCGTACCGTCACGCCACTGCAAGGCGGAGCCTTCACGATCCTGCCCCACGACGCCTGACGATTGACAGCAGGCGGACTCTTTCGTGGGGGCCATTCATCGCCAGCCCATCTGGCGGGGACGGAGTAGCCGGGATTCGAGCCCACCCGCAACGGCCCTAAACCCGCAACACCGCCGCCCCGCGAAACCGTCCCGCGCGCAGATCCGCCAGCGCCTCGTTGGCCGCCTCCAGCGGATAGGTCCTGACATGTGTCCGCACCGGCACGCGCGGTGCGAGCGCAAGGAACTCCTCCGCGTCGTGCCGAGTGAGATTGGCGACCGATCGCACCGCGCGCTCCTCCCAAAGCGCCGAGTAGGGAAAGGAGGGAATATCGCTCATGTGAATCCCGCCGCACACGACGACGCCCCCTCGCGCGAGCGCACTCAGCGCAAACGGTACGAGCGCGCCGTCGGGAGCGAAGACGATCGCGGCGTCGAGCTCCTCCGGAGGCGCGTCTTCAGAGCCGCCGGCCCACGCGGCGCCGAGTTCCAACGCGAAGCGCTGTGACGCATCGTCCCCGGCGCGGGTAAACGCGAACACGCGTCGCCGCTGCCAAGTGGCGACCTGCGCGAGGATGTGCGCGGCGGCCCCAAAGCCGTAGAGCCCAAGACGCTCGGCATCGCCGCACATGCGCAGCGCGCGGTAGCCGATCGGTCCCGCGCACAGCAGCGGTGCGGCCTGCTCATCGGGAAAGTCGGCGGGGATCTCAAAGCAGAAGCGCTCGTCAGCGACGGCGTACTGCGCCATGCCGCCGTCGACATCGCGCCCGGTGAACAGCGCGCGCGGGCACAGGTTCTCGCGTCCGCTGAGGCAATAGCGGCACTCCCCGCACGTCCACGCCAGCCATGGCACGCCCACGCGCCGGTCCTGGCCTTGAACGGTCGCGACGATCTGGTGGCCGAGGACGCGCGGCGGGGCCGCGATCTCGACCTCCCCGTCGAGCAGGTGCAGGTCGGTGCGGCAGACGCCGCACGCGTGGACTTTCAGCAGTAGTTGACCGGGGGCGGGCTTGGGGACAGGTAGCTCCACGGTGCGCAACGGCAGGCCGGCCTCCTCGAAGACCATCGCTCGCATCAGATTCCAGCGGGCCCGCCGACTTCAAGCGTTTTTGTTTTGGAGGGGAGGAGGGGTTGCGAAGTCGTCGACATCGCTGTCACCCAAAGAACAGTTCGGCGGTCTCGTAGAGCTTGGTGTCCAGCAGCTTCGGCTCAGCGAGCGCCTCGGTTAGCGGGACCTCGACTATCTGGGTGCCGCGCAGCGCGACCATCGTGCCGAAGCGCGCGTCCGCGACGGCTTCGAGGGCGGCGACGCCGAAGCGCGTGGCGAGCACGCGGTCGAACGCGACCGGCGTTCCGCCACGCTGGACGTGGCCGAGGATCGTGACGCGGGTCTCGAAGCCAGTGCGCGCCTCGATCTCGCCCTCGAGCACGACGCCGATGCCCCCGAGTCGCGCGTGGCCGAAGGCGTCGCTCGACGCGGCGTGCGCGATCGGCGCGTCCGTGTCCTCGCGAGGAGTTGCGCCCTCGGCGACAACGACGATCGAGAAGCTGCGGCCGCGCTTGTGGCGGCTGCGCAGGTGCGCGCAGACCTCGTCGATGTCAAACGGCCGCTCGGGTACGAGGATCGCATCTGCGCCACCGGCGATCCCGGCGTGCGCCGCGATCCACCCGGCGTGGCGGCCCATGACCTCGACGACCATCACGCGGTTGTGTGACTCGGCGGTGGTGTGCAGGCGGTCGATCGCGTCGGTCACGATCTGCACGGCGGTTTGGAAGCCGAATGTCACGTCGGTGCCGCCGAGGTCGTTGTCGATCGTCTTCGGGACGCCGACGATCGGGATCCCCGCTTCATGCAGGCGCAATGCCACTCCAAGCGTGTCCTCGCCGCCGATCGGGATCAGCGCGTCGACGCCGCGGCGCTGCAACGTGGCGCGGATCGCTTGTGTGCCGTCTTGGCCGTCCGCGAACGGGTTAGTGCGAGACGTTCCGAGGATCGTCCCACCGCGCGGCAGGATCCCAACGGTGCGCTCGGGCGTCAGCTCGAAGGCCTCGTCGCTGAGCACGCCGGCCCAGCCGTAGCGAAAGCCGAGAAAGCTGTGGCCGCCGGGGAGCCCGCTGCGCACGACAGCGCGGATCACGGCGTTCAGGCCGGGGCAGTCCCCGCCGCCGGTTAGCAGGCCGATGCGGGCCACGCTCACAGGTTAGGGGACGCCCGCGCGACGCCCGGTGGCTATGAGGTACATCCCGCGACGCCCGGCGGCTCCGACGTCCCATCTCGCCCGGCGCTCCTGCGCTTGGGCGACTTGCGAGACCCGACCACCCTCGGCGGGCGAGGGCGGCTCACCTGCGCGGCGGGCAGAATCGGCGTGATGACGAGCGCATCGGGAGCCGCCGAGCAAGGCCCGTCTCGCCCCCGTGCGGGCGGGCGCTCGCGGCGCGACCAGGCGCGGCTCGCGCTCGCTGCCGTGCTGGGGGGGCTGACGGTGGCGTTCGCACTGCTCAACACGGGCGAGGTCGCGGTCGACTGGATCTTCGGCACATTCAACACGCCGCTGATCGTGGTGATCGTGGTCTCGCTGCTGGTCGGTGCGCTGTTTGGCTTCGCGCTCGCCCGCCGTGGCCGTCCCGGACGCGGGGCCGCCAAACAATCCACCGGGCGCCGTGCCTGACGGGGCGGCGGCGGTGCGGTTCCCGCTGCGAACCAGATCGGTCGCGAAGGGTCCCCTGCGGCTGCTGGTGGCCCCCGCCGGGCCGATCGCGGCGTGGCTTGAGCGACTGGTCGCGGCCCAGGTTGTGGACCGCGGCGTCGCGCTCGGGGCACTCGCGTTCAGTGCGCTGTTTCCCCTGATGATCGTCTACGGAGCGCTGGTGCCGCTGAGCGACTCACGCGACTTCTCGGCCGCGCTGGTGCACCGCCTGCATCTCACCGACGGCGCCGCGCAAACGGTGCGGGCCGCGGTTGCGCCGCCCAACGCCGTCGCGGGCAGCATCACCGCGATCGGCGTCGTGCTCGTGCTGTTCTCCGGGCTCTCGCTCGCGCGAGCCGTGCAGCGGCTCTACGAGGTTTCTTACAAGCTCCCCGCCGCCGGCGTGCGCGGGACGCCGTGGCACCTCCTATGGATCCTTCTGCTGCCGATCTATATCACTCTGCGACCGCTGGTCGTGGGGATCGGCGGCCCGCTCTGGCATCTGCTCGGGTCACTCGTCCTGGGCGCGCTCGTTTGGCTGAGCACCCCTTACGTGCTACTCGGACGGCGATTGTCATGGCGCGCGCTGATGCCGAGCGCGGTGCTCGCCAGCGTCTCGATGACGGTCTTCGGCTTCTTCTCGGCCATCTACCTGCCTCACTCGGTTAGCTCCTCGGCGAGCAAGTTCGGCGCGATCGGGATCGCTTTCGCGCTGCTCAGTTGGCTCGTGCTTGCGGGCTTCGTGCTCGTCGGCGCAGCCACCGGCGGCGCGGTCGCACGGGAGTGGCTGGAGGCGCGGCGATCGTGAGCACGGACCCGTCCGCTCCGCAGCCGACTGGGCCGTCCGCCGGCGACTCACCTGGGTCGGGCCCGTCCGCCGGAGCTCGGTCTGCGACGGCCCCTGTCTTGGGGGAGGTCGAGGTGCATCGCAAACTGCGTCGCGCGCGGGCGCTTGTGGTGATCGCCAGCGCGATCCTCGTGGTAGCGATCCTCGCGACATGGATCCGTGCGCAGATCCTCGACACGAACGGCTGGACGCAGACGAGCGTGCAGCTGCTCGAAAACGAAAAGGTGCGTGAATTTGTCGCGAGCGACCTCTCCGAACGCTTGTTGACGGTCGTCAACGTGCAGAACCTCGCGGCCCAGAAGCTCCCGCCGGAACTCGCGCCGCTGGCCCCCGCGCTCGCGACGGCTGCGGCACAGGTCGTACCGAAAGCGATCGAACGCGCCCTGCAGGTCCCCAAGGTGCAGGAACTGTGGGGGAAAGCCAACCGCGTCGCGCACGGGCGCGTGATCGAACTGCTGAACGGTGGCGGCCCCAACATCTCGACGACCGGCGGTGAGGTGACGCTCAACCTCGAAGCGCTGCTCGATCGGCTCGGGACACGGCTCGGCGTGGGCTCGGAAATCGGCGCGAAACTGCCCGCAGAACAGCGCCGGATCGTGCTGCTGCGCTCCAAACAGCTGAAGACGGCGCAGAGCGTCATCAAGGGCCTGCGCGACCTCAGCTTCGTGCTCCCGGCACTCGTGATCCTGATGTACGTCGGGGCGATCTGGCTCGCGGCCGGGGCGCGGCAGCGGGTGCTCTTGGACATCGGCGTGGGGATCATCGTCGGCGCGTTGCTCACACTGTTGCTGCGGCGCTGGGTGGAGTCCTACGTTGTCAATACGCTGGTGCTCAACGAAGGCGCGCGCCCCGCGATGCGCGAAGTCCTCGCGATCGCCACCGCCGGCTGGCGCTCGCGAGCGCTGTGGCTGCTGATTACAGGCGCGCTTGTGATCTTCGCGGGCTGGCTCGCCGGGCCGATGCGCCTCGCGGTCAAGTTGCGCGGCCTCATCGCCGAGCCGCTGGAGCGTCACCCGGCGTGGTTTGTCGCGGGCGCCGCCGGCCTCGTCCTGTTGATCGCGACGCTCGGACCGGAGCGCACGCCCGGCCAGGCGATTCCGCTGCTCGTCGAGCTCGCGCTCGCCATCGTCGGGGTGCTCGCGCTGCGCCGGCAGATCGCCGCCGAGGCTTCGAATCGGCTCTGAGCGACTATCCGGCAGAAGCTCCCCCGATCGAGCTCGGTGTGGCCGAGTTGACCGAGCGGATCGACTGGGTTTAGCGGGGCGTCAGATCCCCTGCTCGGCCGCGACGCGCCCGCTCGCGACGGCGTCGACGAGCGCACGGTGGTCACGTTCGTTCTGGTCGGCGTAGGTCTCCGCGAAACGCGCGAGCGCGCGGTCGAATGTGTCGCCGCGCCCGAGGTAGCTGGCGATCGCGATGCAGTCGCCGGAGCGCGCGTGTCCCTGGGCGAGCGTCGCCCCGCACATGCGCCCGTAGATCGTGAGGCCCGACGGCGCCATCACGCCGACGTCGGCCGAGCTCTTCCAGTCCCAGAGCTGGCGTACATAAAAGTCGCGTGTCACACCGTCGATGCCGGTCGCGCGCAGCCAGCCGAGCATGATGTCGCTGGAGGACTGCATCAGCCGTTGGCCCTCGACGACGCGCCGGCCGTGGTTGTCGAACTGGCTCCTTCCGAGGAACGGCTCGAGCACCGAGGGCTGGGCCTCCTTGCACTGGAGGAACAGCGGGTCGTTGTTGTCGCGTCCGAGCATCAGCACGACCCATGCGCGCGTCCCGACGCTGCCGACTCCGACGACCTTGCGCGCGAGGTCCGCGTAGCGAAAGCGCTCGAGCAGGTGGCGGCGGTCGCCCGGCAGGCTCGCGCGATAGGAGCGCAGCAGCTCGTGCATCCCGTCCTGGAATTCCTTCGCCCGCAGCTCTGGCAGCAGATCCTCGACCCTCACGATCAGCGGCGGGTCGCTGACGATCTGTGGATCGCCGTCGACGATGTGCGCGAGGCGGGCGAAGGCGCGTGAGCTGTCCTTCGTTTTGGCCTTTTCGGTCGTCTTGCGCAACCGCTTGAGCTGCTGCTCGCTCGCTTCGCTTTCAAAGCGCGCGCGCAGATCGAGGCGATCGACGCGGCTGTACCAGATGTCGAGGTCCTGGGCGCCCGCCAGGCGGTTCATCACTTCTCGATATTGCGCGGTCGACGCGCGTACCGCCTGCTCGCGCTGCTTGGCGCTGAAGCCGCGCTCGCGCCCGGCGATCGCGATGCTCGCAGCGAGGCGCTTGAGATCCCACTCCCACGGGCCCGGCAGGGTCTCGTCGAAGTCGTTGACGTCGAAGATCAGGTCGCGCTCGGGTGAGGCGAAGCCGCCGAAGTTCGACAGGTGCGCGTCGCCGCAGAGCTGCGCGTTCAGGCCCGAGCGCGGCGTCGAGGAGAGGTCTGAGGCCATCACGTATGCGGCGCCTCGAAAGAACGCGAACGCCGAGGCCATCATCCGCCCGTAGCGGATCGGGACGAGCTCGGGAACGCGCGTCTTGGCCTGCTCCTCCAGCAGTGCGACAGGGTCGGGACGCTCAGCCCACGGCTCCCACTCGGCGTGGCGCGAGCGCGGCGCCTCCTCGCGCGCCGCCTTCCCGCGCACGACGCGCTCCTGCGGCGTCAGGTGCGGAACCCGCGGATGCGCGTGGTGTCCTCCCGTGCCGGCGCGCCGGTGCTTGGGGGGAGCCTCCGCGCTTTTGCCAGTATCAGCCCTCGCCATATCGATGGACCATTCACGTTACCTGGGTGAGCCGGCCTCACTCCCGGTGGGTGAGCGCTCGGTGCACGCTCTACACCGTCGTTGGCGACGGGACGCGGGCTCGTTCGGGCGCCGCGCTGTCCAGAGCGTGATATCGCGCGAGCAGCTTGTCCTCAGATCGCTTGTCGGGAAAGCGCCAGAACACGAGCAGTGCGCCAAGCGCAATCGCGACGAGGCCCGCGGTGTACGCCCACTGATCGCCCTGCAGGAACGACATCTTCGCGGCGGCTGTGATCTGGTTGGCGTAGTGGGGGTATTCCTTGGCCGTGCTGGCTGCGCTTGCGAAGGACTTCGTGAGTTGGTTTTCGACGCTGCTAGTGATCAGTTTTTTGTTGGGAGAGGAGGTGATCGCGCTCGCGACCGCCGCGGCGTAGCCGGCGGTCAGCAGGGCGCCGAAGACCGATTGCATGATCGCCCCGCCGAGGTCGCGCTGCAGGTCGGCCGTCCCGGAGGCCATCCCGGCGCGTTTGACCGGCACCGAGCCCGTCAGCGAGTGCGAGGCGGGGGTGCCCGCGAAGCCGACGCCGATCCCGATGAAGGCGTAGCCGAGTCCGATCTTCCAGTAGGCGATGCCGTCCTTCCAGAGCAGCAGCATCGTCAAGAATCCGAGCAGGCAGAAGCCGTAGCCGACGAGCAGCGTCACACGCGCGCCGTGTGTGTTCACGAGCTTCGCCGAGCGCGGCGCGACGATCACCATCAGCGCCGCGGCCGGCAGGATCGAGGCGCCGGCCTGCAGCGTCGAGTAGCCGAGCACGTTCTGCAGGAACTGCTGGCCGACGAACATCGCCCCCATCAGCGACCCGAACACGATGATTCCCGCGCACGCCGCGACCCAGAAGATGCGCCGCCCCGCGACGTGCAGGTCGTACAGCGGGTTGCGCGCGCGGCGCTGGCGCAGGAAGAACGCGACGCCGGCCGCCGCCGCGACCGCGACGAGGCTCCAGATCAGCGTGCTCTTGTCGGGGACCGGCGCGAAGTTGATCGCGAGGATCAGCGCCGCGACGCACACCAGCGAGAGGATCCCGCCGAGGTTGTCGACCGGCTCGCTGGTCTCGTTGACGTGCGCCGGGACGAAGCGCAGTGCCATCACGAGCGCCACCACCGCAAGTGGGAGCGTTATCAGGAACACCGACCCCCAATCGAAATGCTCCAGCAGGAAGCCCGCGACGAGCGGGCCGAGCGCTGCGATCGCGCCGCCGAGGCCCGACCACAACGCGATCGAGCGCGTCCGCGCCGGGCCCGACCACAGCGCGGTGATCAACGCGAGCGTCGTCGGGTAGGCCATTCCGGCCGACAGGCCCCCAAGGATCCGCGCCACGACAAGCACCTTGTCGCTCGGCGCGTACCCTGCCAGCAGCGACACCGGAATCGAGAGTCCCACGCCAAGAATCAGCATCAGCTTGCGCCCGTAGCGGTCGCCCAGCGCGCCGAGCCACAACACCGACGCGGCGAGGCCGAGCGAATAGCCGACCGCGATCAGATCGAGCGCGGTCTGGGTCGAGTCGAACGCCTTGCCGATCGACGGAAGCGCGACGTTCGCGACGGAGAGGTTGAGGTTCGCGACCGACGCGACCAGGATCAGCGAGGCGAGCACCAACGCGCCGCGCTCAGGGGCGCTGGATGGCTCGGTCTCTGGCGGCGTTGGCGGAATCCGGTCGACCGTAGGTGCGGTCCGGGTTGAGGTGCATCACCCTAGCCGGGTGATTGGTGCCCACGGGATAGGGATCGGCGTGCCGCACGAGCGTGACGGAGTGCGCCGCGCGCCTGCTCGGCGCCGGCCGCTGCGCTCGCTCGGCCGCTGCGCTCAGCGCATCGCGCGGTAACGGCGTATCAGCGCGTTCGTCGAGCTGTCGTGCGCGAGCTCGGTCTCGGTCGCGAGCTCGGGCACGATGCGCTTCGCGAGTGCCTTGCCAAGCTCCACGCCCCACTGATCGAAGGAGTCGATCCCCCAGATCGTCCCCTGTGTGAAGACACTGTGCTCGTAGAGCGCGATCAACGCGCCCAGCGTGTGCGGTGTCAATTGCTCCGCAAGGATCGTGTTCGTCGGGCGGTTGCCCGGCATCGTGCGGTGGGCGACGAGCGCCTCCGGCGTCCCTTCCGCTCGCAGCTCGGCCGGCGTCTTGCCGAATGCCAGCGCCTCGGCCTGGGCGAGCATGTTCGCGATCAGGATGTCGTGGTGTCCGCCGAGTGCGTGCAGCGGCTGGGCGAACCCGATCAGGTCGACTGGGATCAGCTTCGTGCCCTGGTGGATCAACTGGTAGAAGCTGTGCTGTCCGTTCGTGCCCGGCTCGCCCCATACGACCGCGCCGGTCTCGTAATCCACCTCGTGGCCCTCAAGCGTGACGCGCTTGCCATTTGACTCCATCGTCAGCTGCTGCAGATATGCCGGAAAGCGCTTCAGGTACTGCTCGTAGGGCATCACCCCGTATGTCTGAGCGCCGAAAAGATCGGCGTACCAGACCGCCAGCAGACCCAACAGCACCGGCAAGTTGCGCTCCAGTGGGGTCGTGCGAAAGTGCTCGTCCATAGCGTGAAAGCCGGCGAGCAACTCGCCGAAGCGCTGCTGTCCGATCGCGATCATCGTCGAAAGGCCGATCGCGGAGTCCATCGAATACCGACCCCCAACCCAATCCCAAAACCCAAACATGTTGGCCGTGTCGATCCCGAATTTCGCGACCTCCGCTGCGTTCGTCGAGACCGCCACGAAATGCTTGCCGATCGCTGACTCATCACCGAGCGCCGCCAGCGACCACTCCCGCGCGGATTGCGCGTTGGTCATCGTCTCAAGCGTCGTGAACGTCTTCGAGGACACGATGAACAGCGTCTCCTGCGCGTCGAGGTCGCGGGTCGCCTCGACGAAATCGGTCGCGTCGACGTTCGAGACGAAGCGGAATGTCATCTCGCGGCGGCCGTAGTCGCGCAACGCCTCATACGCCATCACGGGGCCTAGATCCGAGCCGCCGATGCCGATGTTGATCACGTTGCGGATCGGCCTGCCGGTGTGGCCCAGCCACTCCCCGGCGCGTACGCGCTCGGCGAACCTTGCCATCCGGTCGAGCACCTCGTGGACCTCGGCGACCACGTCCACACCGTCGACCAACAGCGAGGACCCCTTCGGCATGCGCAGCGCCACGTGCAGCACCGCGCGATCCTCCGAGACGTTGATGTGCTCGCCCGCGAACATCGCCTCCCTGCGCCGGGCCAGCCCCGACTGCTCGGCGAGTGCGACCAGCAAGCCGATCGTCTCCTCGGTCACGCGGTTCTTAGAGTAGTCGAGGTACAGGCCCACGCCCTCCGCCGTCAACCGCTCGCCGCGCTCGGGGTCCTCGGCGAAGAGCTCGCGTAGGTCGCGTCCGCTGATCGCGTCGTAGTGCGTTTCGAGCGCCGTCCACGCCGGCCGCGCTCGCAGTGGTGTGCTGGGATCGGTCATCCGGTCTGGGTGAGGGCGGTTCACCTGCCGGGACACTACAAGCTTCGATGATGCGCTCGTGATCGAGAACGTCGCGCTCCTCGGTCTGAGCTGCGCACTCAACCCGGTGCTGCTCGGCGTCGTGCTGCTGACGCTCGCCTCCGAGCGGCCCAAGCGGATGCTCGGCGCCTACGTCGCCGGCGCGTTCACCTGGAGCGTCGGCCTCGGCATCGGGATCGTCACCGTCGCCAGTGACGCCGAAGCCTTTGGCGGGAAATCCTCGCCGTCGCGACCGGTCTTCGATCTGGTTGTAGGAGTCGCTCTGCTGCTGGGCGCGTTCTGGTACGGCTCGGGCCGTGCCGCCGCTCGCAAGGCTCGGCGAGCCGCTGTGAAGGCCGCTGTCGGTGGAGCATCGACCGACGAGGAAAAGACGCCGCTAGCCGAGCGCCTGTTGTCGGGGCCGGTCTGGCTCGCGTTCCTCGCTGGCGTCGTCCTTAACTTCCCAAGCGTCCGCTACATCGACGCGATGAAGGAAATCGTGGTCGCCGATGTCCCCAAACACGAGCAGGTTCTAGCGATCCTGCTCTTCAACGTCCTGATGCTCTCGCCCGCGATCGTCCCGCTCGTCGCGCTCGTGCTCCACCCGGAGGGAACAAAGGCCGCCATCACACGCATCGACGCGTGGCTGCGGGCCCACTCGCACCTTCTGCTCACCGTCGTATTCGCCGTCCTCGGGGTCTATCTGATCGCCAAAGGCGTGATCGCGCTCGAATAGTGGCGCTGCGAAGTGTCATCCCGCG
>DASXOX010000025.1:0-19680 GCA_036493975.1 Solirubrobacteraceae bacterium
CGCCCGCGAGCGCGTCCAGCGCGTGCGCAGCGCTCTCCATGTCAAGCCCGCCCAGCGCGGCGATCAGCCGTGTCGGCGCGCCGTCACCGAGAATCGCGAGCGCACGTGCTGTGTCCAGCGCCGGCTCGCCAAGACGGTCCAAGCGTCGGAGCACGTCCTGCCGCAGCCGCTCCGGCGCCCGCGTCCCCAGCTCGGCGACCGCCTCCTCGGTGGGCGCGGCGCCGACGCGCCGCAGCTCGCCGAGCAACTCGTGCACCGCGAACGGGTTGCCGCCCGTCACACGGTGCAGCTCGGCGGCGAAGCGCTCCTGGGGCACCCCGCCGAGCGAACGCGCGGCGAGCGCCGCGACCGCATCGCGGCCGAGCGCCTCCACCTGCAAGCGCTCCAGGCGCGGGTCGGCCAACAGCTCGCGCAACTCTCCCATCTCCGGCCCCGGCGGCCGGGTCGCTACCACCACCATCAGCGGCAGCCCCTCGATGCGCCGCGCCACGTAGGACAGCCACCCCAGCGTCCCCGGGTCGGCCCAATGCGCATCGTCGAGCGCTAACAACAGCGGCCGGCGCTCGGCGAGACCGATCAGCAGCCAGTACAGGCCGTGCAGGGTCGCGAACGACCGCTCCGGCGGCGCGTCGGCGTCGATGTCCAGCGCGCTTGCCGCGAGCGCGGCCGCTCCGCTCATCAGCTCCGCGCGCTCCCGCGCGTCCAGGGCTCGTACGGCAGGCTCCAGCAGTTGGCGCGCCGCGCCCAGCGCGAAGCCGCGCTCGAGCTCGCTGCCGCGCGCGCGGCGCACCGCCATGCCGGTGCCCGCGGCGAGCCGGCAGGCCTCCTCCAACAGCGCCGACTTGCCCTCCCCCGGGCCGCCCACGATCGCCAGCAGCGTGCCCTCCCCATCGGCTGCGGCGCGCGCAAGTTGCTCGATCGTGCCCAGCTGCGGCTCGCGCTCCAGCAGCCCCACGTTCGGCGGGCTCTCCGATTGACCGATCCGCACCTCTACTACTCCTCCTCGATTCCCCCACGCTCCAGACCGCATCGGGCTGGTCCGTCGAACGGCGCGTGGACGTCCGTTCGACCCGTGCAAAAGACCCTACCCCGGGTATGGTGACAAGTCCGCCCGGCGATGTAAGCTCGCGCCGCGATGAACGGCCTACAGCGCCTCCTGGTGAGCGCCGCGCTCACACTCGCCACCGCGGGCGCGTTCGCGTCGCCCGCCGCCGCGGCTGAAACGGAAGTCAACTTCGACAACCTCGCCGCCAACACGCTCGTCACAACCCAATACGAAACTTCGGGCCTCAAGCTAGGCCTCGCCGACGAACTCGGCCAGCCTCCCACGGGACTCAAAGGTGACTGCGGCGCGCCGAAGCTCGAAGAAGGGCCGGTCGGTACGCCAATCAAAGCGGCCTCGCCACCCAACTACGGGCTACTGCCCACCTGCCCCACCACCCCCGCCGCGCCGCCCTTCAGCGGAACCTATGGCGCGCTGATCGGTGCCGCCCGCGGCGCGCTCTCACTGGAAGTCAGCAACGTCAACCCCGCCGGCAGCGCCGACGTGGCCGTGAAGCTGATCGGCTACGACAGCGCCTGGCAGGAAGTCGCCAACGGTGAAACCAAAGCGACCAGCGGCGCATGGAAGCGAATCGAGCTGCTCGTCAGCGGGACCGACCGGATCAGCTACTTCGCGATCCGCACCACCGAAGGCAGCGCACAGACCGTGCTTGTCGGCATCGACAACGTCAAGTTCGAAGCCGAAGCCGGCGGCGAAAAAGAAAAAGAAGAACAAGAAAAAAGCGGCAGTGGCGGCTCCGGCGGGGGGAGTGGCGACACAGGCAGTGTCCCCCCGTCGCCGCCCACTCCGCCCGTCGCGGCGCTCGCACTGCAAGGCGCCGCGCAGCCCGGCGCCGCACTCACGCTCACAGGCGCCGGCTCGCAGCCCGGCAACGGGCGCATCATCTCTTACGACTGGGATCTCAATGGGGACGGCACGACCGACACCAGCACCGCCACCAACCCGATCGCGCACGTCATCCTCCCGCCCGGGTCGCACACGATCGGCCTGACCGTCACCAGCTCCACCGGACAGCAGTCGAGCTCGAAATTCGGCGTCACGATCCCTCCCCACATCGAACTGCCGCCGCCCGCCGACGGCGGGGAAGGCCCATGCGAACCCGCGCTGACGATCGGCAACGCGCAGCTGATCGCTGAATGCATCCAGAAGCTCCCCGGCGGGGGCTACGCGATCGAGACCCGCCAGCTCGCGCTCAACGGCATGGTGCTCACGCCGCGCGGCGGCGGTTACGGCGTCTTCAAGATCCGCACCGTCAAAGACTATGCGATCGCCGGCACCAGGACACAGCTTTCGGGCACCCCGGTGAATGTCGAACTGCTCAACACCCCGATCGGGAACGTGATCCTCGGCGGGCGCGACCTCGAAGCCGAACCGATGGATCTGGAAGTCCACAGCGGGCTCGCAAACCTGAAAGTGCCATTCGCGCACGGCTTCCGCGCACACGCCGCCGGCAACGAAGCCACCTCCAAGACGCTGCTGATGGCGATCGGCGCCGGCCAGCAGTGCAGCGGCGCGGAAAGCAAACATGCCAACTGCTGCCCGCCGGCGCACGAAAACACCGCCTGCGCGACGCTCCCCGGCGACTTCCCCCTGCAGGGGCAGATCGACATCTACCTCAACAACAAAGGTCAGGCGCTGATCGACGTCCAGGTCGGCCTGCGGCTGAAAGGGATCTTCGAAGCGACCGGCGCCCTGGAGGTCGAGGCCGACCCCACCGGCATCAACCTCAACTCGCTGAAGTTCACGATCCCCGAAGCCGGCCTGGAGGAAATCTTCACCGTCAAGCAGGCCTCCTTCGTCTACTACTTCCCCGACTCCCCCGAAGAATCAAAGCGCGACACCTGGCAGGCGAAGGGGAAGATCGTGTTCGGGCCGCTCGGCGAACCCGCGCTCGAAGGGGAACTCGCTTTCAAGAAAGGCAAGTTCCATTCCGCGTCGCTGGTGTTCGTCGCGCCGCCTCCGGGCATCCCTCTGTATGCGGGCGTGTACCTCAACAAGCTCGGCGGTTCGATCGGCGTGGAACCGTTCGCGTTCGGCGGCACGATCGGCGCGAGCATCGCCTCGCAACTGGAGCTCACGCTGTCCTTCAAGTACCGCGAACCCGAAGGCGAAGAACTTGGGTTCTTCGGCGGCCAGGGCCAGCTCTCGCTGAAAGACAACCCGATCGCGACGCTCGCCGCGGACGTCTACTCCGACGGCTACATCGACGCACAGCTGAAGATCGACCTCAAGCTGCCGTTCGGCGAAAACCCGATCGTCAGCGTCGGCGGGGGACTCGGCTTCTGGGATGAACCGGAAAGCGGCCTGTGGCAGGCCGAAGGCAACGTCTACATGAAGCTCTGGGAAATCAGCGCCGAAGTCGCGGGACTCGTAAACAACAAATACATCTCCGGCTGCCTCGATTTCAACACCTTCGGCTACAGCTGGGGCGTGCAGGGCCGCTACAGCATGGAAGACGGCAGCGTCGACGGCGGCGGCTACGGCGACAGCAACTGCAGCGACCAGCTCAAACAGTACAAGCAGAAGCCCAAGAAGGAACACAAAGGTGGCTTCGTCGGCGGCGAATCGCTGTACTTCCCGGTAGGCGGCCCCGCGAATGGCTTGGGTCAACTCACGCCGGGGACCTCGACAGGACAAGTGCACGACACGGCAGCCGCCGCGGCCGGTGAAAGCTTCTCGCTGCCCCCGCACACACTCGGCCAGGAGCTGCGACTCACCTCGACCTCAGGCACACCCATCGTGACGCTAACGAGCCCCAGCGGTCAGACCTACACGACGCCCGCCGCCCCCGGGCACATGATCGGCGACGACGGTCATTTCTTCAGCGCGATTCTTCCCGACCACAACCAGGTGATCGTGCTGCTGCGCCACCCGCAGGGCGGGGAATGGGGCATCCAAACCGCGCCCGGCTCGCCCGCGGTCAGCAAGCTCGAAGTCGCCGAAGAAGTGCCACCCGCGAGCGTCAGCGTGCATGTTCGCCGCGCACGCGGGCGGCGCCGGACGCTCGCCTACAAGATCGTCCACTTTGTCCCCGGCACCAAGGTGCGTTTCGTCGAACGCGGCCGCGACAGCACGCACGTGCTCGGCGTCGCGTCCGCCGCCCGCGGCAATTTGCGCTTTACCCCGCAGGACGCCCTTGGACGCCGCCGCCGGATCGTCGCATATCTCTTGAACAGCGAAGGCGCTCCCGTCCGTGTGCTGACCGCCGGGCACTACACCGCACCCAGCGCCGCCCGCGGCGGGCGCGTGCGCGGCGCGCGGATCTCACGGCACGGCACCACCGCACTGCTCACCTGGCGGCCCACCGCCGGCGCCCGTCTCTACAAGATCACCGTCGAGGGCAGCGACGGACGCGTGCAGCGCTTCGACCGCAAGGCCTCCGGGCGCAGCGTGACGCTGACCAACGTGCTTCCGTTCGAGAGCTTTACCGCAACCGTCGTCGCCGACGGCGGGCCCAACCTACTGCCCGGACCTGCGACAAAGATGCGGCTGCATCCGTTGCGGCTCGCCGCGCATCACCGGCCCTCCCATCGGCGCGGGCGCCAACGCAAAGGCTGATCGCAGCCGTCGCCACGCGGTCGCACGCGCCGGCCACGGGTAGACAGCCGTGCGATCAGCGACCCCCGCGTTAGAAACACCCCGCGCGGGGTAAAGCAGTCGTGCTCAAGGTGAACCAGAACGAATCTGGTAGGAGAGGAGCACTTGATGAGGTTTTCCAACGCTCGCCCCCGCGGCAGGGGGGCGCGAGACTCAGCGGGCAGCGCCACCTTTGTCCGACCGGCGGCTCTTGCGGGCGCTCTAGCCGCGATGGCATTTGCCTTCCCTACCCAGAGTGCGCTCGCCGCGTTCGGCATCTCCCATTGGGAAGCCGGAACCTGCAAGCAGTCCAGCTGCAACGTCGAAGGCAAAGACCCGGAAGCCGAATTCTACACTCAGGCCGCTGGCCATCCGAACTTCGGGATCACCAATTTCGCCTTCAACGCGCACTCCGCTGGGCTCGCCGAAGAACCCGATGGGCACGTGAGGGACGCCCGCGTCGACCTCCCGTCCGGCCTGGCAGTCAACCCCGAAGCGGTGCCTGGGTGCTCCGAAGAAGCGATCCAAAAACTCTCCTGCCCCCCAGCAAGCCAGGTCGGTGAAGACGAAGCGATCGGCACCGCCGAACTGGCGCTCGGCATCAAGAGCACCGTCACCGAAAGCTTTCCCGTTTTCAACGTCGAACATCGACCGGGTGAGCCCGCGCGTTTTGGCGTGGAGGTCAAGAGCGCGACGCTGGCGCTCGCGGAAAGCGTCACCGGACATCACCTGCAGAGCGTGATCTATCTCGAGGGCTCCATCAGCTGGCACCACGAACTCCAAACCAGCGAAAGCAGCGGCGCGCCCTCCGGCGACTACCACGAGTTCTTCAAGATCCAGGAAATCCCACAGGAACCCGAACTGATCAAATCCAAGCTGATCTTTTGGGGCGTACCGCACGAACACAACGCCGCCGCGCCCGACAACGCGTTCATCACGATGCCCAGCTCGCGGGATGTGTGCTCGCGCCCGCAGACCACCTGGCTGCACGTCGACTCCTACGAAAGCGCCGGCAGCTTCATCGCCGACCCCACCGAAACAAGACTGGAAAACGGCACGCCGCTCACAGCAACCGGCTGCGGCGCGCTCAGCTTTGACCCCTCCCTGAATGTGAAAGCGGCGAACATCCAACCCGACCAGCCCGATGGTGCGAGCATCGACCTGCACATCCCGCAGACCACGACCGAACCCGCCAAACCCAACTCCCCCGACGTGCAGAATGCCGAAGTGACGCTGCCCGAAGGGATGACGCTCGATCCCTCCGCCGCCCACGGTCTGCAGGCGTGTACGACCGCCCAAATCTGGCTCGGCTCCAACCACCCCGTCGAATGCCCAGCCGCTTCGACACTGGGCACCGTCAGCGTGAATGCGCCCGGGATCCCCAACGGCACGCTGAACGGCAGCGTCTTCCTCGGCACCCAGGAAAGTCTCGACCCTGAATCCGGTCGCGAGTACCGGATCTTCATCGCGGCCGAAGCCTCCGACTACGGCGTCGGCGTGCGCCTGGAAGGCCATGTCAAAGCGAACCGCACAACCGGACGCCTCACCGCGATCTTCACCGACGACCCGCAGGTGCCCTTCGAAGACTTCCTCATCACGCTCAACCCCGGTCCACGCGCGCCGCTCGCCAACCCGCTGAGCTGCGGTCCGGCGACGCCCGCGGCCAACATAACCCCCTACAGCAGCGCCTCGCCAACGGCGGCCGAAGTCACCGGGTTCACCGTTGCGAGCGGCAGCGCAACCGCCCCCTGCCCCTCCCCGCCTCCCTTCAGCCTCTCGCAAAGCACGGTAGACAAAACGACGGCCGCCGGCGCACAGACATCCTTTACCCTCAACCTCGCGCGCAGCGACGGACAGCAGTACCTGGCCCAGCTGCGCACCGTGCTCCCGGCGGGCCTGCTCGGCACGATCCGATCGGTGCCCCTGTGCCCCGAACCGCAGGCGAGCACGGGTACATGTCCCGCGAGCAGCGAAGTCGGCCAGGCCAACGTCACCGCGGGCGCGGGCCCCGAACCGTACCCGTTCACCGGCCGCGTCTACCTCACGGGCCCATACGGCGGTTACCCCTACGGCCTGTCGGTCGTCACACCCGCAGCCGCCGGCCCGTTCAATCTCGGGAATGTCGTGACCCGCGCGGGAATCGGCGTGGAAATGTACAGCGGACGTGTGTTCGTCACGAGTGGGCTGCCGACGATCGAAGGCGGCGTCCCGCTACGCCTGAAGACGCTCAGCGTCACCGTGAATCGCTCCAACTTCATGTTCAACCCCACCAGTTGCGCGCCGCTCTCCACCGACTCCGCGCTGCGCTCGACGCTTGGAACGCAGCAATCGCTCTCCACACCCCTGCAGGTCGGCGAATGCGGCAAGCTGCCGTTCAAGCCGAGCTTCAGCGCTTACACAGGCGCGAAGACCTCCAGGCTGAACGGTGCGAGCTTCGAAGTGACGATCGTTCAGGGCGCCCACGAGGCGAACATCCGCGAGGTCCAGTTGCAGCTTCCCAAGCAGCTGCCGTCACGCCTCTCGACACTGCAGAAAGCCTGCCCGGCGGCGACGTTCGAAGTCGCGAGCCCGCCTGGAGCATGCCCCGACACCTCGCGCGTCGGAACCGCAACTGTCTCCACGCCGGTCCTCCCCGACAAGCTGACCGGCCCCGCTTACCTGGTTTCCCACGGCGGCCAAGCGTTCCCCGACCTGGATCTGATCCTCCGCGGTGACGGCGTCGAGGTCGTGCTCGTCGGCCACACGCACATTTCGAGCACCGGGATCACCACGTCCACGTTCGAATCGCTCCCCGACGTGCCGATCTCAGGTGTCGCGGTCAGCCTTCCCGCCGGACCGCTATCGGTGCTCAGCGCCAACGGCGATCTCTGCCGCACCCCGTTGCAGGCGCCCACCACGATCGTGGCCCAGAGCGGCGCGAAGATCACGCGAAACACCGCGATCGCGGTACGTGGCTGCCCGTTCGCGATCCTCAGCCACAGAGTCAAAGGGAAGCAGGTCAAGGTCAAGCTGCGCGTGCCCGGCGCAGGCCGAGTAACGCTCAGCGGCCGCTACCTAAAAATGAAGAATCGCCGCATCGCGCGCTCCCGCACGATCACGATTATCACTCGCCTCACCCACACGGGCGGGCGACTCCTGCTCCGACACCACCACCGTCTGAGTGTCACGCTGCACGCGATTTACACCCCCCGTGCCGGCCACTTCCACGAACGAGCCTCGGCGACTCTCAAGTTCAGGCGGCGCTGACGTCAGGCGGCCGGCGCAAGCGATTCGCCCGCGCCCGACGGTGGCGCCGATGGCGAGGGCGCCGGCGGAGTCGGCAAAGTCGGCGGCGCTGGTGAGCGGTAGGCATCGATCCATGTCTGCACCCACGGCGCGATCGCTTCAACGCGCGTGAACACAGACGGGCGCCGCGTCGAGCAGCGCTGGTAGCCGTGCACGACGATCCCGATCTCCACGAACCCGGTGCCGGAGTCGTTCGGCGCCAGCAGCGGGCCGCCGCTGTCGCCGTTGCACGCGCCCGTCGCGTAGCCCGGTGGGTCGATCGTGCAGATCTCGCTGCGCTTGTAGAACGGGGGCGCGTTGCGCCGGCACCACCGCGGACGCTGCACCACCGTCGTCGCCGACTGCAGTTCGGCGGTCGGGCGCGACTGCGTCCAAGTCGTCTTTCCCCAGCCCGCGATCGTCGCCGTCAGACCCGCCCGCGGACCGCCCGAGCGCGACGCCGCGCGCGCACCGGCCCCCGCGAGCTTCACCGCCGGGGCGCTCGTCGGCGAAGAGAGCACCAGCAACGCTGCGTCGCGGTCGTCCACGCGCCGCGCGAAGCCTTCGTAGACGAGCACCGCGGAGACCATCGCGACCTGCCGTTCGGCGCTCCCGGACGCAGAGGCGGTCAGGACGCGATACCCCGACGCCTTGTTCACCCTGCCCGTCCGCATGTTCACCGCGCAGTGCCCCGCCGTCAGGACGAGTGTCGGGGCAACTACTGTGCCGGTGCACTCACCGACCTCGTTGCCACGGATGTCGAGGATCTCCGCGACCGACGCGAACGCACTCGGCTGCGCGGAGGCGCCGCCGATCACTGCCTCGTGCGCGGATGGCTTCGGCTGCGACATCGCGGTAGGCACGACGCCAAGCAGCGTGACGGGGACACAAGCACAGATAGCGATAAGTAGCGATTTCCTCATACTCTCGGCGCGCATCGGCCGACGCCGGGACGGCCTGTAGGGGGGCGGCGCCCGCTAGACACCAGTCGCAGATGGCCCCACGGCCGGCGCGAGAGACGGCTTCGCGCGCAGCAACCCATCCAACTCATCGGCGGGCAGCGGCCGCGAGAGCGCATACCCCTGCACCATCTCGCAGTGGTTGGCCACCAGCGAGCGCCACGTCTCCTCGTCCTCGATGCCCTCCGCGACTACCCGGATGCCGATGCTGTGGGCTAGCTGGATCGTCGCCTGAACGATCGCCGCGTCCACCGTATCGGTCGTCATGCGGCCGACGAACGAGCGATCGATCTTCACCTCGCCGACCGGCAGCGCCTTCAGGTGGGCGAGCGAGGAGAAGCCCGTACCGAAGTCATCCAGCGACAAACCCAGACCGAGCTCCCCGAGCTGCGCCAGGACATCGCCGACGCGCACGGGATCGGCCAACACCATGTTCTCGGTCACCTCCAGCATCAGAGCCTCGGGGGGCAGCCCGTGCTTGGCCAGCAGCTCCGCTACCTCGGCCGGGAACTGGGTGTCCTGGAGGTCGGCGACCGTTGTGTTCACGGCGACGTGGATCGCGAGGCCCGTATCGCGCCACCTGCGCAGCTGGCCCAACGCGAGCTCCAACATCCGGCGCGTCAGCGCCCTCCCCAGACCCGCCTGCTCAGCGACCGTCACGAACTCCGCCGGCCCGATCAACCCGCGCTCGGGATGGCGCCAGCGCACGAGCGCCTCGACCCCCACGATCGTCCCGCTGTCGGCGAGCGCCTTGGGCTGGAAGTGCGCTTCGATCTCCCCCGCCTCCAGCGCCCGCGACAGTTCGCCGGCCAGGGTCAGGCGCTCCAGCGAGTGCTTGTCGCGCTCGCGCGCGTAACACGCATAGCCCGAGCGCGCCGCCTTCGCGTCGTACATCGCGACGTCCGCGTGCTGCATCAGCTGTTCCTCGTTCTCGGCCTGCTCGGGGAAGCGCGCGATGCCGATGCTGGCCGTCACACGCAGCCCGACGTCCTTGATCGGGAACGGCTCTCCGAGCGCCCTGAGGATCTTCTCGGCCACCGCGATCGCACTGGCTTCGTCGGCCGCGTCGCTAAGCACGACGCCGAACTCGTCCCCGCCCAGGCGCGCAGCCGTGTCGCTGCCGCGCAGCACCGCGCGCAGGCGTTCGCCGACCTGGCACAGCAGTTGGTCTCCCGCGTCGTGGCCGAGCGTGTCGTTGAGCTCCTTGAAGTGGTCCAGATCGACCAGCAGCAGCGCCACGCTGCCGCCCGCCACGTTGGTCGCCAGGATCGCGTCGCGCACACAGCGCAGGAAGTGGCGGCGGTTAGGCATCGATGTCAGATCGTCCGTGAGCGCCTGCCGGCGTGTTTCCGCTAGCGCGCGCACGTCTCTGAAGGTGAGCGCCGTGCGCGCGATCGCCGCCAAGATCGTGAGCATCGCCAGCACGAACGCCAGCGGATCGAGACGGCTGAAATGGTCGTACAGGAGCAACCCCAGCGCACTCACCGCGAATGCCGCCGGGATGCCCAGCACCGCTCCGGTCGGCACCGTGTCGGTCTGCGGAGCCGCTTCGGGCTGCCATGCCGCCAGGGCGAGCAGCAATACGCCGACGTCGTAGGTCGTGTTCGTCATGCTGCTCGGCGCCGTCGCTCCGCCCGCTACCTGCAGCGCGTACATGCAGTCGGCGACAGCCAACGCGATGAAGCCGATGCCCAACATCGCCCACATGCGGTTCACACGCCAGCCGCCGAGCGCCAACACACCCACCACGAGCGCAGCCAGCATGAGATCGCAGATCGGGTACGCCATCTCCGTGACAACCGCCGCCGTGTCGCCCGACACCGATGCCAAGACCGGGCGCACCACGATCGCCGCCCCGACCGCCGCGATCCCCAGACCGGCTACCAGCCCGTCGAGCCACATGCGCGCCGGCACCCGCCGCTCGCGCAGTCGCGCCAGACCCACGATTCCGACGTAGCACGCCGGATAGAGCATCAACCACATCCCGTCGCAGATCGAGGGGATCGGCGGATCGGGAAGGTGTTCGACCCACGCTGCCCACAGCACGTTGCCCAAGCCGTACACCGAGATGCCGACCGCGAAGATCATCCACGAGCGTCGCGCCTGGGTAGTGCGCAGCGCGCGCCAGCACACCACAATCCCTACCAGGATGTACACCGCGGAGGTCAACCAGTCGCGGATCGGCTCAGCCCACGCGTGACCCCCGAGTCCGAAAGCGGCGTGGGCAGCGGACACCGCGATGCACGCGATCAGCAGCGCCGTCGCGGTGCCCAGCACACGGCGCTCGGTGCGCCCAAGGTCTCGGGACAGCGGCAGCAGCGCCCTCGCCGCCGCTTGCGCACGCCGCTCGGCCGACTTGACCCCAGCGGGGAGCGGCAGGAGCGATGTCCTCATGGCACCGATAATCGGATCCGCTGCAGATACCTTTACGAGGGGCGCGTCGCGTAAGCCGATGTACGCGAGATGCACCACCGATCATGCCCAGACCCAGCCTCCTCGGCCTCGCACCCCCTCGGGAGACGTCAGGAAAGCCACCGCGAGACGCCGCCGTGGTGAGAGCACGTGCCACTCCTGGACTGGCTGAAGCTGTAGGTGCCGTCGGCGCACTGCGCAGTTGCGCCCGCCGGAGCGCTCGGGCTTTCCTCGGGGCTGCACACCGTATTGCCCGCCGAGTTGACGTAGGTGCCGTTGGTGCAGGCTTCCGCCGGCGTGGAAGTCGCGGTCGTTGTCGGCTGAGGGGTTGTGCTCTGCGGGGCTTCCGTTCTAGCTTCGGGAGTTGGCGTCCTGACTTCGATTTCCCCGCTGGTTTCTTCTCGCGTGACAGTGATCGTCTTGCGAGTAGCGCGACGGCCTTTCAGGGTCGCCTTCACGTTCACCCTGTTCGAGCCGAGGTGCAGATACAGCGTCTCGCCCCAGTGATCGCCCCGCATCGAGGCCCGGTGTCCGTTGACGGTTACCCGCGAGCCGCGGGTCGCGGTGCCCGTGATCGTCGTGGTCGAGCTCGCGAGCGAATAGCTGCCGGTGTCCAGATGAAGTGCCACCGGAGCCGACGTGGCCGCGGTTGCCCTCAAGGACCCGTCCCTCAAGCCAGCTTCGGCCGTATCGCCACAGCCACCAAGTGCGATTGCACCGCCAACCAACACGCCGCACAACAGCAGCCGACGCACGCGCCTGTGGGCGAGCAGCCCGACAGATCGGATGGCGTAGCGAGCTGAGGTCCCGGACCCCCCGAGGCGCTTCACGAGGGGGCATCATATGGGTTTCGATGGACGGATCGCGACCGCCTATCGGGCGTGGACGCCGTGGAACTCTACGGGGCGAGGCGGAACGGCGGGTAGCGATCGGTCACCAATACGTGGGCGTAGGCGATCACCCGGTTGGTCCAGCGGCCGACGCCGACGAGGAAGTCGAACATCCCGCGCGGGAAGCGACCGGTCAGGAGGATCGCAAACCAGGCCGCAATTACGACAAAGAACGCAGCGATGTAGAGAAAGAACAGCACCACGTAGTGGGGGATGGCCAGCAGCCACTTGACCAGCGGCAGCCAGCGGTTTAGGTCGTTGCGTGCGTCGGGATAGGGAAACTCGAGATGTACCGCCTGATGCTCGTCCGTGGAGGGGTAGCGATCCTCCATCAGCGCCAGGTAGACGCCGACCCGGGCGGAGAACCGCATCAGCTCGAGGTTCCAGTCAAACCACCAGCGTGGGTACTTCTGGCGGAACAGGATCAACAGCAGTGTAGGCAGCACCACGAGGCCGGCAGCGCCGATAGTCCCGGCGGCCCTCCCGCCACCATAGGCGTAACTGCCGCCCTCGATGAGGGCGATCACGATCGCGATCGGGATGACCATGAACAGGCGAAAGAAAGTCGTCAGGCGGCTGAGCGGCCGGTCCGGGTAGTCGACCGAGTACTGCACGGGATACGGGGCATCGGGGTCCATGAGGTGCCTTTCTGTGAGGTGTACGACTTACACTCGCCCATGTTCCCCGAGTCCGGGTTCGACAACGCCGTCCCCTCACCCCACCATCGCGCGCAGCGACTGCCGCAGTGAGCGCGTCGTCTGCAGGACCGCCGTCGGCTCATACCCGCAGTGCGCCATGCAGTTCTCGCAGCGCGGGTCGCGACCGCGACCGTACTTGCTCCAGTCGGTGGTCTCCAGAAGCTCCTTGTATGTCTTGGCGTAGCCATCGGACATCAGGTAGCACGGGCGCTGCCAGCCGAACAGCGAGTAGCTCGGGATCCCCCATGCGGTGCACTCGAATTCAGCCTTGCCTTCGAGGAAGTCGAGGAACAGCGGGCTGTGGTTCAGCCGCCAGCGCTTGCGGCGGCCATCCGCGAATGCCTCGCTGAAGAGCTCGCGCGTCTGGCGCACCCCGAGGAAGTGCTCCTGGTCCGGGGCTTTCTCGTACGCGTACGCCGGCGAGATCATCATCTCGTCCACGCCGAGCTCGTCGTTGAGGAAGTCCAGCACCTCGCGCACCGTCTTGGGCGAGTCATGCGTGAAGAACGTCGTGTTCGTCGTCACGCGAAAGCCGCTCGCCTGCGCCGCCTTGATCGCCGAGACCGCCTTGTCGAAGACACCCTCGCGTTCGACCGAGGCGTCGTGACGCTCGCGCAGGCCGTCCATATGGATCGCCCACGCGAAGTACGGGCTCGGCTTGAAGTTGTCGAGCTTGCGCTCCAGCAGCAGCGCGTTCGTGCACAGGTACACGAACTTCTTGCGCTTCACGAGCTCCGCCGCGATCGTGTGGATCTCGGGATGGATCAGCGGCTCGCCGCCCGCGATCGAGACCATCGGGGCGCCGCTCTCCTCGATCGCCCCCACCGCCTGCTCGACCGACATCCGCCGTTTCAGCGTGTGCTCGGGATGCTGGATCTTGCCGCAGCCCGCGCACTCCAGGTTGCACTGGAACAGCGGCTCCAGCTCCACGATCAGCGGGAACTTCTCTCTACGAGCCAGGCGCTGGCGCATCAGGTACCAACCCATGCGCGTGCTCTGTTTCATCCGCGCCGCCATGCCCCGTCACAGTAGACGATCGTCGCCGCGTATTCCCTTGCGAACCCAGGATGGATACTCGTACTTACCTCAAGTGCGCTGCCGTCCCGGCCGATGGCAGCGACAACGGTTCGCTCGCGCGAACGGATCGACCCTCGAGGAGAGCTGCATGCCCGTGCCCGCATCGACCGCCGCGAACATCATCCGCCCATGCCGAAGCGCACTGCGCATCCTGCCCGCGCTCGTGACGGCGGGCGTCCTCGGGGCGGGTCTCGGACCAACGGTCGCCGCGGCGACAGAACCGACCACCACGACCTCCTACACCTCCCCGGGGGTCTACGTCTTCGCGGTGCCCGCCGGCATCGCAAGCATCTCGGTCACCGCGATCGGAGCTGCCGGCGGCGCGAGCTGCGATGCGGCCAGCGGCGGAGAGGGCGCCAGCATGAGCGCAACCATCCCCGTGTCCGCCGGCGAGTCGCTCGAGGTTGGCGTCGGGGGCCCGGGCGGTATACCAAGCTGCGGAGGAGGAAACATCCCCGGCGCCGGCGGCACCGGAGGTGGCGGCCAGGGCGGCGCCGGGGTCGCCGGGGTCATCTCGGGTGGTGGTGGCGGCGGCGCCTCAGCACTCGCGCGGAGCGCCCCTAGCCAGGGGTTCCAGGCAGAATCAGAGCTCATGATCGCCGGTGGTGGCGGCGGCGCCGGCCAGGAGGGCGGCAACGGCGGCAACGCGGGCGCGGCGGGCTCGCCCAACCCAGGGTTCGACGGTGGCGGTGGTGGAGGCGCCGGGACCCAGAGCGCCGGAGGCGCTGGTGGGACCAAGCAGCCCGACTGCGCCGGTGAAGGACAGCCCGAAGCGGGGCTCGCCGGCACCTTCGGTCAAGGTGGGCAGGGAGGCAACTTCCCCGAAGTGGGATTTACCGGTTCCTCGGCCGGCGGCGGTGGTGGCGGCGGCTACTACGGTGGTGGCGGCGGCGGCGCGGGCTGCCGCGGCGGTGGTGGTGGCGGCGGCTCCAGTTTCGCCGCCGCGTCGGTCACGGTCACCGAAGCTCCCACGCCGACCGCGCAGCCCAGCGGCATCACGATCACCTACGCCGTACCGACTGCCGAACTGAGCGGCGGCTCGCTGGAATTCACCGCCACCCAGCCGCAGGGCGTGGCCAGCACCGCACAGACTCTGACCGTGACCAACGGCGGCGCCGCGCCGCTGGTCGTCTCGAGCGCGACGCTCGGCGGCACGAACCCCGACGACTACCTGCTCGACAATCGCTGTCAGACGCCTGTCGCCGTGGGCTCGAGCTGCAAAATCTCAGTGCGCTTCGATCCCCAAGCGCAGGGCGCGAGCAGCGCGACCCTCACGCTACAGACGAACGCCGCCTCAGCGCCGGCGCCCGTAGCGCTGTCTGGCACCGGAGGCTCGCTGCCGCAGGGATCGCAGGGCGCTACGGGGCCGAACGGAGCACAGGGCGCAACCGGCGAACAAGGGCCTCCAGGCACAAACGGAGCACAGGGAACACAGGGCCCAGCCGGCACGCCGGGTGAGGTGGGCCCGCGCAGCGCGACCGGCAAGCGCGGACCGGCCGGTAGGCGCGGCGCCGCCGGAGAGACCCGGTTCATGAACTGCACGGCACACCGGGTCGGCGCGCCGGGGCACGGTCCCGCGCACGGACCAGCGGTGCGCACCGCGTGCACGAGCCAGCTCGGCCGCAACCCGCTGAGCTTGCCGAGAAACATCATCGCGAGCGCCTCACTGACCCGCTCGGGGCATATGTATGCGACAGGCAAGCTGGCGGCTGGCCAACTCGCGCTGTACTCGCGGGATCCACTACCACCTGGCAACTACACACTGACCCTGCACTGGCGCAGCGGCGCGATCACTCACACCAGTCGTAGGCAGTTCCAAGTGGCCTAGAGCGACGCCCACGCCGGCAGACACCTCGCGGCGCGCCGCAGCCCCACCGAAGCTAGCGCCACGCCCGCGACCGTCGCCAGCGGCCGCGTAAGCTCGCGCCCGGGTGTGTCCGAAATGATCCGCACGACCGCGAATGGCCGCTCTGCGGCTGCGGGCGCGAGCCACACCGACTCCATGTCCACCGCCGCCGCCCCGCGCTCGCGCAGGCGCGTGCGCGCGTCGCCCATCGCGATGCGCTCTACCGAGGCCACGACCCCACGCCGCACTGTCATCCCGCCCCTCAACAGGGCCGTTGCGAGCTCCTCGGCGCCGGCGCACTCCACGCGCTCGCCGTCGGGCCCCAGCACCGCGTCCGCGACGACCGCGTCGCCGACCTCGCCGAGCTCGTCCAGCCCGCCCCCGAAGCCCATCACCAGCAGGCGCCGCGCCGGGTCCGCTGCCAGCACCGTGACCGATTCCCGCGATCGTCGGGGGCCCATACCGGTCTGCAGTACGCGCGCCGTCGGTGTGCCAGACGCCGTTGTGCGCGCCGCGCGCAGCCCTGCGCGGATCATCGTCGCCTCCAGTCGCAACGGCGCGGCGATCAGGAGCTCGCTCATCCGGCCAACTCCACGTCAACCCCCTCCAGCGCGCAACGCGCAGCGGCGTGCCCGCTCAGCACCGCTCCCTCGAGCGTCGCCGGCCAGCCTGTAGCCGTCCACGCGCCGGCGAGCGCGAGACCCGGCACCGCCGTGCGTGGCCCGCAGCGCAGCGCCGCGCTGCCCGGCGCCGCGCGGAATGTCGCCGAATGCTCACGCGTAGCGACGAACTGCTCGACGCGCGCATCGCGTGCCCGCGGCAAGAGCTCGGCCAGCGCCGGAACGAAGCGCTCGCGCAGCGCGTTCACGCTCATCCCCATCTCGCGCTCCGCGCCTGAGAGCGAGATCGCCAGGTATTGGCGCCCCTCCCCCACGCCGCCCGCGTCGCTGCGGTCGAACACGTACTGCACCGGGGTTCGCACGCCCGCCACGAAGGGCTGCTCGCACACGACGCGATCGTAGACCACGTGGAGGTTCACGATCGGCTCCCCGCACAGCTTCCCCGCACGCGCTGCTGCCGCGGAGTCGAGCGGCTCGATCAACCGCGCCGCGCGCGCGTGCGGCAGCGCCACGACTACCGCCTCCACGCTCAGACCGTCATCCTGCGCGCCGCCAGACGCCACGGCGACCCTCGATTCTTCCTCGCGCTCGTCCTCATCCTCGGCCGCGCCGCTCGACGCGCCGCCGCGTGAGACCTCGAATCCCGTCGCGGTCCGCCGCACCGCTCCCGCGCGCCAGCCGAGCCGCAATTGCACATCCGCCGCGCGCAGCGCGCGCTCGGCCGGGTCGCCCACGATCTCACTAAGCGGCCGGTGGTGAAAACCGATGTCCCCCGCGTCGGCGCGCTCCAGCAGTCCCTTGCGAAAGACGAACGCGCCGAGCGCCAGCGACGCCTGCGACGCCGGGAGGTTGAGCGTCGGCAGCGCGATCAGATCCCACAGCGCCGCGACCGCCTCCGCGTCCTGCCCCCGAGCGGCCAGCCACTCCCCGAGGTTCTGTGCGTCGAGCCCGGGAGCGCCCGGGTCAAGCCTCCCGAGCGCCAGCGCCGCGCGCGCCGCCCCGACGCGACGGCGGACCGTCAGGTGGGGGTACCGCGCCAGCGCGCCCGCGAGATGCAGCGGCGCCGGCAGCCCCGAGCGCCGCAGCTTTGCGGCGGGCCGGCCGGGGCTGAGCACGGGGATCTCCAGGCGCTCTTGCACGCGTACCCCCGCCTCGCCGCCGATCCGCGCCAGCAGCGCGCGGTAGGCGGTGCAGCATCGTAGGAACACGTGCTGGCCGTTGTCCATCCGCAGGCCATCGCGCTCGAACGAGTACGCCGCTCCACCAAGCCGCGGGCGGACCTCGACGAGCGTCACCTCTGCGCCCGCCGCTGCGCAATCGAGCGCCGCCGCGATCCCCGCGAGCCCGCCGCCGATCACCGCGACGCGCGCGCTCAGTCTTCCTCCCGCAGGACTTCCGCGGGGTGCTGCTCGGGCACGCCCTTGCCGGCGAGCGCGCGGCTCGCCACCCACGCCTTCTCGTGTGCACTGAGCGACACCCGCCGCGCGAGCGCAGCGTCGGGGCGCTCCTCGATGCGATGCAGCACGCGCAGGTAGATGCCCGCCATCGCCAGCACGCACGCCGCGCTGCGCCGGTCCAGGTGCCCCAGCAGCACCAGGCCGCGGTGGAACCAGCCGCGCGCGCGCAGGCACTGGAAGCGCATCAGCGCGTACAACTGCCCCACGTCGCCGCCGTCGAAGCCCGCGATCACCTGTGCGTCGGCAACCGTCCCTTCGCGCGCCAACGCCGCCAGCGCCGGCGCGTCCAGGGCGCCATCGTCGTGCAGGTGGTAGCGCACGAGATCCCGTGTCGGCAGGTACACGCGACCGTGCTCGGCGTCCTCGCGCAGGTCGCGCACGATGTTCGTGATCTGCATCGCCACCCCCAGCGCGTCGGCCATCGGCTCGACCTCCTCCGCGGGCGCGCGGGTGCCGAAGATCGCCAGGCACAGCCTCCCGATCGAGCCCGCCACTCGCCGGCAGTAGGGCTCGAGCTCCGCGAAGCTCGCGTAGGAGGTGCCGAGCACGTCCATCCTGACGCCCGCGATCAGATCCTCGAGCGCCTGCCGGGGCAGGCCGAAGCGCTCGCGCGCATCCGCCAGCGCGGCCATCACCGGATCCGGGTCCTCCACCGAGGCCCGCCCGAGCGCGCGCTCCACCGTGTCCAGCCGGCGCAGCTTCTCCTTCGGCGCGAGCTCGCCGTCGCCGATGTCATCGACGCGGCGCGCGTACGCGTACACCGCACACATCGCGCGGCGCTTCGGAGCCGGCAGCAGCCGGATGCCGTAGTAGAAGTTCCCCGCCGCGGCGCGCGTCAACGACTCGCACTGCCGGTAGGCGATCAGCGTCCGCGCCGTGTCCGCGCTCACCGGCGCCGCCCAGCCAGCAGACGCGCTGTCGCCGCCAGACGTCGCGCCTCTGAGGCCCGCGGCGGGCCCGCTAGAACGTCGTAGCCGGCCTGCTCGATCGCCTGTAGCGCCGCGACCGCGCCACCCGCGAACGCCGCCACCGCCAGGCGCTCACGCCCGCGCAACGTGTCGATCAAACCAAACCCTTGCGCGAGCAGCTCGCGGGTGCGCGCGACCTCAAAAGCGAGCAGCCCGCGCAACGGCCAGCCGGCCCTCCCACCCATCCTCCTCAACTCCTCCTCCCCACAGCCAAAGCGGGTGAGATCCTCGGCCGGCAGGTAAACGCGCCCGCGCGCGAAGTCCTCCGCGACGTCCTGCCAGTGCTCGGCGAGCTGCAGCGCCGTGCAGATCTTCGCGGACAGCACGAGGCGCTCCGGGGTCGCCTTGCCGAACACTCCGAGCACGAGCTCGCCGACCGGGTTCGCGGAGAGCTCGCAGTAGCCCAAGAGCTGCTCCCATGTCTCGTAGCGCGCGACGCGCTGGTCCACGCGGTTGGCCTCGATCAGCGCCACGAATGGGCCGCGCGGCAGCTCACAGGCGCGCAGCACAGGCGTGAGCGCGGCAAGCAACGGGTGCGAGGCGCGACCCGCGTAGGCGCGGTCGAGCTCCTGCTCAAGCCAGTCGAGCGCGGCGAGTCGATCGGTCGGTGAGCGATCGTCGGCGTCGCCCAATTCGTCCGCGAGCCGCGCGAACCCGTACAGCGCCAGCAGGCGCTCGCGCCACGCGCGCGGCAGGACGCGGCTGGCGACCGGGAAGTTCTCGCCACCCGTGCGCGCCATCACGGCCTCCGGCGCAACCGGCGGGGCCTCGGCGAGCAGCAGCATCACGCCGCGCCGTCGGCGTCCCCCCGCGCGCTCAGACAGCGCCCGAGCGCCATCACCGGGAAGCT
>DASXOX010000026.1:0-3628 GCA_036493975.1 Solirubrobacteraceae bacterium
GTCGACACCGGCTTCATCGTCTTCAACGACCGCAACTACCCCAACTTCGAACGCCTGCTCGCGCGACTGGGGGTCGCGTGGCAGCCCTCGACGATGAGCTTCAGCGTGAGCGACACGGCCGGCGACTTCGAGTACTGCGGCGCCTCGCCCAACGGTCTCTTCGCCAAGCGCGCGCACCTGCTGACGCCGTGGTTTCACCGCATGATCGCGGACCTCGTGCGCTTCAACCGCGCCGCCCGCGAGCTGCTCGCCGGCGAGAGCGACGGACCCTCGCTGGGCCAGTGGCTCGAGCAGCAGGCGTTCTCGCGGGCGTTCATCGACCGCCTGATCGTGCCGCAGGCCGCGGCCGTGTGGTCGGCGGACCCGCGCCAGATGTCGAGCTTCCCGGCGCGCTTCCTCGCCGAGTTCTTCGACAACCACGGGATGCTCGGCCTGCGCGGGCGCCCGCGCTGGCGCACGATTCAGGGTGGTTCGGCGCGCTACGTGCAGGCGCTTGTCGCACCGTGGCGCGAGCGGCTGCGGCTGAGCACGCCGGTGCAAAGCATCGAGCGCAACGACAGCCACGTGCTCGTCACGCCGCGCGGCGGCGAGGCCGAGCGCTTCGACCACGTCGTGATCGCGACCCACTCCGACCAGGCGCTGGCGATGCTCGCCGATGCGAGCCACCGCGAGCACGAGATTCTCGGCGCGCTGCCCTACCGACACAACGAGGCCGTGCTGCACACCGACGCCGCGCTGCTACCGCGCCGCCGGCGGGCGTGGGCGAGTTGGAACTACCACCTGCTCGAGCAACCGCGCACGTGCGCGACGGTCACTTACCACATGAACCGCCTGCAATCTCTACGCGCCGAGCGGGAGCTGTGCGTGACACTCAACCGCAGCGAGGCGATCGACCCCGCGCAGGTGATTCGCACGATCCCCTACGCGCATCCTGTGTTTACGGCAGCCGGCGTGCGCGCACAGAAACGACATGAGGAGATCAGCGGCAGAAATCGCACTCACTTCTGCGGCGCCTACTGGGGCTGGGGCTTTCACGAGGACGGCGTCACCAGCGCGCTTACCGTCGCCGAGCGCTTCGGAGCGCGGCTGTGAGCGCCAGCGCGATCTACGAAGGCGTCGTGCGCCATCGCCGCTTCGCCGTTCACCATCACGAGCTTCGCCACCGCCTCGCGCTTGCCTATATCGACCTCGACGAGCTGCCCGATCTGCTCGGCGGCCGTCTGCTGGCGCGGCGCCCCGGACTCGTGCGCTTCCGCCGGAGCGACTATCTGGGAGACCCGTCGATACCGCTGAGCGATGCGGTACGCGACACGGTGCACGCCCAAAGCGGGATCCGCCCGGAGGGTCCGATCAGGCTGCTCACACATCTGCGCACGTGCGGGCATTGCTTTAACCCAGTGAGCTTCTACTACTGCCTGGATCCCTCCGGCGAGCGCGTGCAGAGCGCGCTCGCCGAGGTGACCAACACACCGTGGGGCGAGCGCCACGCGTACGTGCTCGCGCCCGAGCCCGCGCGGGACGGCCCACGGGGCGGCTCACCGTACGACCCGTCGCTCGCGGCCGGCCCAGGCGCGGTGCTCGGCGGCAGCGTCTCCAAGGCGCTCCACGTCTCTCCGTTCATGGGGATGGACTACCGCTATGAGTGGCGTCTGACGGCGCCGGCGCGGACGCTCTCGGTTCACATCGCAAGCCACCGCGAGGGCCGCGTGGCGTTCGACGCGACACTCGCCTTGCACCGCCGCGAGCTCACGCGCGCGTCACTGGCACATGTCACAGCGCGCTACCCGTTCGCGACGCTGCGCGTGCTCACACTGATCTACGCGCACGGCGCCGCGCTGAAGTTGAAGGGCGTGCCGCTTCATCCGCGCCCGCGAGCGGCATGAGCGAGCGCGATCCGAGCGCACTGCTGGCGCGCGTCCTCGCGTTCGCACTGCTGCGCCGCGTCGATCGGGGCAGTCTGCTCGTCGCCGAAGGCGAGCGCGGATACAGGTTCGGGGCGCAGGGGCCCGCGGCAGCCGTCGAGGTGCGCTCGCGGCGCGCCTGGCGCATGCTGCTACGCGGCAGTCGCGGACTTGCGGAGTCCTATGCACAGGGACTGTGGGACTCCCCCGACCTGACCGCGGTGATCCGGCTCGCGGCGCGCAACGCGCATCGCCTCGACGGCGTGCGCAGCAGGCTCGCTCCGCTGCTGCTGCCGGCGCAGCGCGCCCGCGCGCTGGCGCGGCGCGGCACACGCGCGCGCAGCCGCCGCGACATCGCGGCCCACTACGACCTCGGCAACGAGCTGTTCGCGGCGATGCTCGACACGACGATGTCCTACTCGTGTGCGCTCTTCGAGCGGCCCGAGATGACACTGCGCGAAGCCTCGCTGGCCAAGCTCGAGCGGGTGTGCGGCAAGCTCGAGATCGGACCCGAGGACCACGTCTTGGAGATCGGCGGCGGCTGGGGCGGGTTCGCGCTCCACGCCGCGGAGACCAGGGGCTGCCGCGTGACGACGACGACGATCTCGCGCGAGCAGCACGACTACGCGCTACAGCAAGTCCGCCGCAGGGGGCTCGCGGAGCGCGTCACGGTGCTGCGCGAGGACTACCGCGATCTGCGCGGCAGCTTCGACAAGCTGGTCTCGATCGAGATGATCGAGGCCGTCGGCTGGCGGGGCCTGGGGGACTTCTTCGCGCGCTGCTCGCGCTTGCTCTCACCCGACGGGCTGATGCTGCTGCAGGCGATCACGATCGACGATCGCGCGTATGAGGTCGAGAAGGCATCGCGCAGCTTCGCCAACACGTACATCTTCCCAGGGGGCTGCCTGCCCTCGCTGCAGGCGATCGCGCGCGACGTGGAGCGCCATACCGACATGCGGGCGGTCGATCTCGACGACATCACCCCGCACTACGTCGAGACGCTGCGGCGCTGGCGCGCCAATTTCCTGAACAACGCGCGTCGGCTGGCGACGCTGGGCTACGACGAGCGCTTCCAACGCCTCTGGACCCTGTACCTCTGCTATTGCGAGGCCGGCTTCGCCGAGCGGCGCATCCAGAACGTGCAGCTCGTGCTCGCCAAGCCACTGCACCACTAAGCGCGCGGCCGGCGACTGAACATCCGTGCCGCCAACCCGTCGAGGAGCGTCGCTGGCCCGGCCGCCGCGAGCTTGACCGCCGCGAGCCTCCCACCCGGCCCGAGCACGCGCTTGTCCTCTTCGACGGCCGCGACGACCCGGCTGGCCCACTCTGCGGGCGCGACGCTGCTCCACCCCGAGGTGTCCATGTGGGCGGCGTACGCCGCCTGTGTCGCCGCCAGCATGTCCGTCTCTACGCCCGGCGTCACGAGGTGCAGCACACCCACACCCGTCCCGCGCAGCTCGCGGCGCAGAGCTTCGCTGAACGCGACCACCCCGGACTTCGACGCGGCGTACGTGCTCGCCGACGGCAGGTGCGCGTAGGCGCTGATCGAGGCGTTGTTGACGACCTTGCCGCGACCGCGCGCCAGCATGCCCGGCAGTGCGCACCGGGTGAGGTGCACGACGGCGACGAGGTTCACCTGAAACATCGCGTACACCGCATCGAGGTCCTGCTCCTCCAGCAGCCCGCCGGTCATCAAGCCGGCGTTGTTGACGAGCAGATCGAGCCGC
>DASXOX010000027.1:0-2294 GCA_036493975.1 Solirubrobacteraceae bacterium
CCGAGCGCCTCGCCAGCGACCGCGCAGCGTCAATCCAAGGCTTGGCGCTCGCCGCCGTACTGATCGAGGATCCGAGCAGTCCGATCTACAGCGCCCCAGCCCAGGCGGACGTGGGCGACATGGCACGCCGTGCCTGCGAAGCTGCCGACCAGCCCGGCGCACCCCCCGCTGTCTGAGGACATTCCGCGAGCGGCAGGTGCGGGCACCTTGCGCAGGACGCATCCGATGACGCGCTCGAGCGACACGATTCGGTCCCGGAATGATCGGCGCACCGACTGTCGCTCGCTCAAGAGAGTCGTTGCGGCGCCCATCAGCTCGTTCTCGCTTCCCTTCTGGTCGTGGCCGAAGCGCTTCATAACCTGCTGATCGAGCGTCTCGCCGAGACCGGCTGCCCGGCGGCGGTCTGCGTCGTTTTCGCTGTCGATCTGTCCGTGGGCCTGGAGTCGTCAAGCGCCGATTTGCGGCGCGGGCGGGCCCGCCGCGACCAAAGTGCACGGGTCATCGGGACATGCTCGGTGCCGCACTCGCCGTCGGCGTCCGCGGTGTTCTCAGCGAGCACGCTATTCAGCGTGTGGTGGCTTGAGATTCGTTGGGCTCGCGGTCGCGATCGGTGCCTGCGGGGGAGCTGGCGGTGCTTCTGCTGCCTCCGCTTCCGATTCTGCTTCTGCGAGCCGCTCCGCCTCGGTGATGCCGCTCGGTTTGCCTGCGCGCGCCCATAGGTGGTATAGCGCGGCTGCGATCGCGCCGGCGGCGGCGAGTGACGCGATCGGATAGCCGCGCGCGAGGTTGAGGGCGAGCGTGAGTGTCACCGCGACGGCGCCGAGAACGCTCGTGGCGAGCAGCCGGCGGCGTCCTTCAGCCCGGAAGAAGCGGCACATCGCGAGCAGGCCGGCGAGGAACGCGAGGAACACCGCGACCGCGTAGAACAGCACCAGGCGCTGCTCCCTGGCGCCCGCGGCCACGACCAGGGCCGCCGAAACGGCGAGGAACACGACGACGCTCCAGTACGGGGTGTGGTGGCGGTTGGCCTGACCGAGCGGCGCTGGGAGGATCCCAAGCCCATGTCCGCCCCCGGCGAGCGCCTTCAGAAGTCCCGGCCCGGCTTGGAAGGAGGAGCTTGCAGCCGCGAGCAACAGCAAAGCGGTGGTCAGTTGGAAGGAGGCGAACAGCGCGCCGTTGCCGGCCGCGGTCCGGGCGATCTCCGAGACCTGGGTCGAGTTGGCCGGCGGGATGCCGACGCGCAGCCGTACCGCCAGCACGCTCAACCCGATCGTCAGCCACAGAACGATCGCGAGCATTAGCCAGAGCGTGATCCTGCCAAACCGGCGGCGTCCGGGGTCGTCTAGTTGGCCGAGCTGGGCGATCGCCGACGACGGCGCCTCGACGCCCGTCGCTAGCGCCATCGCGACTGGAAAAGCGAGCAGCACGGCGACCGGCGGCCAGTGCGGGTCGTGGACGCGCAGCGGGGCGTGGCCGTGAGCGTGCGGAGCGAGGAAACCGATCAGGATCACGGCCGTGCTGGCCACCAGAAACGCGACCGTCATCAGGCCAAAGACAGAGCGACCGCCGTGCCCGAACCAGGTCAGTCCGGCGACCAGGCACAGCAACACGAGCGCGAGCGGGACGCGCTCGGGCTGGAGTCCGGGCACATAGGCGATTACCGCCGACGCGCCCGCCGCCACGGAGATCGTGATCGTCAGCGTGTAGTCGACGATCAGCGCCCCGAGCGGCACGAACGCCCACCCCTCGCCGAACGCCCGCCCCGCCGCGGCCGCGTCTCCGCCCCCCTCTGGAAATCGCGCGTACAGCTGGTGATAGTTGACCGAGACCAGCACGATGATCGCGAGCACGATCCCGATCGACGGGAGCAGCAGCAGCAGGTCGCCGTGCAGGGCTCGCAGCGCCGCCTCGATCGCATAGGCGACCGATGAGACCGGGTCGCCCATGACTGCGAACGCGAAGGCGAGGAGGAGGACGAGTCGGCTGTGGAAGATACGGCGCGTAAAAGCCTCTTTGCCGACCAGTCTTCCCGGCGCGCCTTAGACCGCCCGAGTCTAACCACATCGTCGCCCCGGGGCCGAGGCGTGAGGCTCTACTCGAGCAGCTTTCTTGTCAGGTGGGTCGCGCTCAGGCCGTGCACAGCGATCGAAGCGATCACGCCGGCGATCGTGGACCACACCACGACGTGCTGCTGTTTCGGCGCCAGCGCATGCGCGTCGACGACAACCGCGGCGCAGAACACGGCCGCGACACCGCGAACGCCGAAGAACCCGAGGAAGATCCCCGAGCGCAGA
>DASXOX010000028.1:0-6283 GCA_036493975.1 Solirubrobacteraceae bacterium
AGTAAAGGTGAAATACTCTATATCGTAGAAGGCGGTACGCCGATGCGGATCGAAGCGTACGCCGGACCAGAACTCTACTTCGGTCATGCCCAGGGTAAAGCAAACGGCTACTTCCTGCGCAGCCAGATCAACCAAAGCTCGTGCCACAAAACGTAAATTTGCGTCTAGGCACACGATGAACCAGGCATCGGGTCTGGCCCATCATGACTTGGGCCAGACCAGTGTCTTAATTCGACAGGCCGCAACCAGGCATGTTTGTCACCGGCCGTGGCTAAGCGCTGGCGAACCCGTGCGAGCCGTCCCCCTCAACCCGTGCGATGAAGATTCGCGTGCAGGTCGCGCGCGACCTTCGCGGGCAGACCCGGCACCGCCTGGAGCTCCTCGCGCGACGCGCCGAGCACCGCCTCGGGCGAGCCGAAACGCGCGAGCAGCGCGCGCTTGCGCGCCGGGCCGACGCCGGGCAGGTCGTCCAGCAGCGAGCTCGTCATCGCGCGGTCGCGGCGGCCGCGGTGGTGGGTGATCGCGAAGCGGTGCGCCTCGTCGCGGGCGCGCTGCAGGAGCTGCAGCGCCGGCGTGTGGTGGTCGAGCACGAGCGGAGCGCGGCGGCCGGGCAGGAACACCTCCTCGATGCGCTTGGCCAGCGAGATCACCGCGACGCCGCGCTCGCGAAAGCCGCGCAGCGCGCCGAGGCCGGCAGCGAGCTGCCCGCGGCCGCCGTCGATCACGACGACGTTGGGGAGCGTCGCGAAGCTCGCGTCGTACTCGGAGTCGTGCGGGGAGCGGTCGGCCTGGCGCTCCCACTGCGCGAGACGACGGCTGAGGACCTCGGCCATCGAGGCGTAGTCGTCGGGGCGGGCGGGATTCTCAACTTTGCGGATGTTGAAGCGGCGGTAGTCGGACTTCTTCGGCGCCCCGCCCTCGAGCACGACCATCGAGGCGACCGTGTGCGTGCCGCCGAGGTTGGAGATGTCGAAGCACTCGATCCGCACCGGCGGCGCGTCGAGGCCGAGCGCCTCCTGGAGCTCCTCCAGCGCCTCCACACGGCTCTGGCGGCGGCGCTCGGTGCGCAGGCGATCCTGGTCGAGGGCGAGGCGCGCGTTGCGCTCGGCGAGCTCGAGGATCCGGCGCTTGTCCCCGCGCTCCGCCGCGCGCAGCTCGACAGGCCCGTCGCGGCGGTTGGCGAGCGCTTGCGCGAGCGCGTCGAGGTCGGCGTCGGCGAGCTCGCGCTGGATCACGATCTGCGCGGGGATCGAGGTGTGCCCGGCGTAGTACTGGAGCATGAACTCCTCCGCGACCTCTCCCAGCTCGCGCTCGGTCTCGTTCGACAGATAGAAGGACTGGCGGTCGGAGAGCACGCCGTCGCGGACCTGGAAGACCTGCGCGTTGGCCTCCACGCCATCTAACGCGACGGCGACAGCGTCGAGCGTGCCGATCGACTCGTTGGCGACGCGCTGGCGCTCGAGCAGCGAGCGCACCGCGCGCAGGCGGTTGCGCTCCAGCGTCGCCTGCTCGTACTCCTGCTCGGCGGCGGCGGCGCGCATGCGCTGCTCCAAATCACGCTCGATCGCGCGGTAGCGCCCGGAGAGAAAATCGATGACACCGTCGATCGAGCGGCGGTAGTCCTCCTTGGAGACGTACCCGACACAGGGCGCCTCGCAGCGCTTGATGTAGTAGTCCAGGCACGGGCTGCCGCTGCGCCGACCCGGCGCGGCCCCGGTGCAGGAGCGGAACATGAAGATCTTCGCGAGCAGATCCAGCGTGCCGCGGACGCGCTTGGCGTTGGAGTACGGACCGAAGTACGCGCGGCCGGGACGGTGGCGCTCGCGGGTGAAGTACACGCGCGGGTAGTCCTCGTCGAGCGACACCGCGATGAACGGGTAGGACTTGTCGTCGCGCAGACGGATGTTGAAGCGCGGGCGGTACTGCTTGATGAAGCTCTGCTCCGCCAGCAGCGCCTCGGCCTCGGAGGCGACGACGACGCACTCGATGTGCTCGACGCTGCCCACCATCTCGGCGTGGCCGGGAGAATTGATTCCCCGCCCACCCCCCTGGGCTTTCGAGAAGTGCGACGCGACGCGCTTGCGGATCGACTTGGCCTTGCCGACGTAGATGACGCGCCCTTTGACGTCACGGAACAGGTAGACGCCCGGCTGATCCGGGAGCGCGCGGCGCTGTTCGGCGAGTGACTCGCTCAATAGCTGCGCGAGTAGCGGTACAGCGCGACGAGCGTGTAGACGACGAGGCCGATCAACACGAACCACACGAACTCGCCGAAGCCCGTCAGCCACATCCGCGGTTTCGCCGCGACGGTCACGACGGCGACCCCGATCGACCCGTAGAGCAGCGCGCGGCGGCGATCTCCAAGACTGTAGATCGCGACACGGTTCTGGCGGTAGAACCACATGCCGGCCCACGCGATTCCGACGGCGAAAGCGACGCCGATCACGGTCGCGAATGTGTTCGCCGCACGCCCCCCGCCGGGCAGGAACGCGACCGCCGCCGCGATCAGCAGCAGGATCGCGATGTTGCGCGCCGTCTTCAGGCGGTCGTCCATCCTGCGATGCAGTCTAGTCGCGCGCCGCGCGACTCCGGGCGGCTCGACGGCCTACTGGACGAGCGCTTCCAGCCGCGCGTAGGCGTCCTCGACGGAGCGCCGCGCGGCGGTGTGCCGCGCCTCGGACTTGGCAGCCTCGTACTTCGTCGCCCACGCCGCGGGGTCGGCGAGCTCGTCTTCCAGGGCGCGCAGCGCGGCCTCGGCATCTTCGATCGCGCGCTCCGCCTTCTGCTGGTCGTTCAGACGATTCTTGGACGGGCCTTTGGCTTTGGGTTTTGGTTTTGGGGAGGGGGATGGGGGTCGCGATGTCTCCACGACGGCCCCGCCGCGCACGTGCGCGGGCGTGTGTGCGCGCGCGGCGGGGTCGACCCGCACACCGCCGTTGGCCGGCTCTCCTGCAGCCCGTCGCTCCTCGCGGACCCGCACGTACTCGGGCCAGCCGCCAACGTAGCTGCGCAGCGAGCCGTCCTCGATCGCGACCGTCCGCGTGCCGACGGCGTCGAGCAGCGCGCGGTCGTGAGAGACGAGCAGCACGGCTCCCGGGAAGCCGCTGAGCGCATCCTCGAGCGCCTCGCGGCTCTCGATGTCGAGATGGTTCGTGGGCTCGTCGAGGATCAGGACATTCGCGCCAGACTGCACGAGCACCGCCAGCGACAGGCGCCGGCGCTCGCCGCCGGAGAGACCGGCGAGCGGTTTGTCTGCCTCCTCGCCGGAAAACAGGAAGCTCCCGAGCAGCGCGCGCGCCTTGTTCGGGGTCAGGCCCGTCGCGCGCTGTGCGGCCTCGACCACACTCTGACCCGGCCCCCCGCCGGCGCCGAGCTCCTCGGCGTGCTGGGAGAGGTAGCCGACCTGAACGTTGTGGCCCGTGCTCAGGCGACCTGCCGCGAGCGGTCGCTGCCCGGCCAGCGTCTCGATTAGCGTCGTCTTGCCCGTCCCGTTGGGCCCGACCAGCGAGACGTGCTCGCCGCGCTCCAACCACAGTTCGGCGTCCTGGAGGAGTACGCGCGGCCCCTGCGTCGCCGCGCCGTTTCCAGGCTGCGCACCCCTCCCAGCGGAGCGGCCCCCGGCCGCGGAGCCATCCTCCCCTCCCCCACCGCCGACCTCCACCCGGGCGTCGAGCAACTCGAAGATCACCCTCCCCGAGCGCTCGGGCGCCTTGAACGCGAACTCCAGCCCCTTGCCGTCGCGTGGGTCGCGCTCGATGCGATCGATCTTGGAGAGCTTCTTGACACGCGACTGTGCCTGTTTTGCCTTCGTCGCCTTGTAGCGGAAGCGCTCGATGAAGCGCTCCATCCGCGCGATCTCGGCCTCCTGCTTGTCGATTGCCTTGCCGAGCGCCATCTCGCGCGCCGCCTGCTCGCGGCGCCACTGGTGCCAGGTCCCTGAGAAGAAGCGCGAGCGGCCCGCCTCGAGCTCCAGCACTGAGGTTCCGACGGCCTCCAGGAACCAGCGATCGTGCGCGACCAGCACAACCGCGGCGTCGAGACCCGTGAGCGTCTGCTCCAACCACTCCAGCGACTCGATGTCGAGGTGGTTCGTGGGCTCGTCAAGCAGCAGCACATCCGCATTCGTCGCCAGCGCCCGCGCGAGGGACGCGCGCGTGAGCTGGCCGCCCGAGAACGTGTCCAGCGGGCGGTCGAGGTCCTCCTCGGAGAAGCCCAAGCCGCGCGTCATGACCGTCGCGCGGTCGCGCCACAGGTAGCCGCCGAGCGCCTCCAGGCGCGCCTGCGCGCGGGCGTAGCGCTCCAGCAACGCTTGCCCCGGGGCTCCCTCGGTCGCGCCGTCGGCCGCCATCCGGCCCTCCAGCTCCGCCAGCTCGGTCTCCGCCGCGAGCTCCTGCGCGCAGCCCGACAGGACGTAGTCGCGCAGCGCGATCCCGCGCTCGCGCGGCGGGCGCTGGTCGTGCAGTGCGATGCGCACGCCCTTGCCGAGGCTCAGCTCTCCGCGGTCGATCGACTCCTCCCCCGCGAGCATCCGCAGCAGCGTCGTCTTGCCCGCCCCGTTGCGCCCCGCGATCGTCATCCGCTCGGCGCGCTCGAGCTTGAACGACACACCGCGCAGCAACGGTTTGCCGGCGAGGTCCTTGTGGAGGTCGGAGGCGATCAGGACGGCCATCGACTGGCCATACTAGGTCGCCCCGCGACTCCTCCTCTCAGCCGTGTTTCATCGCCGGATGCTTCATCGCGTGATGTTTCTTCGCGTGGTGCTTCATGGCGTGGTGCTTCATCGCGTGGTGCTTCATCGCGTGGTGCTTCATCGCGTTGCTGCTTCCCTGCGCCGCCGCCGGGATCGCGGCAAGGATCATCGCGGACGCCGCGAGCGCGGCAAGACGGTGCGTGATGCGACTCGTGCTCTGCATGTATGCGTGGCTCCTCCGTAGGTAGAGACGGTTGCGCGCGGCGCGCACACCCGGATCGGAGCGCCAGAGTCCAGCGCAGAGGCATTACGGCTTTCTTACACCGGCCCATCGCCTGGGTGCGGGTCGTGCTGCCAACTCTGCCAACTTGCGGACCCCGCCGCGCGCGCGTGCGTACGCGTGCCCGCGCCCGCGGCGGGCTCAAAAAACGAGATCTCGCTCCCAAGCTCTCCCCGAAAACGAGATACCGCTCCCAAGCTCTCTCGCAACACGAGCTATCCCCCCTCGCGCGCGCTCTCTCGCAACGACGAGAGATCTCTCGTAATGGATCGGCAATATCTGGACGTCAGGATCTACACATGCTCTTGCTGATCGTCTTCGGGTTCGTCGCCGGCGCCGCCACCGCGGTGTCGCCATGCGTGCTGCCCGTCCTGCCCGTGGCGCTCTCCGCCGGAGTCACGGGAGGCCGACGGCGACCGCTGGGAGTCGTCACCGGCCTCGCGCTGTCGTTCACGTTCGCGACCGTCGCGCTCGTGTACGTGATCTCCGCGTTGGGCCTCCCCGACGGACTGCTGCGCACGCTCGCAATCGTCGCGTTGATCGTCTTCGGAATCTCACTCGCCGTGCCCTACCTCGGCGACCGCCTGGAGGCGCGCCTCAGCCGCCTCGGGCCGACAGGTGGCGTGAGTGCGGGCGCCGGGCGCGACGGTTTCTGGTCTGGGATGCTCGTCGGTGGCGGCCTCGGGTTCGTGTACGCGCCCTGCGCCGGCCCGATCCTCGCGGGCGTCATCACGGTGTCCGCGTCGCAGAGCCTGACCGCGGGCCGCCTCTCGGTCGCGCTGGCGTACGGGATCGGCTCGGCCGTCGTGCTGTACGCGCTGATGCTCGGCGGACGCCGACTCACGGGGCGCCTCGCACGCCGCAGCGGAGGCTTTCAGATGGCCATGGGCGCATTGATGGTCCTCATCGCGCTGCTCATGCTCGGCAACTACGACACGCGTTTCGAGACCGCGATCGCAAGCGACCTGCCGTCGTTCCTGGTCGACCCCTCCAACGGCCTGGAGTCCAGTCACGCCGCCAAGACCCAGCTCGCGGCGCTGCGCGGGCACAAGGCGCGCCAGGCCGGCGGGCTGCGCGAGGCCGACGCCGGATTGCGCCTGCCGGTGCTCGGGCAGGCTCCTGAATTCATGAAAACGCAAGCCTGGTTCAACACAGGGGTGGGCGGGCACTCAAACGCGCCCCTGTCGCTCGCGGGCCTGCGCGGCCACGTCGTGCTCGTTGACTTCTGGACGTACAGCTGCATCAACTGCATCCGCACGCTGCCCTACCTGAACGCCTGGTACGCCAAATACCACCGGGACGGCTTCGAGGTC
>DASXOX010000029.1:0-3198 GCA_036493975.1 Solirubrobacteraceae bacterium
CGGGAAACGCCGAGAGCGCGGTGGCCCCAAGCTCGCCGTCGATCCGGATGCGGTACAGGTCGGGTCCGGCAGGCACCCCACGATCGTGCTCCCACGTTGGGTGACCCGACAACACCTGAATATGGTGATTGCGGTCTCACGGAAGACGGACCAGGTTGACGCCCGCGAGCGGCCCGCGGACCTGCTGAAGCTCGCCTCCTCTGCACAGGCCGCCAAGATCGATCGGAAAGAAGCTGGCGTTCGCGAGGAGGGCGCCGACCTGGCCGTTGGCATCGGTGTCGTTGCCCCAGAGAAACAGCACTCGCTGGCCCCGCCCTCGTGGGGATCGGCATCGAGCACCGGGGCCGCCAGTGCGTTCGCGGCCTTCACGAAGCGCGCCGGGGCCACGAGGTACCGCCACCACTTCGCAGTGCGTGACCCGAGCCTCGCCTTCAGTCATGCTGTCGAGGGAGATGAGGGGAGGACTGACAGCCGCTGGGCTGCCCGGAGGGCAGCTGCTGGGGCGACAGCTCGAGCGCGAGGTGATCGAACGGCTGCTGGCGGCAGCCCGCGGTGGTCACGGTGGGGTCCTGGTGATGTACGGAGAGCCCGGTGTGGGCAAGACCGCGCTGGTCGATCACGGTGTCAAGGCTGCCGACGGGTTCCGCGTCGCGCGTGCGCTCGGGGTCGAAGGCGAGATGGAGCTGCCGTTCGCCGCGCTGCAACAGCTGTGCGCACCGTTCCTTGAGCTCACCGAGCGTCTCCCCCCGCCCCAGCGCGAGGCGATCGCCGTCGCATTCGGTCTCAGCGCAGGCCCGGCGGCGAGTCCGTTTCTCGTCGGACTGGCGGCACTCGGCCTGCTTTCGGAGGCGGCCGAGGAGCGTCCGCTCCTCGGCGTCGTGGACGACGCGCAGTGGTTGGATAGCGCGTCGGCTCGCGCTCTGAGTTTCGTTGCGCGGCGCCTGCTCGCGGAAAGGATCGCGCTGGTGTTCGCGACCCGCGATCTCAGTGCGCTTACCGGGTTCCCGGAGCTGCATGTGGAAGCGCTGAGCCGGCGGGATGCGCGGGCGCTGCTGGAGTCCGTCCTGCCGGCTCCGTTGGATGATCGCGTAGCGGAGCGGATCATCGCCGAGACGCGCGGGAACCCCCTCGCGTTGTTGGAGCTGCCGCGGGGTCTGAGCCCGTCCCAGCTCGCGGGCGGGTTCGGCCTGCCGGCCGCGGAGCCGTTGTCCGCCAGGATCGAGGAGAGCTTTGCACGGCGCCTGGCGGATCTCCCGATCGACGCCCGACGTCTGCTGCTCGTGGCGGCCGCCGACCCGGTGGGCGATCCCGCGCTCCTCTGGCGGGCCGCCGAGCGCCTTGGAATCCCCGAGGCGGTGGCTGAGACCGTTGAAGCAGAGGATCTGCTGACGCTGGGTCCCCGCGTGGTCTTTCGCCATCCGCTGGTTCGCTCGGCCGTGTACCGCGCCGCGCGGACGAACGAACGCCGAGAGGCACACCGCGCCCTCGCCGAGGCGACCGACGCGCGGACCGACCCCGACCGCCGCGCGTGGCACCGCGCCCAGGCGGCGTCTGCTCCCGACGAGGATGTTGCCGCCGAGCTTCAACGCTCAGCAGCTCGAGCACAGGCGCGCGGCGGTTTCGCCGCGGCAGGGGCGTTTCTCGAGCGGTCGTCCGCGTTGACGCTCGACGAGGCGCAACGCGCGACCCGGGCCCTCGCGGCGGCCGAGGCCTATGAGCAGGCCGGCGCGCTCGATGCGGCTCTCGCGCTCATCGCCACAGCGCGCCCGGGGCCATTGGACGAATTCCAGCGAGCCCGGGTTGATGTCCTGCGCGCCCGCGTCTCGTTCGACGCTGACCGCGGGAGGGAGGCGCCGGGGCTGCTGCTCGCCGCCGCGGAGCGCCTCGAGCCGCTCGACGGCGGGCTGACGCGCGAGATCTACCTCGACGCGTTGACCGCAGCGATGTTCGCCGGTCGCCTGAGCGGCCCGACGGACGCGCGGACGGTGGCGGCCGCGGCGTGCGACGCTCCGATGCCGACACGTCCGCGGGGCGCGGATCTGCTTCTGCATGGGCTCGCGCTGCTGATCACGAAGGGGCACGCGGCCGGCACACCCGTCGTGCGCGAGGCGCTGACGGCGTTTTGCAGCGACACGGTCAGCGACCAGGAGGCTCTGCGATGGTTGTGGCTGGCCGGCCGCGCGGCGGCTTACATCTGGGACTACGACAGCTGGGATGCGTTCACGGCCAGGCAGATCCGCCTGTCCCGTGAGTCCGGCGCGCTCACCGTGCTTCCCTTGACGCTCAGCACTCGCGCGGGGGTGGAGTTGTTCATGGGGGACCTCGCCACGGCAGGGTCACTCGTACAGGAGGCGGAGGCGGTCGCGGCGGCGACGGATGGCCGCAATGTGCCCTACGCCGCCGTGGCCTTGGCGGCGTTTCGCGGCCGCGAGCCCGACGCCTCCAGGTTGATCGCGACGAGCACCGAGGACTTCGTCGCGCGTGGCGAGGGGATGGGGGTCACGCTGGGTCAGTGGGCGAGCGCGATGCTCAACAACGGCCTTGCTCGCTACGACGCCGCGCTCGCTGCGGCAGAGCAGGCCGCCGAGGATCCGCGGGAGCTGTGGTTCTCGACGTGGACGGTGGTCGAGCTGGTCGAGGCCGCTGCGCGGAGCGGCCGGGCCGACCACGGTGCCGATGCCCTTCAGGTGTTGACCGAATCGACCGATGCGAGCGAGACCCCGTGGGCGCTCGGCGTCCAGGCTCGTTCCCGTGCACTGCTCAGCGACAACGATGCGGCCGAGCCGCTGTACCTCGAAGCGCTCGATCGGCTGCAGCCGACCCGCCTGCGCGTCGATCTCGCGCGCACCCAGCTGGTCTACGGCGAATGGCTGCGTCGGGAGCGCCGGCGGCTGGACGCGCGCCACCAGCTGCGAGCCGCCCACACGCTCTTCACCGACATGGGGATGGAGGCGTTCGCCGAGCGTGCCCGCGTCGAGCTGGAGGCGACCGGCGAGCGAGCGCGCAGGCGCACGGCGGATGCCGCCGACCAGCTCACCCCACAGGAGGCTCAGATCGCGCGCCTCGCGGCCCAGGGGCACACCAACCGAGAGATTGCCGCGCAGCTCTTCATCAGCCCGAGCACGGTCGAGTACCACCTTCGCAAGGCGTTCCGCAAGCTCGACGTCAAGTCACGCACGCAGCTCGTGCACCGCCTGC
>DASXOX010000030.1:0-41837 GCA_036493975.1 Solirubrobacteraceae bacterium
CCTTAGCTTGCAACCGCGCAGTTGCATCGCCTGCCATCTTACCGACGCCTCGAGCACGCCAGCGAGCGACCTACCTCTCCGAGCTCGAGGACGGCAAGGAAACCGAGCAGCTCAAGCGGATACTGCGCGTCCTAAGACAACTCGGGGTTCGTATGACGCTCAGACCGCCGAGACCGCCCCCACACGCTCCACCAACGCCAGCGCCTCCTCGCGCGATTCAAACGACAGCTCCACCCTGTAGCCGCCATCGGCAACCGGCCGCACCCTCACCTCGGCCCCCAGCACACCACCAAGCGCCGCCTCGATCTCGCTCGCCGCCGCCGCTTGATCGGGATGAATGCGTGGAGCAGCGCCTCGCCGGCCAGTCGGGCGCTCGTGATCTTCCCTCGCCGCCTCATTGCTGAGCCGCGCGCGGTCTTCAACCGTACGCACCGACCACCCCTCAGCAGCGGCGCTGTGCGCGAGCCGGCGACGCGCCGTGTGGTCCTTGGCCAGCAGCAACGCCCGTCCGTGTCCCTCGCTGAATGTCCCCTGCTCCAGCAGCTCGAGCGCCTCGTCGGGCAAATCCAGCAGGCGCATGAGGTTCGAGACCGCCACGCGGCCGCGGCCGACGCGTCGGCCGACCTCCTCGCGCGTCAATCCCAGCTCCTCAACGAGCGCCGCGCACGCGCGCGCCTCCTCCACCGGGTTGAGGTCCTCGCGCGCCATGTTCTCGATCAGCGCGACCTCGAGCGCCTCGGCGTCCCCGCGCTCGCGCACCAGCGCCGGGATCACCTTCAATCCCGCTATCTGCGCCGCGCGCCAGCGGCGCTCGCCGGCGATCAACTCGTACTTCCCACCCTGGCACGGTCGGACCAGCACCGGCTGCAGCACGCCCCGCTCGCCCAGCGACCCCGCCAGCTCATTCAACGACTGCTCGTCGAAGCGCCTGCGCGGCTGCCTCGGGTTAGGTGAAATCGACTCCACCGGCACCTCGCGGAGCTGCTCACGGGAGCCCGCGCCAGGAGACACCGACAAGATTGCGTCCAGCCCCCGGCCCATCCCCCGTTTAGGGCTAGCCACGCGCCGCCACCTCCTTCGCGAGCTCGAAGTACGCCTCCGCCCCCGCGCTGTGTGGATCGTGATGGGTGACCGGCATGCCGTAGCTGGGCGCCTCGCCGATCCGGACGTTGCGTGGGATCACAGTCTCGAACACTAGCTCCCGGAAGTGCTCGCGGACGTCTCGCTCGACGTCGCGGCCCAGGCGCGTCCGTCCGTCGTGCATCGTCAACAGCATCCCCGCGACCGTCAGCCCTGGGTTCAGCTCACGGCGGATCAGCTCCAGGGTCTCCAGCAGACCCGCGAGCCCCTCCAGCGCGAAGTACTCCGTCTGGACCGGCACGATCACCCGATCCGCCGCCACCAGCGCGCTTACTGCGAGCGGACCAAGAGAGGGAGGACAGTCGAGCAGCACATATTCGAAGTCCCCACGGATCGGCTCCAGGCTCTCGCGCAAATGACACTCAAACCCCTCCAGCCTGGGAAGCTCGACGTTCGCTCCCGCCAGACCCGGGCCGGCTGGCAGCAGGCGCAATCCCTCGATCGCCGTGTCCACGAGCGCCTCATGTGCCTCGTTCGCGCCCGTCAGGACCTCATAGAGCCCGGGTCGGCCCGTGCGAGGGTGACCGAGACCAACCGTCGCATTCGCCTGCGGATCCACATCCACCAGCAGCGTCGCGAACCCCGCCTCCGCGATACACGCTGCCACATTGACGGCGGTCGTCGTCTTTCCAACGCCCCCCTTCTGGTTGGCGATCGCGTAAACCGTTCCCATGCACGAGCAAGCTAGCAACCGAGGGGGCGCTTGCGAGCGACGCCCGCCCGCCGCGGAAAGCGGCTGGGCGTTGGCGCGATCTTCAGGAACTCGTGCAGGTGATGGTCACGCGCCTCCTCGTAGGGGTTCGCCCAGTGGATCGCCTGCAGGCGCAGGCCCAACTCAGCCGCCGCCGTAGTGGAGGCCTCCTCCTCCTCAGGGTTACGCCGGCCGCGCCAGTCGATGAGCGTTCCACCCTCGCGCAGCAGCGGAGCCGCGTACTCGAGCACCACGGGTTGGGGCGCAAGGGCTCGGGCAAGCGCGAGATCGCTGCTGCCCATCCCAGCCGCCCACTCCTCCGCTCGCACGCACACCACATGCGCGTTGCCGATGCCGGCCGCTTGACACGCCCCCTCCAGGAAGGCGCACTTGCGATGCTGGCTCTCCAGCAGCCATACCTCGCTATGGGGTAGAGCTATCGCCAGCGGCAACCCCGGCAAGCCTGCGCCCGCGCCGATGTCGAGCACGCTTCGCGACGAGCGAGTAGCGGCAAGCTCAATCGCTGTCAGGGAGTCGGCGATGTGCGCTCGCAAAGCCTGCCGCGGCTCGCGCACGGCCGTCGGCGCGGAATCGCTCGTCAAAGCCCCCAGAAGCGCCAGCAGTTGCTGCTCCTGTGTCCTTCCCAGCCCGAAGCGTGCCCCCAACTCACCCATCGCTGTCGCCAGCGGGTCTTCGGCTGATTTCACGTGAAACACTCCGCCGGCGGCGGCTCCGCGCGCAAGCGTCTAGCGCGCGGCGGGAGAAACCACGAGATAGCGCTCCGGCTCCTCGCCCTCGCTGTGGGTCTCGACGTCCCCCCGCTCACGCAGATACTCATGCACAACACGGCGCTCCGAGGCCGGCATCGGATCGAGCTCAACAGGCTCACCCGAACGGAGGGCCTCCTCAGCCGCGTCGTCGGCGTCCAGGCGCAGGGCCTGAGCTCTCCGGTCCCGATAGCCATCGGCATCCACCACTACGCGTGCCGCCGCACGACCACCCGGGAACACGATCCGCTGCGCCAGGTGTTGAACCGCGTCGATCGTCTGGCCGCGACGGCCGATCAACAATCCCACATCCTCTCCCTCAACCCTCCCCCTGAGAACGTCGTCCTCCTGCTCGACCACCACCTCGCACTCCAGGCCGAAACCGACCGTCACCTCTTTGAGCAGCTCCTCCAGCAACTCGACGGGATCCTCGTCCTCGTAGACCTCCTCAGCAGCACGTTCGCTCATCGGCGCCGCCCTGAGCGTTTCTTCTTCTTGCGCGGTGGCGGCGGCGGAACGCTCGCTCCGGCCGCAACACCCGCCAAAGCCGGCTCGCCTCCTGCTCCTTTGGACGCAACCGCATTCCCGTTCGCCGATCCGCCGCCGGTGCTCAGGGCCGGCTCGCCCTTCTTGCCCACTACCGCCGGAGGGGCGCCAATCGTGCGTTTGACGAAGTACTGCTGACCCATCGTCCACACGTTGGTCGTGATCCAGTACACAAGCAGACCGGCGGGGAACCTGAAGATGAACAACACGAACACGAACGGCAGCGCGAGCATCATCCCGCGCGATCCGCCCGGCGCGCTGGCGGACATCATCAACGTCGAGGCCAGCTGAGAGCCGACGTACAGCACGATCAGCACGATCAGGGCGATGCCCGCCGCCTGGACCGTGATGTCGGGCAGGAACAGGAACTTCGCGGAGTGTGGGGCGACCGTGTTGCAGCCGATTTCCGACAGACCCTTGACGTTCCCCACTTTGCCAGCGGGAATCTGGCTGTTGCTCGTGATCGCCCTGTGCAGGTGCTCGGAGTAGTAAGTGCGCAGCTGCGGCCCGCAGATGTCCAGCTTCAGGTTCTGGCGGAGAGCGTAGAAAAGCGAGATGAAGACCGGGAGCTGCAGCAGCAGCGGCAGACACGCGCCGAACGGGTTGACCCCGTTCTCGCGGTAGAACTTCATCATCTCCTCGTTCTGGCGCTGTTTGTCGTCCTTGTACTTGGCCTGAATCTCTTTGAGCTGCGGCGCCAGCAACTGCATCTTCTGCATCGAGCGCAGTTGGCGCAGGGTCAGTGGAACCATGATCGCGCGCACGATCACCGTCAATCCCACGATCGCGAGCCCCCAACTGGACCCCACGATGTGGTCGTGGACGAACACCAGGACCGACTCGAACAGCGTTATCAGCGGCGAGAACGCTTCCTCGATGATGTTCGCGAAGATCGGCATCTGATCAGGCTTCTAGGTGAAAGGGTGTCCCGTGTCAACGTCCGCCGGCCGAGCGGCCGGCTGCCGGAATAGCCCCTGTGCCCTCACCGGGTCGTATCCGCCAGGGCTCAACGGGTTACACCTCAACAGGCGCCATCCAGCGAGCACGAGGCCCCTCAGTATGCCGTACTCCCGGATCGCCTGTACCGCGTAGTGGGAGCACGTCGGCTCGTACCTGCAGCGACGCGGCAGGCCGGGGGCCAGCAGACGCTGGTAGGCGACGATCGGCGCCGTCGCGATCGAGCGCACAGCGCTACTCACCCGGCCGGGAAGTCCACCGACGCCCGCTTGCGCGATCATTTGGGCTCAACCTCCAGCTCGACGGTCGAAGGCCTCAACCCGGCTCGATCGACCAGCTCCGTAAAAGCAGCATCGACGCCCGCCAAACCCTCGCGATCTGCCAGTTCCCGCGCCGGCGGACGCGCCACCACGACCAGGTCGTGGCCCTCGCTGAGTTCGGCCTCCACTCGCCCAAATGCTTCGCGCAAAAGGCGCTTGATCTTGTTGCGGTCGACCGCTCCCCCTACCTTCCGCGATACCGACAAACCGAGACGCGGACGCTGTGCACTCTCGTTGGGAAAGCTATAGAGCACTAGATGGCGGTTCGCCGACGAACGGCCATGCCGGTAAACCCGCTCGAACTCCGCGCTACGCGAGAGACGCCTGCGACCAGGGCTGGCGCTAGCGCGACGGGCGGAGCGCGACTTCATCTACTCAGGATCACGTCGCGAGGCGCTTGCGCCCCTTGTCGCGACGGCGCTTGAGGACGGCTCGGCCGGCTCGGGTCGCCATCCGCGCACGAAACCCGTGCGTCCGGGCGCGCTTGCGCTTCTTGGGCTGATAGGTGCGCTTCATGGGTCGTTTTCCCTCTGATCCGATTGCAATATGGAGGGCCCGCCTGCCGCCCTCCACGGCGAAGCCGCCAACCGGCTCCGGGGAGCAGCCGGTCTCCCGGCCTGTCCGCAGTATAGCCCTCCTCGGCCTTGTGGAATTTCCTCGCCAATTGCGAGACGGACGACGGGCGCGACAGCAGTCGGTGGGATATATTCGCCGGGCCGGGCCGCTCGCGGCCCCCCATCTAGTCGTACGCAACCTGCCTCTTCAAGGAGTCGCTGAACGCTGCCGTGAGCGCCGAGCTGGACCAAATCTGGGCACGCGTCCAAGCCGATCTCGCCGGTGCGGTCGATGAGCCGACCTATCGCATCTGGCTACAACCGTTGCGTGTTGCGGATATCACGGACTCCAGCCTCACAGTCGAGGCCTCGCCACAAGCCGCGGCGTGGATCCGCGAGCGCTTTGGAGGGCTCTTAAGAAGTTGCGTCGCCGAGGCCTTCGGGCGCGAGTTGAGCGTCGTAGTCGCCACTGGTCCTGGGGCTCCCGTCGATCGGCAGGCCCCGGGTGCGCCTCCGGGCCGCACAACAACTGGGCCTCCAGCCCCACTGGGAAACCCGCGCTACACCTTCGACCAATTCGTCATCGGGGACGCCAACCGGCTTGCCCACGCCGCAGCGCTTGCGGTCGCGGAGCTACCGGGACAGGCCTACAACCCGCTGTTCATCTGCGGTCCGCCGGGTGTCGGCAAGACCCATCTCATGCACTCCATCGCTGGACTCCTAGCCGAGCACAACCCCTCGATGGTGTTGCGCTCCGCCACCGGCGAGTCGTTTACGAACGACTTCCGCGTAGCGCTCGGAGGCGGACAAATGGATGGATTCAAGACGCGCTACCGCTGCGCTGACGTATTGCTCGTAGACGACGTCCAGTTCCTCGAGCGCAAGGCCAAGACCGAGGAGGAGTTCTTCCACACCTTCAACGCGCTCTACGAAGCCGGCGCCCAGATCGTCCTCACCTCCGACCGACCGCCACGCGATCTCCAGGCGCTGGAAGATCGCCTGCGCGAGCGCTTCGAGGCTGGTCTGGTCGCCGACATTCAGCCCCCCGACTACAACACCCGTCTGACGATCCTGCGCAAGCGAGCGCTACAGGACGGGATCGAGCTCGACGATCCGCAGGTCCTCGACACCATCGCCAAACGCGTCGTCGTCAATGTCCGTGCGCTCGAGGGAGCCCTCATCAGGATCGTCGCCTACAGCTCTCTCACTAGCCGGCCCCTCTCGAATGAGCTCGCGTGCGAGGTCCTCGACGGCCTCTACCCACAGACAGCCCACAGTCGTTGCACCCTTCCCGAGGTCCAGACTCGGGCCTGCGAACACTTCGGTCTCACCCCCGAGGAGCTTCTCTCGAGCTCCCGCACCGCGCAGATCGCATGGCCGCGGCAGGTTGCGATGTACCTCGCTCGCGAGCTCACCGGCGAGTCCCTGCCCTCCATCGGCAGACACTTCGGAGGACGCGACCACACAACCGTCCTGCACGCGTGGAGGCGCACCGGTCAGCGGCTTCTCGATGACGCCGGTGCACGCAAGTCTGTGGAAAAGCTGCGCCTCGACCTCGAACATCGCGACTCATGACCGGTGGACTTGCGAGACTTCACAGCTTCCTCCACAGGCAATACAGCCACCCCGCCTTATGCGCAGTAGAGATACACATACCCACAGGCCCTACTAACACTATTTAGAAAGATGTCGTTCGAGGCACCGTTTTCATGAAGCTTTCGCTCTCGACAGCCGAGCTGCTCTCCCAACTACAGACCGTCACCCGTGTCGCTTCCACCCGTAGCGCCGTACAAGCGCTCTCCGGCGTGATGATCTCCGCTACCGACTCCGACGCGGAGCTTCTCGCAACGGACATGGAGGTCGGCCTGCGCGTCCGCCTCCAAGCCGATGTCGCTCGTCCCGGACGCGCCGTCCTACCGGGCAGGCTGCTACTCGACGTCTCCCGAGCGCTTCCCGCCGATACCGTCACGCTGGAGCTCCGCCCCTCCGAGCAGGACGTCGAGTTGATCTCCGGCGGCGCCACATTCCACCTCCGCACGCTGCGTGCGGAGGATTTCCCGGCGCTCCCGGACCCATCCCCCGACACGCGTCTGTCGCTGCCCGCCACCGAGTTCGTCGAGACCGTCGAGCGTGTCGCGCGCTCAGCGTCCAAAGACGAGACTCGCCCAGTGTTGACCGGCATTCTCATCTCGGCGGCCGCCAACGAGCTACGGATGGTCGCGACCGACTCCTACCGGCTGAGCGTCAAGCGCACCGTCCTCGAGCACGAGCTCTCGGGCAGCCTCGAGGTCAACGTGCCGGCCCGCGCATTGCAGGAGCTTGCGAGGATCGCCGGCCAGGCTCAAGCCCCCGAGCTCGCCGCGAGCGTTGGCCAGAACCAGGTCGTCTTCGAGCTCGACGGCGTCGTCCTGTCCTCGCGCCTGATCGATGGCCAGTTCCCGAACTACCGCCAGCTGATCCCCGAGACAGTTGAGCACGAACTGCGTCTCTCGACAGCCGAGATCACCGACGTCGTTCGCCGCATCAGCCTGCTCGCGCAGAAGAACACCCCGCTGAAGCTGGCCTTTGGAGAGGGCGAGCTAACCGTCTCCGCGCAGGCCCCGGACGTCGGCGAGGCAAGTGAGGCGGTCCCAGTTCCATTTCGCGGCGAGCCCTTTGAGATCGGCTTCAACCCAGATTTCCTGCGAGATGGCTTGGAGAGCCTCGATACCGATGAGTTCGTCATGAAGTTGATCAGCCCACTGCGCCCCGGCCTGATCGAGTCCCCCCAGGCCGGTGACTTCGTGTATCTCGTCATGCCAATTCGGCTGAACGCCTAGGCGCGGGCCATGCGCGTCGTGAGCGTCACGCTCCGCGACTTCCGCAGCTACGCACAGGCCGAAGCACGCCTCGGTCCCGGCCTCACGGTTGTTCATGGCCCAAACGGAGCCGGCAAGTCGAACCTGCTGGAGGCGATCTTCTTCGGTTGTACCGGGCACGCCCTGCGAGCTCGCAACGAGCGGGAGCTGCTGCGATTCGATTCGGACTCCACCCGCGTCGTGATCGCGCTCGATGACGCCTCGGAGCGGCACGAGCTGAGCGTCGGTTATGGGGTCCTCGCCGGGAGCGACAAGCCGACGAAGCGTATGCGCGCCGACGGTGCGCCCGTGGAGCGCTTGCTGGACGTCGAGACCCGCCCTTTGCTCGGGGTTTTTCTCCCCGACCGCCTCGAGCTCGTCAAGGGGTCTCCCGCGCCACGCCGCGCGCACCTCGACCGTCTCGTAGCCGCGCTGTGGCCGCCACGCGCCGCCACACGCCGCGCCTATGCCCGCGTCTTGGTGCAGCGCAACGCTCTGCTCGCCGGCATTCGCCACGGGCGCGCGTCGCGCTCCGCTCTGCACACCTGGGATCACGAGCTCGCCCGTCACGCGATCGCATTGCGCGAAGATCGCGCCGCAGCCGTGGAGCTCCTGACGCAGCCATTCGCCGCCCGCGGGGCACTGCTTGGTCTTGACGGCGCACTGGAGCTGCGCTACCGCCCACGCTCTCGCGCTAGCGATGTCGAGCAGTTCGTGGCCGAGCTCCGCGAGCGCCTCCCCGGTGAGCTCGAGCGCGGCTTCGGCTCGTATGGCCCTCACCGTGACGAGTTGCTTTTCCTGCGCGACGCTCGCGAGCTGCGGACCTTTGGCTCGCAGGGAGAGCAGCGCCTTGCACTGTTGGCCCTGCTGTTGGCCGAGCGCGGTGTCCTCGCCGACGAGCGCCGCCAGATCCCGCTGTTGCTCTTGGACGACGTGATGAGCGAGCTCGACCGCACTCGCCGAGAGCTATTGACCGGCGAGCTCGGCGGCGGCGGGCAGAGCGTGATCGCGACGACCGACCTCGCGCACGTACCGGATGCCTGTAACGCTCGCGTCACGAGATTGCGCGTCACACCGGGCGCGATCCTCCAGGAGGCGCTCGCAGCATGAGCCGCCCCGCGCCCCGTCCATTAGCTTCCGCGCTCGACAGCCTTACTGCCGAGCTCGCTCCGGCAAGCACGCTTGCGCGCATCCAAACGACGTGGGAGAGCGTCGCCGGCTCCGCGGTCGCCGCCGCAGCGACGCCCACCGCGGAGCGCGACGGAACCCTGACCTTGACCTGCTCGGCGGCCGTCTGGGCACAGGAGCTCGATCTGATGGCCCCGGTGCTTCTGAAGCGCCTCAACGAGGCGCTCGGCGCGGAGCTCGTGAGCAAGCTCAGGTGCCGCACGGGATGACCCGATTTCCCGCTTGTTTGCAGGGGTTTGGCGCATGTTAGGACCCAGCTACGAGGGGTCCTTGTGCTATTCTTCAGGAGACACGCCACGTGCCCCGGTCCACGGTCGTCAGCGCCTGGGAATCCGGGGCTTTCTCACGTCTTGAGTGGAGGGCCATTGGCCGCAGGCAACGACAACACAGACCCGCCCACCGCGCCGAACGGCCGCGCGAACGGCAGCATGTCGAGCTCGTCTGTCTCCTCCGACGCCAGCTATGACGCGCAGGACATCACCGTGCTCGAGGGTCTCGAGGCGGTGCGCAAGCGTCCCGGCATGTACATCGGGTCTACCGGGGTCATGGGCCTGCACCACCTCGTGTACGAGGTCGTCGACAACTCCGTCGATGAGGCGCTCGCCGGCTTCTGCTCGGAGGTCTCCGTCAGGATCCACCCCGACAATTCGGTGACCGTTGCCGATGACGGCCGCGGGATCCCGGTCGCGATGCACGAGAAAGAGGGCCGCCCCGCCGTAGAAGTCGTGCTGACCGTCCTGCACTCAGGGGGCAAGTTCGGCGACGGCGGCGGCTACAAGGTGTCCGGAGGCCTCCACGGCGTCGGCGTATCTGTCGTCAACGCCCTGTCTGAGCAGTTGAACGTCGAGATCCGTCGTGACGGCCACGTCTTCTCCCAGGACTACTCGCGCGGCGGTCCGCTCGGCGAGCTGCGCAAGGGCGAGGCGCTGCCCGAGGGCTCCCCCACCGGCACGATTATCACGTTTTCGCCCGACGCCGACATCTTCGAGACGCTCGAGTTCGACTTCCGCACGCTCGAGGAGCGCCTACGTGAGACGGCCTTCCTCACTCGCGGACTGAAAATCTCGATCGTCGACGAGCGCGGTGAGGGACACTCCGCCGAGTTCCAGTACGAGGGCGGCATCGAGGACTTCGTCACATACCTGAACGAGAACAAGGAGACCGTCCAGCGCAAGGTCGTGTTCTTCTCCGGTGAAAGCGACGAAGGCGCCGCCGAGGTGGCGATGCAGTGGAACTCCTCCTACCAGGAGTCGATCCACTCGTTCGCCAACAACATCAACACCCGCGAGGGTGGCAGCCACATGTCGGGCTTTCGCTCGGCGCTGACGCGCACTCTGAACAAGTACGCGCGCGACCACGGGTTGCTCAAGGAGAAAGAGGACAACCTGTCGGGCGAGGACGTCCGCGAGGGGCTCACCGCCGTGATCTCGGTCAAGCTGCGTGACCCCCAGTTCGAGGGTCAAACGAAGACGAAGCTCGGCAACCCCGGGATGGCCGGCTTCGTGGAGTCCGTCGTCAACAGCGGGCTCTCCGAGTTCCTCGAGGAGAACCCCAGCGAGGCGCGCGCAGTGATCATGAAGTCGGTTCAGGCTCAGCGCGCGCGAGAGGCGGCGCGCAAGGCACGCGACCTCACGCGCCGCAAGTCGGCCCTGGAGAACTCAACTCTTCCCGGCAAGCTCGCCGACTGCTCGGTCAAGGACCCGAGCCTCGCGGAGCTGTTCGTGGTCGAGGGAGACTCCGCCGGCGGCTCGGCCAAGCAAGGCCGCGACCGCAACACCCAGGCGGTGCTGCCGCTGCGCGGGAAGATCCTCAACGTCGAGAAGAGTCGCATCGACAAGGTCCTGCAGAACACCGAGATCCAGGCGCTGATAACCGCGATCGGGACCGGTGTGCGCGACGAGTTCAACCTCGAGAACGCGCGCTACCACAAGCTGATCATCATGACCGACGCCGACGTCGACGGCGCGCACATCCGCACGCTCGTGCTCACGCTGCTGTTCAGGGAGATGCAGGACCTGATCGAGGCCGGCTACGTCTACATCGCCAAGCCGCCGCTCTACAAGCTCAAGCAGGGATCGCGCGAGCGCTACATCGAGAAGGACTCCGAGCTCGAAGACATCCTGCTCGCCGACAAGTGGGAGAAGCTCGACGTCTTCGATCGCGGCGGTAAGCAGTTCAAGTTGACCGACAACCGCTGGCAGAGCTTCACGCGGCGGCTCAAGCAGTACGAGGGCTGGTCCTCCTCGCTGCGCGCCGCCCACGGCCACGACGTCGTGCAGTTCCTCGAGGAGTCCGCGCTGCTCGACGAGCAGGTCATGAGCGCCGAGCACGCGATCGAGGTGCTCTCGCGTCAAGGCCTCGAGGGCGAGACGCACGCCGTCGAGTTGCTCGAGCAGGACCCGCTGGAGCTGCGCGTCAAGGCCATCGAGACCGGCACCGGGTTCGCCCGCACCCATCGCATCCGCCGCGCGATGTTCGACTCGCAGGAGTACCGCCAGCTCGCCGCGGTTCACAAGCAGCTAATCGAGCTGGCCGGTACGCCCGCGTTCGAGGTCCGCCTGGGTGACATTCGCGAGAGCGCGCCCTCCTTCGAGGCGCTTCGAGGCGCCGTGATGAGCGCCGCCGAAAAGGGCGTCAAACTCCAGCGCTTCAAGGGACTCGGCGAGATGAACGCCGAGCAGCTCGGCGAAACCACGATGGATCCCGCCACTCGCACGCTGGCGCAGGTCACGCTCGAGGACGCCGCCAGCGCCGATCGCATCTTCTCGATGCTGATGGGCGACCAGGTCGAGCCGCGCCGTGCGTTCATTCAAGAGAACGCAAGATTGGTCGCCAATCTCGATGTGTAGGGAGGTGAGGGATGGCCAGCGCTGACGTAATCGGCGGCGGCAACATCGAACCGCGCGCGCTCGAGGAGGAGATGCGCACCGCGTACCTCGACTACGCGATGTCGGTGATCGTCGGACGCGCGCTACCCGACGTCCGCGACGGACTGAAGCCGGTACACCGCCGCGTGCTCTACGCGATGAACGAGCTCGGCCTCGGACCCACCCGCTCCTATTCGAAGTGCGCCAAGATCGTCGGCGAGGTGATGGGCAACTATCACCCCCACGGCGACTCCGCGATCTACGACACGCTCGTGCGCATGGCGCAGGACTTCTCGATGCGCAACGAGCTCGTCGACGGTCAGGGGAATTTCGGGTCGATCGACGACGATCCGGCAGCCGCCATGAGATATACCGAGGCCCGCCTCGCCCGCATCGCGACCGAGATGCTGCGTGACCTCGACATGGACACCGTCGACTTCGCGCCCAACTACGACGGCTCGCGCCGCGAACCGCTGGTGCTGCCGGCGCGCTTCCCCAATCTGCTCGTAAATGGCTCCTCCGGGATCGCGGTCGGGATGGCCACCAACATCCCCCCACACAATCTGCGCGAGGTGATCGACGCCACGGTCGCCTACATAGACGACCCCGAAATCGATCTCGACGGCCTGATGGCGCACGTCAAAGGTCCCGACTTCCCCACCGGCGGGATCATCCTCGGCCGCCAGGGGATCCGCGACGCCTACGAGACCGGCCGCGGCCGCGTACGCGTCCAGGCGCGCGCGCACATCGAGCCGCTCAAACAGGGCAAGGAGGCGATCGTCGTCACCGAGCTGCCGTTCATGGTCAAGAAGGCCGGCGAAGGCAACCTGATGACGAAGATCGCCGACCTCGTCAACGACAAGCGCATCCCCGAGATCTCCGATCTGCGCGACGAGTCCGACAAGCGCGGGATGCGGCTCGTGATCGAGCTCAAGCGCGACGCGATCCCGAAGGTCGTGCTCAACAAGCTCTACAAGCACACTCCGATGCAAACGACGTTCGGCGTGAACATGGTCGCGCTCGTCGACAACGTGCCCCGCACGCTCAACCTGCGCGCGGTGATCCACAACTACGTCGCCCATCAGCGCGAAGTGATCGTGCGCCGCACCAAGCACGAGCTCTCCGAGAAGGAGGCCCGCGCGCACATCCTGCAGGGACTTCTGATCGCGCTGGAAAACCTCGACGCGATCATCGAACTGATCCGCGCCTCGCGCGACCGCGACTCCGCGCGCGAGCAGCTCGTCGAGCGCTTCGAGCTCAGCCCGATCCAAGCAACCGCGATCCTCGACCTGCGCCTCTCCCAGCTCACGGCGCTGGAGGCCGACTCGATCAAGCAAGAGCACGCCGACGTCACCGAGCGCATCGCCGAGCTGCGCGCGATCCTCGGCGATGAGAGCCGCGTGCTCTCCGTCATCAAGGAGGAGCTCTCCGAGATCCGCGAGCGCTTCGGCGATGAGCGGCGCACCGAGATCACGCACTCCGAGGACGAGATCGACATCGAGGACCTGATCGCCGACCAGCAGATGGTGATCACGATCACGCGCACCGGCTACATCAAGTCGCTGCCGCTGGCCACCTACCGCCAGCAGCACCGCGGTGGCCGCGGCGTCACCGGGATGGACATGAAGGACGGCGACTTCATCGAGCACCTGTTCGTGTGCTCCTCGCACGACTACCTGCTGTTCTTCTCCAACCGCGGCAAGGTGTACCGCTCGAAGGTCTACGAACTGCCCGAGGCTTCGCGCACCGCCAAGGGGCGCGCGCTGGTCAACGTGCTGCCGTTGCGCGAGGGCGAGCGCGTGCAGTCGGTGCTGGCCACCCGCGACTACGGCGAGGGCGCATACCTCGTCTTCGCCACCCGTCAGGGGATCGTCAAGAAGACCGAGTTCAAGGCCTACAACACCCCGATCAACGCCGACGGCATCATCGCGATCAAGATCCGCGACGACGATGAGCTCGTCGCCGTGCGCCGCACCGGCGGCGAGGACGACATCCTGATGGTCTCCCGCTCCGGCCAGGCCGCACGCTTCCACGAGTCCCAGGTACGTTCGATGGGACGCGACACCTCCGGTGTCCGCGGCATGAACGTGAGCAAGAAGGACAACTACGTGCTCTCGATGGACGTCGCGCGCGACGATCAGGAACTGCTCGTGGTCACCGAGAACGGGTACGGCAAGCGCACGCCGATCGCCGACTACCCGCGCAAGGGCCGCGGTGCGATGGGCGTCAAGACGATCGCGCTGACCGACCGCAAGGGCGCACTCGCCGGTGCGCTCGTCGTTCGCGAGCACGAGGAGCTTGTCTTCATCTCTAGCTCAGGCATGGTGCAGCGCACGTCCGTCAAAGGCATCAACCGCTACGGCCGCGCCTCCCAGGGCGTTCGGCTGATGAACCTCAAGGACGACGACATGGTCAGCGCCGTCGCGCTGATCGTCGAGGGCGAAGAAGCGGATGTAGCGGAGGAGACCGAGGGGACCGAGGAGATCGCGGAGTAGAAACGCCCTTGCCGTACGTCACCTCCGTCCGCTACCCTGGGCAGACCAGAGAAAGGAGGTGGTCCGTACGTTATCTGACAGTTCTTGCGGGACCCTGGAGGTGACCGGCCGCTAGGTCGGACCCCCCGAAACTAGGGGGGACAGGCAGGCTGGACCGCTTAGCGGAATCCAACCCGGGACACCCCGAGACGCTGGCCGGAGCTGGTCCCCCCGGCGGTAACTGAAACGTCTCGGCCCTTCCAGTCAAAGCAGCGAGCAAGGGGCGCCGGAGGTCGACCGGCGCCCCTTGCTGTCTCTCTGGGCGTGTGCGGACGTCGCGAGCTCCGCCTCGCGTTGCCCGCCGTCCTCCGAGGTGGGCGGCTACGCCGCCTGCGGCAGGTACTGACGCCACGCAGCCGGGATCGTCGGGCTGGCGACGTGAATAAAGACCTCGGCACGCGGAACGCGCGGAACGTGCCTCGGGTGCATCCCCGCCTGGCGCGGCAGCCGGTCGCCCTTGCGACGGTTGCACGGGGCGCACGAGGCCACGATGTTGTCCCAACTCGAAGTGCCACCCTTGGATCGCGGGATCACATGATCGACAGTCAGGTTGGAGCGCGAGCCGCAGTACTGGCACGTCCACCCGTCCCGCGCGAACACTGCGCGCCGCGTGATCTTGCGCTGATGCGCGTCGCGCGGCACTTTCACGTACGTCACCAGCCTGATCACCGTCGGCCGGGCGAGCGTGGTGCTCTCTGAGTGCAGCTCCCACCGCCCGCGCTCGAGCAGCTCGGCCTTTTCCTTCAAGAGCAGCACCACCGCGCGACGCACGGTGCAGACGTTGATCGGCTCGTACGTCGCGTTCAGAACTAGCACACGCCCACTGTCAGGCCCGCGTCGCCTGTGCTCTGGCGACACGGACCGTTCTGAAGCTGGTGGAACGGTAGTTTCCATCTCCGTGCGCCGCAGTGTAGCGGTGAAGTCCCCGGCTGACCACCGCTTCGGGGGCGCTCACGCCGCGCGGTGGACGCAAGAGACCGACTACGACTCGCCGTCGGTGGGCGTCAAGCTGCCGCCAGATAGGAGCCCAAGACGCGGACGTGCTCGCAGACGGCCCGCAGTCCCTCGATCGCGTCGGCCACCGCTCGCTCAGCAACGCTGCCCTGCAGGTCGACGAAGAACATGTAGTGCCCGAGTGTCGCGCGGCGCGGTCGCGACTCGATCTTCGTCAAGTTGATCGACCGCCGCGCAAACTCGTTCAAACAGGTCACGAGCCAGCCTGGGCTGTCCGCTCCGGGCCCCCAAAACACGACGGATGTCTTCCACCCGCCCTCACCGTGGGCAACCAGCGGCGGCGGGTCTGGGCCCGTCCTCTGCCCCGCCTCGCTAGCTTGGTTTGCAGGGGCGCGAGCCAGCCACACAAAGCGCGTGACGTTGTCGTCGCGATCTTGGACGCCTGCACGGATCACCGTGCCCCCGTAGATGTCGGCCGCCAGACGCGTCCCGAGCGCCGCCTGGCCGCGTACTCCCGCAGTGCTCACGGTGCGCACCGCCTCGGCCGTGGAGCTCGCCGGCAGCACCTGCGCATGGGCGAGCTCGCCCCGCAGCAAACGGGTGCACTGGCCCGGGACCTGCGGGTGGGAGATGACCGTGTCGATCTCTCCGATCGCTACCGGCTCGCAGGCGATCAGCGAGTGCCTGACGGCAAGCAGCGCCTCCCCGACGATCTCCAGGCCGCCGCGCTCGTCGGCGAGCAGGTCGAGCGTGACCGTGACCGACCCGTCCAAAGAGTTCTCGATCGGCACGACCGCCCAGCGCACCTCGCCTTCGCGGACAGCGCTCACCGTGTCATAGATCGTCGTAATCGCGACAGGTTGCAGTGAGCCCGGCACGGCACTTGCCTGCAGCGCCTCCTCGCTGAATGTGCCCGCCGGCCCGAGATAACCGACTCGTGGCAGCTCCTGGCCTTCGTCGCCGCCCATCGCCCTAGGTCGCAGGATCGCCTGCGGGGCGCTCGCTCACGGACGGCGGGGCCAGCGCGACGCGCACCGCCTCGGCCTCCTCCGGGGAGAGCTCCAGTTCGCTATGTCCGTCGCGCAGCTGCTTGGCATAGACGCGCGCCTGGTCGCGGTGGTGGATGCAGGACAGCACGATGCCCGAGCGGGTCTCGTCCAGCAGGGCGATCGACATCGACTGCTGCCCCGAGAGCTCGTTGTAGGCGTCATAGCGAACCAGCGAGCGGTGGGCGACCGCGCCGCGCAGGTGCGCTTCGAGTCCGGCCAAGCGTGCGTCCAGGCCCTCGGCCATGTCCCCGACGTAGGCGTGCAGCTCCTCGAAGGCTTGCTGCAACGCAGCCGCGTGAGCTGCGAGATCGCGCTGCTCGGAGCCCAGCACGACGCGTTGGGCCGCGCGCACGCGGCGCAGCCCCACGGCGAGGATCGCGCACCCAAACAGCGCCAGCGCAGCCACGGCGCAGGCCGCGAGCGCGACGATTCCTTGGGTGTCGGTCAGCGAGGCCGCGTCCACTGGCGACAAGCTATCGCGTGAGCAGGAGCGACCGGTCGAGTGGCCCGCGGCGGCCGCGCTCAGGCGCCAAAGACGGCGAGATAGGTGCCCTTGTTGTTTTCGGAGTTCGTCTCGCCGGGCACGGCCGCCACGTTCACGGCGATACGAGCCGCTGCTCCCTGCGGCACGCCTTCGACCGGGATGTCGACTGTCGCCGTGGCGCCCGGTTCGGTCTTGTTGATGACGTGCGAGGCCTTGTATTCCTTGCCGCCTGCCGTCACGGAGACTTCGACCTTCACGCCGGTCTCGGGGTTGCTGCCGGAGTCTTCGACCTTCACGGTGAACGTCGGGTTCGTGCCGCCGCTGACGTGGTTGAGCGCGGGCGAGGGTTCCAAGGCGGTGGAGCCCACGCTGACGCCGACCAGCGACGATCCGTGCGTGCCCGGCGTCACTTGGCTGCCCTGGTTCCCGGTCGCCGGCTGGCCGCTGAGGCGGGCCTGGACGGTGCTCGGTTCAAGCCAGCCGAGGTTCGGCAGGAACTGTGTGCCCTGCGTGTGTTCGCCGGCGATGCCGGCGCTCTTCAAGGCTTCTTCGGTCAGAGGGGCGACTCGCTGGGACCAGATCACGTCGGAGGTAAGGAACAACTCCATCGCCCCCGCGATGTAGGAGCTGGCCTGTTTGTCCTGTCCCCCGAGCGCCGTGCGGACGAGGTTCGCGATCTTCGCCAACCCTTCCGAGCGCAGATTGAAGGCGAGCAGCAGGTTGCGTTGCGCGCCCTGCATCTCGCCTGGGGCGCTCATGCCGTGCGCGTGCGAGGCCTGTGTCTGCGCCAGCAGGCGCAGCTGGTTGACCTCCTCCTCGACGTCCAGCGGTGATTTGCCCGAGGCTCCGGCGAGCGTTTCGAACAGGGGCCGCGCGACCTGCCGATCGGATTCCTGGACGAGTTGACCGGCGCTGCGGTTGTATTCCTTGAGCGCCGCTTCTTTACCGCTTTTCAGGCAGCCGTTGATGACGAGCGCGATCACGATCAGCAGAACCACGCCGAAGCCCGCCGCGAAGCGGCGCCGAACCATCATCGTGTGGCGGTCGTGCTCGTAGCCCGCGCGGGGCGGCCGCCGCTCACGGGGGGCGTGCACACGCGTCTCGGTGGAGGCGGCCGCCGGTCGCGGCGCCCCACCCTCGTCATCGTCGAAGAACGACAAGAGCCAGGTGCTCCTCTCTCGCTTGCCAGTGCAACTTCTCGGTCATCGTGACTTTTCCTGCCCTCCGCCGGCAGGGAGCAGGAGCGCCTGTGGCGAACGCAGAGTCCGGTGGACCACCGCAACACCCTAGTGGCGCCGGCCCGCGCCGGCCGCGAGCCTGTGCTCGGACGCTATCGCCTGCACCAGCGGCTGGGCGCGGGCGGCTTCGGGATCGTGTGGCGCGCCCACGACGAGCTCCTGCATCGCGAGGTCGCGCTGAAGCAGATCTCGCTGCCGACCGAGGAGGACCGCGACCGCGCGACCCGCGAGGCGCTGGCGACTGCGCGCCTGTCCCATCCAGCGATCGTGGCGCTGTACGAGGCGTGCTCGGACGAGCAGGACTTCTATCTGATCTCCGAGCTCGTCCACGGAGAGACGCTCGCGACGCTGATCGCCGACGATGCGCTCGGCGACGAGGAAGTGCTCGAAGTCGGCGTCGTGCTCTGCGACGCGCTCGCCCATGCGCACGCGCGAGGGGTCATCCACCGCGACATCAAGCCGCAGAACGTGCTGCTGCCCGATCCGACCCCCGAGCCGGGTGCGCCCGCTCCGGTCATCGCCAAGCTCACGGACTTCGGCGGGGCGCAGCTGGTTGGCGAGGAAGGGCTCACGCGCAGCGGTGACGTGCTCGGCACGCTTGCCTACATGGCCCCCGAGCAGAGCGACGGGCGCGACGCGGGTCCTGAGTCCGATCTCTACTCGCTTGCGCTCGTCCTTTACGAGGCCCTCAGCGGGGTCAATCCGGTGCGCGGCGCTACCCCCGCCGCCACGGTGCGCCGCATCGGGCAGCCGCTGGCGCCGCTGGAGCGTCACCGTCGTGACCTGCCGCGTGCTCTGACGCGAACGCTCGACGCGGCGCTCCTGCCCGACCCGCGTGAGCGGGGCACGCTTGCCGAGCTCCGCGAAGCGCTCCAGGAGGAGCTTGACGGCGATTCGCCGGCCCGACACCGCGCTCCTCAACCTCACCGCGCATCGCATCCCTCCTCGTCATCTGCTCGCCCGGACACGAGCGCCACAACCCGCCGTCCCGCAGATTCCGAAGCGGCGCAGCTACACGAAGAGCCGGATACGAGCGGCTGGCTGACGGCAGAGCGCTTCGTGTGGCTCCTCGGCGTGTTCGCTGCCTGCGCTTGGCAGCTCGCGGCGGGGCGCTCAGGTGTCGCGGTGCTCATTCCGTGCGCGGTGCTGCCGCTGTTACCGATCGTTCGCCGACCGGGGCCGACGTGGCTGGCGGCCGTAATCGCCCCACTCCTCGGCGTTATCGGACTCGCGGGCGCCTTTCCAGCGGTCGCGGGGCAGCGCGCTCGTTGGCGCGAGCGCGCCCTTTTGGGCGCGCTCGGCTACTGGTGGCTGGCGCTCGCGGAGTCGCCGCTTGGCGAATCCGGTCATCCGCTGTGGATCGGCGCGCCGACCGGCGTCGGCGGGGTGGCCGGCTACGCGTGGCGCGGCTCGCTGAGTGTCGCGGTCGAGCACGTGCTGCTCCCCACGGTCACTGTCGGCCTACTGTTCGGTGCGGCTCTCTGGGCGCTCGCGGCCGTGCTGCTGCCGTGGCTTGTGCGCGGCCGCGACGTCAAGCGCGACGCACTCGCCGCAATCGGATGGGCGGTCGCGCTTGCTGGAGCCACGCCCCTGTTGCTCGCGGCCGCCGATGGGCGCTCGCCTGTCGCCGGGGCGAGTCACGCGACTCCCCACGGGCTGCTGCTGGGAACGGCCTGCGGCGCCGCTTTCGCGATCTGCGCGCGGGCGCTGCGCGGGGGAGTGCCGAGGGCACCCGACGCGCGGGCGGAGGAGGCGGTCGACCCGATCACTTAGCATGGCCACAGGGCGCCGCGGACCCGTGCCCTTAGCCGATGAACCCCTTGCGAACTCTCGAGACCACGCTCGCCTCGCTGGTCGAGGGCGCTTTCGGGCGCGTGTTTCGCTCGGAGGTACGCCCGATGGAGATCGCGCGCAAGCTCGCGCGCGAGATGGATGAGCATCGCACGACGTCGGTCTCGCGCGTCTATGCGCCCAACGAGTTCGCGGTGTGGCTCTCCTCGGAGGACCGCGAGCGCTACGAGAGCGTCGAGCACGACCTAATCGACGAGCTCTGCGCATACCTGCTCGAGCACGCCCGCGCCGAGCAGTTGACGCTCGTCTCGCATCCGGTCATCGCGTTCCACACCGACGCGGAGCTCTCGCTCGGCGAATTCGGCATCCAGGCGCGGTTGGTGCGACTGGATGAGCCCGAGCGCGACGTCCCGCCCGAAGAGCACGGCCAGACGATGATCTACAGCACTTCAAAACGTCTGCGCGAGCCCCTCGCCGAGCGGACGAGCGCCGACAGGCCGCCGCCCCGGGCGCTGCTGCTGATCGACGGTCGGCGGCTGCTCGTGGCGCCACGCGGGGCGGTCATCGGCCGCAGCCGCGACTGCGACATCGCGCTCGACGACGCAGGGGTCTCTCGGCGCCACGCCGAGCTGCGCCCGACCGCGGAGGGTTGGACGATCGAAGACCTGCGCTCGACCAACGGCGTGTATGTCAACGGCCGCCAGCTACGCGCTCCACAGCCTCTACAGCCGGGTGATCGCGTCGAGGTCGGCTCGACAAAGATCGTGTTCGAACTGCGATGAACACGCTCGCCCCCATCTCGGTCGCGCTCAAGTTCGGCTTCCTGGCCGTGCTCTACCTGTTCTTGCTCTGGGTCTCACGCAGCGCACTCGCCGACCGGCCGCCGCGCGAGCGCATCGACCCGGCCGCGCCCGCAGGCGGCGGCAATGGCGCATACGCGCCCGACGCGACGGGCCTGCACTCGGCCTCCGCGGTCGGGCGCGTCGACCTGACCGGTCGCACGCCGCGGCTGATCGTGGCGCGCGCTCCCGGCCACGATCCCGGCATGATCTACGACCTGGACGAGGATCTCGTGCTCGGGCGCGGCGATCGCGCCGAGATTCGCCTGGAGGATCCATTTGCGTCCTCCAGCCACGCTCGCATCTACCGGCAGGCGGGTTCGATCGTGCTCGAGGATCTCGGTTCGACCAACGGCACCTACCTCAACGAGGAGCTGCTCGACACGCCCCGCCCGTTGCACCCCGGCGATCACGTGCGGATCGGGGACAGCGAGTTCGTCTTCGAGGTCGATCGCTGATGTTGCGCGTCGCCGAGCAGTACACGGGCACCGACACCGGCCTGCAGCGCCGCGCCAACGAGGACTCGATGTTCGCGCGATCCCCGCTGTTCGTCGTCGCCGACGGCATGGGAGGCGCCCAGGCGGGCGAGGTGGCCTCGCGAATCGCCGTCGAGTCTTTCCACGACGGCATCGAAGACCCCACGCGCCCAGAGGAACACCTGGCGGCGAACGCGCTCGCCGCCAACGCCCGCATCCACGAGCTCTCGCAGAACAACGCCGAGCACGCAGGCATGGGCACGACGTTGACCGCGGTCTACGTCGGGGAGGAGGAGGTCTCGATCGCGCACGTCGGGGACAGCCGTGCGTACTGCATGCGCGATGGCGAACTGCTGCGCCTCACCGATGACCACTCGCTCGTGGACGAGCTGATCCGCGAGGGCCGGCTGACACCCGAGGAAGCCGAGGAGCACCCGCAGCGCTCGATCATCACGCGCGCGCTGGGACCGGAGGAAACCGTCGAGGTGGATACACGCTCGTTTCGAGCGCGCGCCGGCGACGTCTACCTGCTGTGCAGCGACGGCCTGACCTCGATGGTAAGCGAGCCGCGGCTCACTGAGATCCTCGTCGCGCATTCGCGTTTGCACGATGCTGGGGAGGCGTTGATCGCCGAGGCCAACCGCGCGGGCGGACGCGACAACATCACCGTGATCCTGCTGCGTCTGGAGGAGGTCGGTGGCGATCGCATCGCTGCCTCCGAAGAGACGGGCCGCTTCGACGTTGACGCGGAGCCCCCCGACGGCGAGAACGGCGCTCTCGGGGAGCGGTACACGACGATCGTGCACGCGCCGCCCGTGGATCGCGCGCCGTCTGCGGCTGGAGATGGCCTCGCGGATCGTCCAGTCGCCGCTCGCCGCCCGCGTCGCCCGTCCTCCTCGGAGGTCCAGCCGCGTCGCCGCCGCCGGCGGCGCGTCGTGCTTCCGGCGGTCGTGCTCGTGGTGCTCGCCGCGCTGGGGATGAGCGCCTATCTGGTCTCGCAGTCGGTGTACTTCATCGGCACGGACTCGGACGGTCTCGTGAGCGTGTTCCAGGGCTTTCCCTTCGAACTGCCGGGGGGGATCAAGCTGTATCGCACCTACTACGTCTCCGGGGTCAGCGCCTCGACGCTCAGCGGCGGCCGGCGAAGTGCGCTGCTCGATCACGAACTTCGCTCGGAAGCCAAAGCGGGCTCGCTGATCCACAGCCTCGAACGGGAAGAGCTCAGCGAATGAACCGGCCGATCGTGAGGCTCTACGGGCTGGTTGTGGTGCTGTTCGCGCTGCTCGTCGGGTTCACCTCGCGCTGGACGATCTTCGAGGCTTCCTCGTTGCGCGACAACCGGCTCAACAACCGCCGGCTGCTACAGAGCCTGCGCGTCGACCGCGGCCGGATTCTGGCGGCTGACGGGACGGTGCTCGCGCGCAGCGTGCGCACACCGGAAGCGACCTATGAACGCCGCTACCCCACGCACGAACAATTCGCTCACGCGATCGGCTATTCCTACATCGACCTGGGCCGCACCGGCCTGGAGCGCTATCGCAACGCCTCGCTGCAGGGCGAAGCGTCGAGCGGACTGCAGTCGATAATCGACCAGTTGCAGGGGCACAGCAACCGCGGCGATGAAGTCGTGACGACGCTCGACCCGCGCGCGCAGCGGACGGCGCTCAGCGCACTCGGCGCTCATACGGGAGCGATCGTCGCGCTCGACCCGCGCACGGGCGCGGTGCGGGTGATGGTTTCCTCCCCGGGCTTTGACCCGCAGGCGGCACGCTCGCCGGCGTCTTTCAGGAAGCTCGAACACGACCCCGGATCGCCGCTGATCAATCGCGCCACTCAGTACGGCTACCCGCCCGGCTCGACATTCAAGATCGTGACCGCGACGGCGGCGATCGACTCGGGCAAGTTCACGCCGTCCTCGACGCTCAGCGGACGCAACGGGATCATCGTCTCGGGCGTTCCTCTTAACAACGACGAAAACGAGAACCTAGGCCCTCTCACGCTCACTCAAGCGCTCGCGAAATCCGTCAACACCGTGTGGGCGCAGGTCGCCGAGCGCGTCGGCAAGCCGACGCTCGGCCGCTACATGCGCCGCTTCGGGTTCGACGCCAAGCCCCAGCTCGACTACCCGCCCAGCGAAATGACACCCAGTGGCGAGTACAACGAACACGGCCGATTGATCGCGCCGACGAATCCCAGCGTCGACGTCGGTCGCCTGGGGATCGGCCAGGACAAACTGCAGGTCACCGCGCTGCAAATGGCCGAGGTGGCCGCGGCGGTCGCCAACCGCGGGCGGCTGATGGCGCCGCACATGACGAACAGGATCGTAGATCCCGAAGGGCAGACCGTGCAACGCAGCGAACCGCGCGTACAGGCGGTCGTGATGAAACCCTCGACGGCGGCCGCGGTGACCTCGATGATGGAAGCGGTCGTCAACGAAGGCACGGGAGTTTCGGCGCAGATTCCCGGCATCCAGGTCGCGGGTAAGACGGGCACCGCCGAGACTCAGATCGGGACCGCGATCAACAACGTCTGGTTCATCGCGTTCGCGCCGGCGTCGAAGCCGACGGTCGCGATTGCGGTGACGCTCAAGGGCGTTCCCGGCCAGGGCGCGGCATTCGCGGCCCCCGTTGCTCGAACCGTGATGGAAGAGCTGTTGCGATGATCGCGCAGGGCACGGTCATCGACGGGCGCTACGAGGTCCTCTCAAGAATCGGCACCGGCGGGATGGCAGACGTGTACCTCGCGCGCGATCAGCTGCTCGGCCGGCAGGTCGCGGTGAAGCTCCTGCACCACCGCTTCGCCGAGGACCAGGAGTTCGTCGAGCGCTTCCGTCGCGAGGCGTCGAGCGCGGCGAGTCTCTCCCACCCAAATGTCGTGTCGATCTTCGATCGCGGGGAGTGGGACGGGACCTACTACATCGCGATGGAGTACCTGCCGGGCCGCTCGCTGAAGACGGTGGTGCGCGAGCACGGCCCGCTGGACCCGGTGAGCGCGATCGATGTCGTCGCGCAGATCTTGCAAGCGGCTAAGTTCGCGCACGGGCGCGGCGTGATCCACCGCGACCTGAAGCCCCACAACGTGATTCTCGATGATGAGGGCCGCGCGAAGGTGACCGACTTCGGGATCGCCCGTGCGGGCGCCTCCGACATGACGCTTACGGGCTCGATCATGGGCACCGCCCAGTACTTGTCGCCCGAGCAGGCGCAGGGTTACGCAGTGAGCGCGGTCTCCGACCTCTACGCGATCGGGATCGTGCTCTACGAGTTGTTGACCGGGGCGGTGCCCTTCGACGGGGAGACGGCGGTCACGATCGCGCTGAAGCAGGTCTCAGCGGTTCCGCCGCCGCCGAGCACGATCAACCCGGCGGTGCCGCCGGAGCTCGACGCGGTGGTCTTGCGTGCGCTCGCAAAGGATCCCGCGGAGCGCTTTGCCGATGCCGAGCAGTTTCTCGTGGCGCTCGAGTACGTCCGCCGCCTGATCGCCGGCGAGCCGGGCAACGGGCCGGCCGGAAACGGCCCCGTATCGGGTGCTACGGCCGCCCTGCTGCTGCCCGTCGCGGAGCCGCTGCCGGAGGGTCCTCGCGGCAACCGCCGCCTCTGGTGGTGGATCGCGGGGGGTTTGCTGCTCGCGGCGGCGATCGCGGCGGCGGTGCTGCTGCTCTCCCCGTCCAAGCACGAGGTGACGGTGCCGGACGTCACCGGACAGACGCAGTCGGTGGCAAGCGCGCGACTGGCGCACGAGGGTCTGACGGCCGTGCCTTCGCAGACGCCGAGCACGGTTGTGGCGGTGGGCCTCGTGATCGGTGAGAACCCGCCCCACGGCAGCGTCGTGGAACGCGGCGCGCGCGTAACGCTGCTGGTATCCACCGGTCCCGGCACAGCGGTGCTCCCGGACGTAAAAGGATTGACCTCCGCGCAGGCGGTGCAGCGCCTGACGAAAGCCGGCTTCAAGCCCACGACGCAAAGCCAGTCCAGCGCGACGGTCCCCGCGGGGAAGGTGATCTCCACAGAACCCTCCGGACACACCGAGGCGCAGGCGGGGAGTCCGGTCACGGTGTACGTCTCCAGCGGCCCCGAGCAGGTGCCGGTGCCCGAAGTGACCGGCCAAAGCGAAGCTGAAGCGAAGGCCTCGCTGCGCGCCGCCGGTCTGCAGCCGGGGACGATCACGCACCAGGAAGCACCCGCTGAGCAGGCGAATACGGTGCTCTCGCAATCGCCGTCCGCGGGGAGCTCGCTGGCGAGCGGCCAGAGTGTGAACCTGGTCGTCGCGCAAGCGCCGAAGGAAACCGCTGTACCGCGCGTCGTGGGTCGCCGCGAAGAACTTGCCGAAGGCGAGCTCGTGGGGGCGGGCTTCAAGCCAAAGACCCGGCACCGCACAGTGACCAAACCCGAAGAAGCGGGCATCGTGTTGGAACAGAGCCCGCCCGGTGGGACCAAGGCGAAGCCGGGCAGCAAGATCACGATCACGGTCGGAAAGCTGGGTGCGCAGACGACTCCCGGCACAACGCCGACGACGCCGAGCACGACACCCAGCACGACCACGCCGGCGCCGCCCTCGGGCAGCGCGGCTCCTGTGCCATGAGCGGTTCGGGGAACGGCATGGCAGGCAGCGGCGGAGCGCTGACGGTCGCGTTGCTCGCGGGCGGGCGCTCCTCCGAGCACGACGTGTCGCTGGCCTCGGCGGGCGCGGTGCGCGCGGGCTTGGAGCAGGCGGGGCACGAAGTGCGCTGGGTACAGATCGAACGAGACGGCGCGTGGTGGGGAGAGGGCGAGCGGATCGGCCTGACCCCCGGCGAGGGGTTGCTCGATGCGGATGTGGTGTTCCCGGCTCTACACGGGCCATTCGGCGAGGACGGCACGGTGCAGGGTGTGCTGGAGACTCTCGATGTCGCGTATGTCGGAGCGGGCGTGGCGGCTTCGGCGCTGTGCATGAACAAGGTGCTCTTCAAGGAGCTGATGACCGCGGCCGCCGTGCCGCAGGTCGCCTACGTGGGGATACGCGAAGAGCGCTGGAGCGGCGCGCGCTCACAAGTCCAGCAAGAGCTCGACCAGCTGGGACTGCCGGTGTTCGTGAAGCCGGCGCACATGGGCTCTTCGGTTGGGATCGTCAAGGTCTCCGATCCGGCGCATTTGGAGGAGGCGCTGACACAGGCGTTCGTGCACGACCCGCTGGTGATCGTCGAGGCGATGGCGAGCGGCGTCGAGGTCGAGTGCGCGGTGCTGGGCGCGCTGGCCTCGCAGCCGGGGGAGATCGTGCTCGCGGGCGAGTGGTACGACTTCGAGGCGAAGTACGCCGACGGAGGCATGGAGCTGGTGGTGCCGGCGCGCATCTCGCCGAGCGCGAGCGCGCGGGTGCAGGAGCTGGCGCTCGAGGTCTTTTCCTACACCGGCTGCGAGGGGCTGGCGCGCGTCGATTTCTTCGTGCAGGGTGAGCAGGTGCTCGTGAACGAGCTGAACACGATGCCGGGCTTCACTCCGACGAGCGTGTACGCGAAGCTGGTCGAAGCTTCGGGCATCTCCTACGCGGAGCTCGTGGACCGCCTGTGCCGGCTGGCGCTGGAGCGCCACGAGCGACGGCGCACCTACAGCTACTAGTTGTTTTTTTCGTATTTCTTGACTTCTTTTTCTACTTCTGCTTTCTCCTTCTGAATTTCTTCACTCAGCGAGTCGTGACGCTGTTTCAGGTTTTCGATCACTTCGCCGGATGTATTCGGATCTTCCTCCGCTTCGAGGAGGGTCTGGTGTAGTTTGAGCAATGAACGCTCGCTTTGTTCGAGCTGCGCAGCCATTGTTGCCATCCATTTCATGCCTTGTTCGGCGGCCGCTTGTTGGAACGAGTAGATGAGGGCGTAGCCGGTCGCGCTCATCAGCAACGACGCATGTTGAACCACCGTTTCCACGCTGTTCATGCTGCTGTAGCCATAGGCATGAAGCATCAGTCCCGGGGCTATCTGGTGCTGCTGTTTGGATTCGGCAATCGTACCGTCGGCCCTCGTCGAGAACCACCCCATGACCTCCGAGATGCAAGCCACGGCCGCCCCCACGAAGATGTCTTTGGCCACTGGCAGACCGCTCAAGCTGCCTGCCGCCTGCTTGCGGTTCGCTTCGGTTGCTTCAGTGGTCGCGGAGAGCGTGGCTCCCGGGGGGTTCACGACGCTCAGGAGGTTCCCGGCCAGGACGTCTTCGGCTATGCGTGTGATCGCTTTGGTGATGGAGTCGAGCGAGAATTCCGCCTGGGACTGCAAGTCCCTCTGGAAGCCCGAGCCAAGCTTGAGCGGCGTCCAGTTGTTGCCCTTGTAGAAGCTCGCCACAAATGGGTCAAAGGTTTCAGTAAAGGGTTTCATCGTCGAGTCCATCGTCTTCTGCTCTTGTTCGACGGCTTCCTTGAACTTGGTTTCTTTTTGCATGAGATCGTCGACGGTTTTTTGGGTTCCCATAGCCGGGCTCCTGGCATTAGTAGTCTCGATGCGGATATACGGCAAGAAAGAACGGCCGCGAAAAGTCGGCTGCTCCTCCTTGGTCGGGCACGGGCTCTGTTCGAAATCGCACGGCCATCTGAAGTGTGCCTGTTTCCCGTGTCGCCGTCGGCGCGGCCGCCGCTGCGTTTATCGACCACGCTCGCGATCGCCAGGTCTGAACACGGGCCACAAGGGCAGTGGCGCAAACCCGCCGGTCGGAGCGTGTCTCCGACTCGTAGGGACGGGCCTGCGCAAAGGAGCCCAACGCGCCAAGTCACATGTGAGAGACACGATGACGCTCCTCGAGCAGCTCGGCAGCGGACCGCGTAACCAAAGCGCTGCAGTGGGTTCAGGTGGGCGAGCCGGCGCGGGCCGAAGGAACGTCCCGCTGTGCAAATTTGCTAGGCCCAGTCCCGTGGTACCGTCGCCGCTGGCGAACTTTTCTACGTGGAGGTGAGGAGCAGTGGTAATCGTCGTTTGTCGGGACGATCGCCAGCTTGTCGGTCTTGCGCAAACGAGCTCAGCCAATCATGGGTTCGGCGGTGTGTTCAAACTCGATACACCTCAAGGTCAGGTACCCCCGCTGGGGGCAGGCGAGGATCTGTTCATCATCGCGCACGGAGCCGTCACCGATCCGAGCCAGCCCGGGAATGCGATGATCGGCAACCAGAAAGCCGGTGGGTATGGCTACAACGCCGTCGACCTCTTTGCCCGCCTTGTGAAACTGGGGATCTTTCCACAGGGATACCGGGGCGACGTTTACATCTCCGCGTGCTACTCCGCCGACTGGCTGACGACCCGCAACGACGCCGGCTTCAGCTTCATAGAGGTTTTCACGGCTCAGATCGATTCAAAAATATGCGGGTACAAAGGTCGCGTCTATGGACACAGGGGAGAAGTCGAGGGAGAAATCCCGCCGCCTGGCGATCAGAGCTGGATCCGGCCGCAGGTGTGACGACCGCCCACAGGTACTAACCCGCCGGGTCTAGCTCTCGCGGCGCAGGTTCGACAGCACTGAGCAAGAGGTCCCGGAGCACCCGCGGATCGCGCCGCACGCGCTCGGCAGCGCCGTCTGCAGCGGCGCGCTTTGCAAGGGCGAGCTCACCGGCATCGCGCAACATCCGCAGGCGCCCTTCCTCGATCAGCCGCTCGTCGACTGCCCCGAGGCGCCCCTCGAATGTCGTGTAGACGGGCGTTCCGAGCGCGACGGCCTCGCGGTTCATGGTGCCGCCCGCGGAGATCACGAGGTCGGCGTGGGCGATCAGCGACTGCGCGTCGATCGCGCGCTCGGGCACGATGAAGCCGGGCACCGCGCGGAGCGCTTCGCGCTGGGTCTCGGTCCGCGGCAGCAGCACCGACTGAACGCCGTCCTCACCGGGCGCGGCGGCGGTGCGCAGGCGCTCGATGACGGCGGCGAACAGATGGTTGCCGAAGCGGTGGTAGAGCGCGACCTCGGGAGGTGTGCGCACGACCACGATCGGTCGCGCTGGGTCGAGCGCGAGCTCGGCGAGCACTGCGCTGTCGGGCTCGAAGTCGGCGAGGTAGTACTCCTCCTTGAGTCCCTCGTAGGGGCGCAGCTTGCCTTGCGCTCCGTAGCGCTCCAAGCGCTGCGATGGGATCGCATCGGGGACGACGACGGCGCTGGCGAGCCGGCAGTTGATGTGATGCTGGACGGCGGCCCACTCGTAGTCGAACATCGTGGCGCTCGGAATGCGCAGTGCGGCGGCGGCGACGGAAACATCGTTGGAACCGTGTCCGAGCGCGACGTCGAAGCGCCGGCCGGTGGCCTTGGCATCGGCCCGCGCCCACCGCAGGAGTGCGCTTGAGCGCGCAAGCAGCCCGCCGGCCTTGGCCGCGAGCCGCTCCCCGCGGTGATGCCCGACGGCGGTGTGGGGCATCTCAAAGCGACGCAGCAGCCCGAGCGTCTGGGCGAAGTCGCGGGCGGTGACACGCACGTCGTGCCCGTCGGTGCGCAGCAGCTCGATCACGGGTCGCATGACGAGCACGTGGGGGCTGTTGGTGAGGTCGACCCAGACGCGCATCTTTCGCTGGCACCGTACAGGCCGGGGCTGCCAGCTATGGTTGGCGGCCATGCTGGTGCTCGCGTCGGTCACCGAATCGGTTGTCACGTTCACGTGGCACTTCGTGCGCGACGCTGGCCTGCCGGCGATCTTCGTTTTGATGGCGGTCGGATCGGCGTGCATCCCGGTTCCCTCCGAGGTGGTGATGTTGTTCGCGGGCTTCGCGGTCGCGGATCCGGGCGGTGCGGGGGCGCACCACCACCTTTCGATGCCGGGCGTGATCCTGGCGGGCTTGCTCGGCACGCTGGTCGGCTCGTGGGTGGCCTACGGGGTCGGTCGCGGCGGGCGCTTGGAGCTGTTCGAACGCCACGGCCACCTGGTGCACATGGGCCCGGCCCAGATCGAGCGCGCGGATCGTTGGTTTCAGCGCTACGGGGACCCGGCGGTGTTGTTTGGGCGGATGGTCCCGGTCGTACGCGCATTCGTGTCGCTCCCGGCGGGCATGGCGCGGATGCCGATCGTGCGCTTCACGGCGCTGACGACGATCGGCTCGATCCCGTGGGTGGTGGCGCTGGCGTTTGCCGGGCACGCGCTAGGCGGCAACTGGACCAGCGTGCGCAAGGGCTTCGAGTACTTCGACTACGTGTTGCTGGCGGCGTTGCTCGGGGCGATCGTCTACGCCGTAGTGCGCCGACGCGCGCGGCGTGAGGCGGCGGCCGAGCAGGGCTGAGCAGCGCCTGGACTGTGCGATGCGGTCACGGCCTTCGCGAGGCGATGCGCTGCTGCTGGGCGCGGTGCAGGGCCCGACGGAGCTGCTGCCGGTGTCCTCCTCGGCGCACATCGCGCTGCTGGCACGCGCCATGGGCGCCTCGCGGCGTATGGCGGCCGACGCTGAGATCTATGACACCGAGCTCTACGACGCGCTGGAGGTGGCGCTGCACGGCGGCGCGGCGCTCGCGTTGCTGCTCGTCGGCCGCCACGAACTGCGGCGCGCGGCGCGCGAAATGACCTCTTCACGCTTTGTGACGGGCGTGCTGGCGGCGGCTCCGCCGGCGCTGGCGGGCTGGTTGCTGGAGCGTGGAGGAGTGACGCGTGCGCCCGGTCCGCGGACGATCGCGGCGGGCCTGGCACTAGGTGGCGTTGCGATGGCGCTCGCGGATCGCCGGCTCGAGGTGCGCGAGCTCGCCGAGGTCGGTCCGCGTGACGGTCTCGCGCTGGGAATAGCGCAGGCACTGGCGCTGCTGCCGGGCGTGTCGCGCAACGGAGCGACGCTGACGGCGGCGCGAGCGCGGGGGTTTGAGCGCCGAGACGCCCAGGCGCTGTCGTGGCGCGTCGGCTTACCGGTGCTCCTGGGAGCGACGGGACTTAGGGCGCAGCGCTTGTGGCGAGGCGGTGGTGTGACGCCGGCGGCTCGCAGGACATTGATGGTGGGCGTCGGCGCGGCCTTCGCCTCGACGCTGGCGAGCGCGGGGACGCTGCGCGGTGGACAGCCCGCGGGGCCGCTGCTGCCATTCGCGCTCTACCGCGTGGCGCTGGCGACGCTGGTGGTGCGCCGCTGCGGCGAGTCTCCTGCACCGCCTGCCGGCGGCGCACAATAGGAGGTCGATGAACACGACGGGCACGCTGCTTGGCACGGCACTCGGTGGGCGCTACCGTCTGGACGCCCAGATCGGCCGGGGTGGAATGTCGACGGTGTACCGCGCCTTCGACACGGTCCTGGAACGTCCGGTGGCGGTCAAGCTGATGCACCGTGAGATTGCCTCGGACTCCGACCAGCTCGAGCGCTTTCGCCGTGAGGCGCGGGCTGTGGCGCAGCTCAGCCACCCGCACATCGTGACGGTGATCGACGCGGGCGAGGAGGAGCATCCGGATGGTGGGGGGACGCCGTACATCGTCTTCGAGTACGTCGATGGTGAGACGCTGAAGACGTTATTGCGCCGCGACGGCCCGCTGGAGGTGCCGGAAGCGATCGCGTACGCGATCGAGATCGCGCGGGCGCTCGGGGAGGCGCACGAGCACATGATCGTGCACCGTGACGTGAAGCCGCAGAACGTGCTCGTGAACCTGGAGGGGCACGCGAAGATCACGGATTTCGGGATCGCGCGGACGCTGACCGAGGAGGGCTTGACGCTCGACGGGCGCGTGCTGGGGACGACCGACTACGTGTCGCCCGAGCAAGCGCTTGGCCAGCCGGTGACGGGGCAGTCGGATGTGTACTCGTTGGGCGTGGTGCTGTACGAGATGCTGACGGGGACGGTGCCGTTCACGGGCGACACGCCGGTGGCGGTCGCGATGCGCCACGTGCGCGAGGACGTTCCAGACGTGCAGCTGGCGCGCCCGGAGGTATCGGCGGCGACGGCGGCGGTTGTAGATCGAGCGACGGCGAAGGATCTCGGGCGGCGCTACCCGGATGTGCCGACGCTGCTGGCGGATCTCGAGGAGGTGCTGGCGATCGAGGCGTCGCGCGCGGGCCAGGCGACGGGTGAGGTGACGACCGTGCTGCGCACGCTGCCGGGCCGTAGCCGCCGCCGGCTGCCGTGGCGGATGCGCCATCCGGCGCGGTGGGGGATCTCGCTGGTGTTGCTGGGAGGCGTGGTGGCGCTGACGCTGACATTGCTGGCGGGCCACACGCACCGGGGCACGGGCGTGGCGTCGGATGTGCACGCCAAATCGGGTCTCGCTCCGGTTTCGCTGGCGTCGGGGGCGGCGCAGGACTACAACCCGTTCGGGACGGACTTCGAACACCCCAAACAGGTGGCGAACGTGGTCGATGGGGATCCGAACACGGCGTGGAGCACGGAGTCGTACCTGAACAACACGCTGGCGGGGAAGCCGGGGACGGGGATCTACATCGACGCTGCTCCGGGGTTGCGGGCGCGGGCGGTGGAGATCCAGACGCCGACGCCGGGCCTGCAGGCGGCGGTGTACGCGGCCAAGAACTTCACGGCGGGACTGTCGTTCGGAGCGCCACAAAGCCTTGCCGAACGCGGCTGGCGCCAGCTCGCGGCGCCGCGGACGATCGACCGTCAGACGACGATCCGCTTGGAGACGGACGGGGTGAGTTACCGCTACTACCTGATCTGGATCACACGCCTGCCGCCGAGCAGCGCGTCGGCGGAGATCTCCGAGGTGACGCTCTTCAAGTAAGGGCCCTTACAATCACGGCAATGCGCCGAAGGATCCGCTCGGTGGCGTTCGTACCGCTCCACCGGCATGTGCTGCCCCAGATCGCCGTGGACGGGGCGCTGGTCGCGCTCGCGTACTACCTCGCGTTCCAGCTGCGCTTCGACGCGGGGCTGACCCACAGGTATGAGCTGCTGCTGACGCGCACGATCTGGTGGGTGACGGCGGCGGGGGTGGTGACGCTGGTGCTGGCGCGGGTGTACCTGCGCAGCTGGAGCTACGCGGGTCAACGCGACTACTGGGCGATCGCGCGCGGCGTGGTGGCGGTCGCGGTGTTGGCGGTGGTGGGAGTGGCGCTGGCGCACCCAGTGCAGATCAGCCATCACGGGGCGTCGGAGGCGCTGAACCTCCCGTCGGGCGTGATCGGGATCTTCTTTCTGCTGCTGCTGGTGCTGCTCGCTGGCGTGCGGGTGGTGGCGAGGGTGGTCAACGAACGACGTCTACCGGGCGCGTTCAGGGGAGTGCGCGAGGGCGAGCGGGGCGTGCTGATCGTCGGCGCGGGCGACGGCGGACGGCTGGTGGTGCGCGAGATGGTGCGCAACCGCGAGCTGGGCCTGGTGCCGGTGGGCTTCCTGGACGACGACCCGCGCAAGCGCGGGATGCGGGTGGATGGGATCAAGGTGCGCGGCGACACGCGCGGCGATCTGCCGCGCGTCCTGGAGGAGGCGGAGCCCGACGAGGTGATCATCGCGATCCCGTCAGCGCCGGGCTCGACGCGGGCGCGTGTGGTGCGGGAGTGCCGGGCGCGCGCGATCCCGGTGCGGACGCTGCCGACGGTCTTCGAGTTGTTGCAGAACGACGGACCGGGAACGATCGCGCGGCAGGTGCGAGAGGTGCGCGTGGAGGACGTGCTGGGCCGCGAGCCGGTGCTGATGGAGCTCGATGCGGTGGGGGCTTACCTGCGTGAGGAGACGGTGCTGGTGACGGGCGCGGGCGGCTCGATCGGCGCGGAGCTGTGCCGCCAGATCGCACACGTGGGGCCGCGACGGATCGTGCTGCTGGACCATGCGGAGGACAACCTGTTCGCGATCCAGCGCGAGCTGCAGGACGAGCGGCACGTGCCGGCGGGGACGCTGGCGGCGGTGCTGGCGGACTGCAAGGAGTCGGAGCGGATGCGCGAGGTGCTGAGCGAGCACCGCCCGACGGTGGTGTTCCATGCGGCGGCGTACAAGCACGTGGGCTTGATGGAGTCCAACCCGGTGGAGGCGGTGCGCAACAACGCGATCGCGACGCGGATCATGGCGCTGTTGTGCGGTGAGCTGGGGGTGGGGCGGTTCGTGCTGGTGTCGACGGACAAGGCGGTGGCGCCGGCGACGGTGATGGGGGCGTCGAAGGCGCTGGCGGAGTTCGCGCTGGAGGGGGCGGCGGCGCGGTTCCCGGACACGGCGTACAAGGCGGTGCGTTTCGGCAACGTGCTGGGCTCGTCGGGCAGCGTGGTGCCGATCTTCCGCCGCCAGATCGCGCGGGGCGGCCCGGTGACGGTGACGGATCGCAGGATGACGCGCTACTTCATGACGATCCCGGAGGCGGTGCAGCTGGTGATCCGCGCGGGGTCGCTGTCGAGCGCCGCCGGTGCGCCGCGCGCGGCAGAGGTGCTGGTGCTGGAAATGGGTGAGCCGGTGCGGATCGTGGAGTTGGCGCGCGCGATGATCGAGCTCTCGGGTCTGGATCCGGATCGGGACATCGAGATCGAGGAGGTGGGGGCGCGCGCTGGGGAGAAGCTCCACGAGGAGCTGTTCAACGACTACGAGCGCCCGCGGCGGACGGCGGCGGAGAAGATCCTGCTGGCGGCGCGCGAGCCGTTGGCGCCCGAGACGGTGGCGGCGATGTTCGACGAGATCAACCTGTTGGTGCTGGAGGGCGACGCGGCGGGCCTGGCGGCGAAGGTGGCGGGGCTCAGCGCGAAGGTGCGCGGCGATCTGGAAGCGACCCCGGCCGCGGACACCGAGGGCGGCGAAGGGGCGACCGTAGCCGTATCGCCTGCGTCGCTCGTACACTCTGGCGACGCATGATCGCTTCGCTGCTCGCGCTTTCGGTCTCGAATACGTTCTTGAAGGTCGGCGCCCTGGCGGCCTTTGCGGCGCTTCTGGGGATCGCGGTTCTGTCGCTGCTGGTGTTCTCGCAGGCGCACGAGATCAAACGGCTGCGCGAGTGGGCGGGGCGCGCGCCGGAGCGCGCGGCGGAACTCGAGCAGCGCGTGAGCGCGGAGGCGGCGGCGCGAGTGCAGCGCGTGGCGCAACCACGCGCGACGCCGGTCGTGGCGCGCCCTGCGGCCGCTACTGGACAGCCTCCAGCGCCTGGACAGCCCCCGGCAACGGCATCTCCGGCCGCGGTGCCATCGGCAACGGCGCCTGCGGCAGGCGGGGTCGCGACGGCGCGCGCGCCGTTCCCACCGGCGACCGCTGCGGGAGCGTCGGCGCCGGCCGCGGCCGAGGGCGCTGTCGCGGGGACGTCGCCGGCGACGGGTTCGGAGAACCCGGCGCCTGTGCCGGGACAGCCGGCGTTTGTGCCGACGGCGCAGGTCCCGGTGGTGGGCGCGGCGGCTGGGCCCGCTCCCGGCGCTGTGAGTGAGGCGGCGGGGTCGGGCGAAGCGGCCAAACCGGGCGAGGCCGCCAAACCGGGCGAAGCGGCCAAACCGGATGATGCAGCCAAACCGGATGACGCAGCCCAAGCCGAGGAGTCGACAAAACCAAGCGATGCGCCGCAGTCGCAGGCGGGCGCGGCGGCTGCGGAGACGTCGGCTGGCGAGGAGACGCGGCGGATCACCAGCGAGGAGGTCCCCGACGCGGTGCCGGAGAGAGTGACGGCGGCACCGGCTGCGGCGGCGGTGGCGCTGGCCTCAACGGGCCGGGTGGCACAGGGCGCGAGCGCGCTGCAGGAGGTGGGGTCGGAGGATCGCGTGAGCTCCGGCGTGGCTGCTCCGGCGACGGTGGCGGCACGAGCGGCGGGATCGACGGTGCGCGGCACACGACCCGCGACGCCTCCGCGTGCGGAGCGCCAGACGGTTCCACCGCGACCGCCGGCGCCGTCATCCCGCGGCGGCGCGGGGTCACCGCCGGGCGCAGGCGCGGGTGCAGCACGCGCGGCGGGTGCGCGAGGGGCGCGGATGCAGGGACCGCCGTTCCTGCAGGAGGAACGCTCGGCGGGTCGGACGACGGCGCTGATCGTCGGCGGGGTGGTGTTCGGCGTGGCGGTGCTAGTGGGCGTGCTGTTGTCGCTGGGCGGAGGCGGTGGCCATCCGAGCGCGGCGAACACGACGGCGGCGCACAAATCCTCCGCGGGCCATCACGCGGCGCGCGCGCACCACACGCACACGAGCGCAGCGGTGGCGAGCCCGGCGGAAACGCAGGTGGTGGTGCTGAACGGAACGGAAACCACCGGGCTGGCACACCGGCTCTCGACGAACTTGCAGCAGAGCGGCTACACGCAGTCGGCGGCGCTCGACGCGCACCCGGCGGCACACGCGACGTCGGTGGTGCAGTACACCGAAGGGCATCGCGCGGAAGCGCGCGAGGTGGCACAGACGCTGGGGATCGGGCAGGTGGAAGCGCTTGAAAGCGGTCTCGGGCCGCTTGTGGGGTCGGCGACGGTGGTGGTGGTCGCGGGCGCCGACCAGGCGGCGCTGGGCAGCGAAGGGTGAGCTTTCTCGAGCTGCCGGAGCGCACGCGCAAGCCGCGCGAGCGCGGTCTGACGCACGTGCTCGACCGGGGCCTGTCGCTGGCGGAGGTGGACGGCCTGCTCGAAGTGGCGGGCGCGTACGTGGACATCGTCAAGCTGGGCTGGGGGACGGCGCTGGTGAGCGCGAACCTGCGGGCCAAGCTGGAGCGCTATGCGGCGCACGAGATCCCGGTGATGCTCGGGGGGACGCTGACGGAGCTGGCGATCAAACAGGGTCGTGTGGAGGGTCTGATCGCGTGGCTGAGGGAGTTGGGCTTGCGCCACGTGGAGGTCTCGGACGGCACGATCGCGCTGGAGCCGGAGGTCAAGACGCACCTGATCCGGACGCTGGCGAGCGCGGGGTTCACGGTGCTCTCGGAGGTGGGCAGCAAGGATGCGGCGACGATCATGGCGCCGTACGTGTGGATCGAACGCATCGAAGCTGAGCTGGAGGCGGGGGCGTGGAAGGTGATCGCGGAGGCGCGGGAGTCGGGGACGGCGGGGATCTACCGCGCGGATGGGGAGGTGCGCAGCGGCTTGATCGATGAGATCGCGCACGCGGTGGACTGCGAGCAGCTGATCTTCGAGGCGCCGCGCAAGGAGCAGCAGGTGTGGCTGCTGGAGTTCTTCGGCGGCGAGTGCAACCTGGGCAACATCGCGCCGGCCGACGTGCTCTCGCTGGAGACGCTGCGCCTGGGGCTGCGCTCGGACACGGTGGAGCGCTTCGCGCGGGGCGGCGGGGATTGAGTGGGATGGGCTCCGCCTTCGGCTCCGCTGGGGGTGGTTCGCGCAGTCAGATGAGAGAGGCGGGGGCGGAGCGCCTGGCGGGGGTGGTGTTCGCGGTGCTCGTGGTCGGGAGCTTCGCGGCGTTCGCGGCGACGCAGCGACTGAAGCACACGCCGACGGCGGTGCAGAACTTCGAGATGACGCCGGCTTTCAATCCCCGCCACAAACCGGCGGCGCGCTGCCGGAGCCGGGTGCCGAGGCGGCTGGTCGGTCACAGCGCGGGGGTCGAGTACGTGTCGTTCAAGACGTCGCAGGCGAACCGGGTGACGGTGGCGGTGGTCAACGCCGCGGGTGGCGAAGAGGCAATGCTGGTGCGGGATCTGCCGGTGGAACGCTACAAACAGGTGTCGCTGTGCTGGAACGGCCAGCGCGGCCCGCGTGAGCGCGGAGGTTTGGCGCCGGCGGGCGAATATCGCCTGCGGGTGAACCTGCAGAGTGGCGGGCACCCGTCGGTGTATTCGCCGAAGAGCTTCACGCTGAGGGCGGCGCGGCGATGAATGCGCCGGCGTTCGCGGGCGCGCGCGGCGCGGCGCTGGGCGCGGTGCCAGTCGCGACGGCCCACGGGCTGGGCGAGGCGGCGGAGAAGCTCGGCGTGATCGCGGTGGCGCTGCTGGCGGCGCTGGTCGTGCTGAGCGCTCCGGTGGCACGCGGAGCGGACGGGGGGGCGTGGTGGAGCGACTGGCCGCACGTCCCCGAGCGCGCGCGCGCGGCGGCGCTGGCGGCGGTGCTCGTGCTGGCGCCGGTGCTGCTGGCGATCGACGTGTGGCACACGGTGCAGTTCGAGCATCTGCGGGCGCACACGGCGCAGGCGGCGGGTGTGGCGGTGGCGGGCCTCGCAGTGGTGGCGGCGCTGGCGGTGTTGATCCACAGACGCCCGCAGGCGTTCGCGGTGCTGGCGCTGGTGGCGTTGCCGTTCCGGCTGCCGGTGTCGACGGGGGGCAGCACGTCGAACCTGTTGATCCCGCTGTACGTGGTGGTGGCGGGGGGCGCGCTGGCGTACATCGTGCGGCGGCTGTCGGGCGGCGTCGGCACGTCGGATCCGGCCCTCGATGGCGCTCGAGACGGAGACCCTCCGGACCCCGATTCTGCTCGCGAGGGAGACCCGGTGGGCGACTCCGCGCGGCGGCGCGGTTGGGCGCTGATGACGCCGCGGGTCCTGGAATGGCTGCTGATGTCGTCGGTGGCGCTATACGCGTTGCAAGCGGCTTACTCAGCGGATTTTTCGAAGGCGCTGGAGAACGTGGTGTTCTTCTACGTGCCGTTTGCGCTGCTGTTCATGCTGTTGCGGGAGCTGCGGTGGACGCGGGAGCTGGTGCTGACGTGCCTGGCGACGGCGGTGGCGCTGGCGGTGCTGCTGGCGGGGATCGGCTTCGTGGAGTATTACCGCAAGCATCTGTTCTTAAACCCGAAGGTGGTGGCGGCGAACCAGTACGACAACTTCTTCCGGGTGAACTCGCTGTTCTTCGACCCGAACATCTACGGACGGTTCCTGGCGCTGGTGATGGTGGCGGTGATGGGAGCGGTGCTATGGAGCGTGCGGCGGCGAACTGTGCTGCTCGGAGGGGCGGCGCTGCTGTGGTTGCTGGCGGGCCTGGCGACGAGCTTCTCGCAGTCGAGCATCGCGGCGCTGCTGCTGGGCCTGGCGATATTGGCGGCGTGGCGGTGGGATGTGCGCTCGACGCTCTACGTCGTGGTAGCGGCGGTGGCGGTGGCGGCGGTCGTGGTGGTGCTGGCGCCGCCGAGCCTGCACCTGGGACTGAGCGGCAAAGGTGGCTCGGCGAGCAACGCGACGAGCGGCCGCACGAAGCTGATCAAGGGCGGCCTGCGGCTATTCGCGGACCGGCCGCTGCAGGGCTTCGGACCGGGGTCGTTCGCGCTGGAGTACCGCCGCCATGAACACGTGGAAGGACAGAGCGCGACGTCGGCGTCGCACACGATCCCGATCACGGTCGCGGCTGAGCAGGGCATCGTGGGCGTAGCACTGTACGTGGCGCTACTGGTTTGCGCGTTCGCAGTGCTGTTCACAGGCGCGGGGCGCTCGCCACCACGAATCGCACTGGCGGCGTGCTTTGCGGCGCTGGTGCTGCACACGTTCACGTACGCGGACTTCCTGGAGGACCCGCTGACGTGGACGCTGTTGGGGATCGGAGTCGCACTGGCCGCGGCCGACGGGGCCGGCATCGCATCGAGCCGCGCCGCGCGGATCGGCACGTCGGAGCGGCACCGAGGCACGACAGCCACCGGCCATCCGGCCTAGATCGAGATAGCGTTCGGGCGGTGCGCGAGTACCTGAAGCGGCTGGTCACGACAGGCGCGGCGTACCAGGCGGCGGACATCGTGGCGAAGTGCTTCGCGGTGGTGCTGCTGCCGCTGTACACGCGCCACGTGCCGAGCGCGGGCTACGGCGCGTACAACACGCTGCTGACGAGCGTGATCCTGGCGAGCATCGTGCTGCGCCTGGGGATCGGCGAGGCGTTTGTGCGGTTCTACTTCACCGACGAGGACGTGCAGCGGCGGACGCGGATCGCGCGGACGGCGACGGCGACGGTGGCGTGGACGACGACGCTGGCGGCGCTGCTGGCGGTGGCGTTCGCGGGGGAGCTCTCGCGGCTGATACTGGGCTTCCACGACCCGCAGTTGATGGACTGCGCGATCTTGGGGCTGTGGGCGTTCACGAACCTCGAGATGGCCTACGCGCAGCTGCGCGTGGACGAGCGTGCGCGGGCGTACCTGGCGGCGTCGATGTGCAACGTGGCGCTGACGATCGTGCTGACGGTGACGCTGGTGATCTTCGCGGACCAGCAGGCGCGGGGGCTGCTGCTGGGTAACTTCGGCGCGTCGGCGCTGGTGGTGCTGGGGCTGTGGTGGACGCTGGCGCGGGCGCGGCGCTTCTCGCTGCGCGCGCGACCGCGGGACCTGAGCGCGATGCTGCGCTTCGGGCTGCCGACGGTGCCGGCGGACGCGAGCGTATACGCGCTGCAGGTGGTGGACCGCGTGTATCTGTTCCGCTCATACTCGGAGAGCGCGGCGGGCCTGTACTCGATCGGGCTGCAACTGGCGACCGTAGTGTTCGTGGCGGTGCGCGGGTTTCAGTACGCGTGGCCACCGCTGGCGTACTCGGTCAAGAGCGACCGCGAGGCGTCGCGGCTGTACTCGCTGGTGACGACGTACTACGCGCTGGCGACGGGGATCGTGGTGTGCGGTGTGGCGCTGCTGGGGCGGTGGCTAGTGCGGCTGCTGGCGGCGAGCGAATACTTCGGCGCGTACAAGGCGCTGCCGTGGCTGGCGCTGGGGTGGGCGCTGTACGGGCTCTACCCGGTGCTGATGGTGCTGGCGGGACGGGCGGGGACGATGTCGCGCAACTTCCCGGCGGCGGCGGCGGGCCTGGTGGTCAACGTGGGGCTGCTGCTGTGGCTGGTCCCGGCGGGCGGCTTGAACCTGGGCATCGCAGGGGCGGGGTTGGCGCTGTGTGGGGCGTACGTGGCGATGCTGGCGGTCTTGTACGCGTTGACGCGGTCGTTGTTCGCTGTGGACTTCGAGTGGGGGCGTCTGGGGTTGCTGTGCGCGATCCTCGTGGGCGTGGCGGTGTCGGGCGAGCTGCTGCTGCCGACGAGCGGGTTGGGGGGGTTCGTGCTGCGCGCGCTATGGCTGGGACTGGTGCCGGCGCTGCTGTTGGTGACGCGGTTCTTCAGCGCCCAGGAGTTGAGTGGGGCACGAGGGCTGCTCCTCGCGGTGCGCGGCTTTCGCTCGCAGCGGCCGCCGGCGCATACCGGCGGCAAACGCGTCTGACGCTTGCAGAACGGCCTCGCCGGGCCTTCGACCGAGGGACTTGATAAATGCCTGCGCATCACGGTTATAGTCGTCTTATCCACTGGCTATCACTAGTCGGCCGGTGAGTTGCATAAGCCCAAGCGCTGAGTGAGCCGGAGCGGATGAGCAGGGCCGATCGCGCGGTGGCCGGCTAACTGCCGGCGTCGCGCGAAAGCTCTCCGTCTTCGCTACGCGCCGGCATGCCGTTGTAATCGGCGGCGGCCTCGCGCAGGCCACGGCCGCGCGCCGGGTGCAGCGTCGCGGTGACGTGTCGCCAGTAGCGCGCTGCGGAGTGTCCGGGTAGCGCGAGGGCGGCTAGCGCGCGCACGGCGTAGGGCCAGGCAGTCAGCCAACGCACGGCCCGCGCGGTGCCCGCCGTATGGTGCTTGCGCATGTAGAGGTCGCGGTTGCGCGCCATTTCCACAATGCGCGCCTCGGGCACGGCACCGGTTGAGAGCTGCTCGTGATGGACGGCCGCGGCTGAGGGCACCCACAGCGAACGCCACCCGGCGTCGCGTAGACGCTTGGCGAAGTCGACCTCGTCGGAGTAGACGAAGAAATCGGGGTCGAGGTAGTCGACCTGGGCGGCGGCGTCACGGCGGATAAGCAGCGCGGCGGACTGGCACCAGTCGACCTCGCGGGTGTGGGTGCCGCGGCTCTGCACGACCAGCCAGCGGTGCAGGAAGAGCGC
>DASXOX010000031.1:0-41524 GCA_036493975.1 Solirubrobacteraceae bacterium
GTGGCCGGGACACCGTCCCGGACAGTACGTGCGACTCGGTATCGCGGTCGACGGGATTCACCACTGGCGCGCGTACTCGCTGACCTCCGCGCCCGCTCGCGCCGACGGGTGCATCACGATCACCCCAAAGCTCGTCACGACCGGCAAGGTGTCGCCGTTCCTTTGCTCCGGTGTGCGACCGGGCGCGATCGTGCGGTTGGGCGGCGTCGAAGGGACCTTCGTGCTGCCCGAGCCCCTGCCGCGCAGACTGCTGCTGCTGAGCGCCGGCAGCGGGATCACGCCGATCGCGAGCATGCTGCGCAGCATCGCCGGCGCCGGCGCGATCGAGGACGTCGTCCACGTGCATTGTGCGCGCAGTCCTGAGGCGGTCATCTTCGGCGCCGAGCTGCGCGCCCTCTCAGGGCGCCACGCCGGCTACCGCCTGCACGAGTGGATCACCGGCGAGCGCGGTCGGATTCATCCCGCGCAGCTCGACGCGCTGTGCGCGGACTGGCGCGAGCGCGATGCGTTCCTGTGCGGGCCGTCTGAGCTCACCGCTGCGATGGGCGAGCGCTGGCGCAGCGAGGGCGATCCCGAGCGGCTGCACTTCGAGCGCTTTCAGCCCGACGACCACGTCGGCGATGGTCCCCGCGGCGCCGGCGGCGCGATCGAACTCTGCGCCAGCGGGATCCGCGCTGAGAGCGACGGCGAGCAACCGATCCTCCAGGCCGCCGAGCAAGCCGGTGCGGAGCTGCCGTACGGCTGTCGCATGGGTATCTGCCACAGCTGTGTCGGGCGACTGCGCTCCGGTCGCGTACGCGACCTGCGTACCGGTCGCGTCCACGGCCAGCCCGGCGAGCTGCTGCGCACGTGTGTCAACGCGCCCGAGGGCGCGATCGAGATCGACCTCTGACCTAGCAAAGGAGTCCCCCATGGCCCAGACCCTGATCCAGAGCCCTAGCGAGCACCCCGGTGAGCGCCGCCGTGAGCCCGTCGCTACGCCCGTGCCGGAGGATTTGCGCGAGCGCGTCCGCACCGAGGAGCGCGAGTGGGCCACGCAGGAGAGCCCGCTGAAGCGCCTCACGGCGGAGCAGCTCGACGAGCTAGGCCGTGAGCTCGATGCGCTGCACGAGGACGTCTTCGCGAACCTCGGCGAGCGCGACGCCCGCTACATCCGCCGCCTGATCGCATTTCACCGGCGCCTCGTGCTCGCTGCGCGCGCGCTGCTGATCCTCGATTCACGCCGCAAGGGGTCGTGGTTTGCGGGGACCGCGGCGCTGTCGGTCGCGAAGATTCTCGAGAACATGGAGATCGGCCACAACGTCATGCACGGGCAGTGGGACTGGATGAACGACCCCGACATCAACTCCCGCAACTGGGACTGGGACACCGCCTCGCCGGCTGAGGCGTGGCGGCACTCGCACAACTACGAGCACCACACGTTCACCAACATCCGCGGCAAGGACCGCGACCTCGGCTACGAGATCATGCGCATCGACCCCCACCAGCGCTGGCACCCGGTGTATCTCCTGCAGCCGCTCTACAACCTGCTGCTGATGGGCTTCTTCGAGTGGGGCGTCGCGCTACACGACCTCAATTTCGAGGCGATCCGCTCCGGTGAGAAGCCCAAGGCGAAGGTCGTCGCGGAGCTGAAGGCGATCGGCGCCAAGGCGCGGGGACAGGTCGTCAAGGACTACATCGCCTTCCCCGCGCTCTCCGGGCGCGGATGGCGCTCGACGCTGGCCGCGAACGTCACCGCGAACATCGTGCGCAACGTATGGGCGCACTCGATCATCTTCTGCGGACACTTCCCCGACCAGACCTACACGTTCAGCGAGGACGAGGTCGCAGAGGAGACGCGCGGCGGCTGGTACGTGCGCCAGCTCCTCGGCTCGGCCAACATCGACGGCGGTCCCCTGTTTCACCTGCTCGCCGGCAACCTCAGCTTCCAGGTTGAGCACCACCTATTCCCCGACATGCCCTCTAGCCGCTACGCCGAGATTGCGCCACGTGTGCGCGAGATCTGCCACCGCTACGGGCTGCCGTACAACACCGGCCCGTTGCACAAGCAGTTGGGGACGGTTCACCGCACGATCCTGCGGCTCGCGTTCCCGGGGGGCAGGCCGCGAGCGAAGACCGGCGTGTAGCCTCGGGCGGGCGATCGAAGACCGGCGCCCACCGTCAGGCGGCGAGCGAAGACCCGGCGCACACCGTCAAGCGGCGAGCGTCAGCCGTCCCTCGCCGGCCATCGTGAAGCCCTCCAGGCCGAAGCGCTCGGCGAGCACGCCGGGGATCTCCTCGTGGGCCAGCGGCGTGACGGTGCTCCCCGCGGGCGTCTGCTCGGTGAGGTTCAGCCCGTCCCGGTTGCTCATCGCTAGCCGCGTTCCGTCCGTCGCCTGCGAGCACACGATCAGTCCGGTCACAAACGGCGAGCGCGGGTGCGTCGAGACCCACCAGTTGCTCACCTCGACGTCGACGAGTGGAAGCGGGTAGGGGAGAAAGCCGTAGACGTCGTTCCAGGCGTCGTCCTGCGCGGCGCTCTGAAGTACCAGCTCTGGGCCGTCCCGCACGACGCGAAAGCGCCAGCCCGCCTGCTCGTGCTCCTCTCCGGGTCCGAATGGCAGCGGCTCCAGCAGGCTGCCGAGGCCGAAACCCACATCAGCGTGCCAGCTCTTGCCGTCAGCTCGTACGCGTAGCACCAGGTGGCTCCGGGGGCGGATCGTCCCGGGTGGAGCGCCGGCGCGGACGCGCGCGAGAAACACATCTACTTCGGCGCCCAGCGCCTCAAGGGCGCTCTTGAGCAGCATGTTGTGCTCGAAGCAGTAGCCGCCGCGGCGCTCGGCGACGAGCTTTTTGTGCAGGTCCTCCGGCGCGAGCGAGACGGGCACACCGCGGTGGGGGTCGAGGTTCTCGAAGGGAATCGTGGTGACGTGCGCGCGGTGGACCTCGGCGATGCTTGGGCGCCCTCGGAGGCCGATCCGCTCCAGGTAGGCGTCGAGGTCGAGCATCGTGAGGACTGTACATCGCCCACCGACGCTAGATTTGGTGGGTGTCGGGTGAGGACTCAGATCTCCGCGTCGCGCACCTCGACGCCGATGCCTTCTACGTCTCGATCGAGCTGCGCCGCCACCCCGAGCTGCGCGGCCGCCCGGTGGTCGTCGCGGGGCGAGGCCCGCGCGCGGTCGTGACGACCGCCAGCTACGAGGCTCGCCGTTTTGGTGTGGGCTCGGCGATGCCCGCGGCGCGCGCGCGGCGGCTGTGTCCGGAGGCCGTGTTCCTGCCGCCGGACTTCCCGACCTACCGCGACGTGTCGGGGGAGGTGATGGGAATCGTGCGCGCGCACGTGGAGCGCGTGGAGGTAGTGGGCCTCGACGAGGCATACCTCGACGTGGCGGGTTTGTTCTCCCCGCGCGCGGCGATGCGGCGGCTGGTGGCGGAGGTACGCGAGCAAACCGGCCTGACGTGCTCGGTGGGCATCGGCCCTAACAAGCTCGTCGCGAAGGTGGCCTCAGATGCGGAGAAGCCGGCGGGCTTCGTGGTGCTGACGCGCGAGCAGGCGTGTACACGCTTCGCGCAATCCCCGCCGGGCCTCGTACCGGGGATCGGCCCGAAGACCGCGGGGCGCCTACTGGCGCTTGGAATCCGTACGCTGGGCGATCTGGCCGCGGCGCCACAGCAGCTGCTGGTGGAGCGCTTCGGCGCGAACCTGGGCCGCGAGCTGCGCCGGCGGGGGCGCTTCGAACACGACGGGGTCGTGGGCGCGGAGCGCAAGGTCGTCTCGGAGTCGCGGGAGCGCACATTCGACGAGGACATCCGCGAGCCCGAGCGGCTGCGCGCGGAGCTGGCGCGGATGTCGGCCGAGCTCTGTACGAGCCTGTGTGCGCACCGCCGCGCGGGGCGCACGATCGGGATCAAGGTGCGCCTCGATGACTTCTCGACCGTTACCCGCGCGCACACCGTGGCCGAGGCGACGTGCGAGGTCGAGCTTGTCGGCGCTGTCGCGCAGCGGCTGCTCGAGGAATACGCGCCGCCGAGGCCCGTGCGGCTGCTGGGAGTTCGCGTCGCCGGCCTGAGCTCCGTGCCGGAGCTCCCTGACGGTCGCTTGGCATCCTCGGCCGCGACACGGTCCTCGGACGGATCGCAGGCGACGGGAGATCTGCCGGCAAAGGGTGCGCCAGGGCCCGATCAGCTGGCCTTTCCGGTCTGAGACCTCCAGTGCGCTGGACATCGCACGGGGCGCCGACGTGGGACATTGGATGTCCCGCGCCCACCAGGTTCGGTGCACGCGTTCGCTCGCACGGACGATCCAAAAAAGACTTCAACAAAGGTGTGTAGGATCGGCCACGATGCCGGTTCTCGACGCAGGCGAGGTCAAGCTCTCTTACGAGCGCAGCGGATCCGGTCCGCCGCTGCTGCTCATCATGGGCATGAGCGGCACCTTCTCGCACTGGCGCCAGTCCTTCATCGATCTGCTGCGCTCCGAATTCGAGGTCATCGTCTATGACCACCGCGGCGTCGGCGAGAGCAGTCCCCTGGAGGGAGAGCTCACGATCGCTCGCCTCGCGCAGGACGCCGCAGCGCTGCTCAGTGGGCTGGAGATCGACTCCGCGCACGTCCTCGGCATCTCGATGGGCGGTATGGTCGCTCAGGAGCTCGCCCTCGCGCACCCCGAGCGCATCCGTACGCTCGCGCTCGGCTGCACCTACTGCGGCGGTCCAGGTAGCTCGCTCACGAGTCCCGAGGTCATCCAGCGCCTCGCACAGGGCATGAGCTCCGGGGACCGCGCGCAAGCGGTGCGCACCGCTTGGGAGGTCAACGTCGCCCCGTCCTTCGCCGACACCGATGCCTGGGAGATATTTCGCGAGATCGGTATGCGGCGCGCCGTTGCCGTACCCGTGATCCTCGCCCAGATGCAGGCCTGCGCCGCCCACGACACCAGCGCCCGCCTGCACCAGCTCACAATGCCCACCGTGATCGTCCACGGCACCGCCGACCAGATCATTCCCGTCGAGAACGCTCACCTCATCCACCGGCTCATCTCCGACTCGCGCCTAGAGATCCTGGACGGCGTCGGGCACCTGTTCTTCTGGGAGCAGCCTCAGCGCTCATTCGAGCTCGTTCGCGACCACGCCGCCGTCCGCGCTTAGTCGCGCGTGGCCCCGCAGCCGCTGAGCGTCCGCACCGACGACGGCGCCACGCTATCGGGCGAGGAGATCGCCGCGGAGGAGTCCGCACGTCCCATCGTGCTGCTGCACGGGCTCACTGCCACGCGTCGCTACGTAGTGATGGGCTCGCGCCTGCTCGAGCGCTCCGGCTGGCGCGTCATCGCCTACGACGCCCGCGGGCACGGGCATTCGAGTCCCGCGCCCGAGCCTTCCGCTTATGGCTACGCGCGGCTCGCCGCCGACCTCACGGCGGTGCTGGACTCGAGTGGCGTCGAGCGCGCCGCGCTGGCCGGGGCGTCGATGGGGGCGCAAACGGCGCTGCGCTTCGCCCTCGACCACCCCGAGCGCGTCGCCGCACTAGGTCTGATCACACCCGCCTTCGACCCCGCGCTGCGCGCCGCGCCGGACGCGTTTGCCGGGTGGGACGCCCTCGCACAGGGGTTGCGCGAGCGTGGGGTCGATGGGTTCCTCGACGCCTACGACTTCTCCCAGGTCCCCGACGCGTGGCGGGGGACGGTCGAGCGCGTCGTACGCCAGCGGCTCTCCGCGCACCAATACCCCGATGCCGTAGCCGACGCTCTGGAAGTCGTGCCGCGCTCGCGGCCCTTCGAGGACTTCGCCGAGCTCAGGCGCATCGAAACCCCCACGACCGTCGTCGCCAGTCGCGACGAAGCCGATCCCGGGCATCCGCTGGCCGTCGCCGAACGTTATGCCGCCGCGATTCCCGGCGCCACGCTTGTCGTCGAGGATGAGGGGCCGCCTGCGCGCTCACCGATCGCGTGGCAGGGGGGGCAGCTTTCGAAAATGCTGCTCGATCTGCTCGGGCGCGCCCGCTGGGAGTAGTGACTGCACTCACCGGCCGCTCGCTCATCGGCTGCGACTGAGCGGGGGCGGTTGCGTCAGAGCCAGTGGCGTGGGCTCGTCGCGTTCGTCTCGGGCGACTCGCTCAATCTCCGCTCAAGCGCCACGACGATACGCCCGACGGTGCGCGGGTTGCCGCGTCGGTAGCTGCCAGGGGGGACCAGGACGAGGCCGTGATGGTTCCGGGCGCGCTCGTCGTAGCCGTCAGCGATCACGCTGAAGTCGGCGATGTTCTCGGTGACCACAGCGCGCTGCTCCTGCTGAGCTACAGCGAAGATTTCTATGTCGGCGAGGCCGCGAAGCTCCAGCCGCTCGGTTACAGCCGAGACATCATGCCCCAGCTCCCGTAACCGCTCCGCGATCACAGGCGGGTACATCTCGTCGATCAGCAGCCTCAAGCGAGCGCATCCCGAACTCGCTCCCACGCCGTCCGCTGACGCTCGGCCTCGTCGTTGTTGTGGGCGATCCTCTCGTCAACCTCATCGCGGAAGTCCGCGTAGTAGCGCACCGCCGCGCGCACCTGTGCGTGGGTCAGCGCACCCCATGTCGCCGTCGCCGAGATCGCCTCTTCACCGCTGAGCTCCGTGCCCTTCAGCGTTTCGATCACCTCCCAAACGTCTGGACCGTTCGCGAGTGCCGCGCGGCGTCCGCTCGGGCCGTCACGGAAGACGATGCCGGGGTTGTCCTCCATACGCAAGCCCTCGTCGATGAGTCGCTCCGCGGTTCGCGCCTTCGCCTCGCCACGGCGCCGCGCGCCCGCGTCCAGGCGCGCGAGCGTCTGCTGGTTCATCCGCAGCGAGAAAGGTGAGGGAGCAGCTTGTCGAGGCATGTAGTGAGATGTATGTTAGCTCACTACAAACGGCGGATCCGGCTGGACGCCACGCAGGGCGGTACGCGATAACATACGCTTGTATGCCGGAGGTTCGCGCATGGGACGGGCAGAGCTATGACCGCATCTCCGGTCCCATGGAGGCGCTCGGTCTTGCCGTCCTCGACCGCCTGGCGCTCCGTGGCGATGAGGTCGTGCTCGACGCCGGCTGCGGTTCGGGGCGGATCACCGAGGCGCTGATCCAACGGCTGCCGCACGGCAAGGTCATCGCCGTCGACGCCTCCGAGTCGATGGTCGCCGCCGCGCGTGTCCGGCTCGGTCCCGATGCTGACATTCGCCGCGCCGACCTGCTGGAGCTCGAGCTCGAGCAGCCCGTCGATGCGATCCTCTCGACCGCCACGTTTCACTGGATCGCCGACCACGAGCGGCTGTTCGCGCGCCTGCGCACCGCGCTGCGCCCTGGTGGGCGGCTGCTCGCGCAGTGTGGCGGAGAGGGCAACATCGACATTCTCCGCGGCGCCGCGCACGCCATTCTGGAGCGCGAACCCTACGCCGCGCACTTCTGCGATTGGCGCCCGCCGTGGAACTACGCCGGGCCCGACGTCACGCACGAGCGCCTGCTCGCCGCGGGCTTCGCCTCGGCCGAGTGCTGGCTGCAGCCCGCGCCGCAGGAGCCCGAGCACCCGCGCGAGTTTCTCTCCACGATCGTGCTCGGTCCGCACGTGCAGCGGCTACCCGAGGAGCTGCGCGATCGCTTCATGGACGCCGTGCTCGTGGAGCTGGGGAAGCCGGTTGTCGTGGACTACGTACGGCTGAACATCGACGCTCGCTGTTAGGCGACGGGTGCCGGCAAGTCCGAGGAAGCGCGCGACTTGCTACGGGCAACTAGGATTGGTCGATGAGATTCCAAACTGCAGGTCAAACACGAGTGTGGTCTGTGCCGGCGCCTTCGTTCGCAGTGCTCGCATGCGTCCTTGGTCTCGCGGCGCTGACGGGGTGCGGTGGCTCATCGAGCAGCTCGAGCTCCTCCTCGCCTACACCGGCGAGCCAGCCGGCGGCTCCGGCGACGTCTTCGACTCCTTCGCCGGCCGGCGGCGGCGCCAGCCAGACGCTGAGCCTCGCGGCAAACCCGGAAGGTCAACTGAAATACGACAAGAGCTCGCTTAGCGCCAAAGCCGGCAAGGTATCCATCGCGTTCACCAACACCGCATCCGTGCCCCACAACGTGACTGTCGAATCGTCCTCCGGCGCGACGCTCGGAGCGACGCCGACCTTCCAAGGCGGATCGAAAACGGTCACGTTGAATCTCAAGCCCGGCACTTACAAATTCTTTTGCTCGGTGCCCGGTCACCGCACGGCTGGGATGGAAGGGACGTTGACCGTTCAGTAGGTCGGGGCGGCTGAGTTCACTTGCAAGCGCCCAAATCGGGATTTGGGCCAGCAGGTGATGCGTCTTGGGTGGTACCAACTTGGTAGGCTTATGGTATGACTAAGCAGATCGCCGTGCGGCTCCCTGACGAGCTCGTCGATTTCGTTGATGGGCTAGTCGACGCCGGCGCTGGACGCAGCCGGGCGGGAGTCGTCACGAAGGCGCTCGAACGCGAGCGCCGGCGTGCGATCGCTGCACGCGATGCCGAGATCCTGGCGCGCACGGGCCCCGATCCGGAGCTTGCCGGGCTCGCCGAGCACGCCGCGGGTGTGCTGCCCAAACTCGACTGATGCGGCCGATCCATATCGCTCAGCTCGACAAGGCGCGGCCTGTGTTGGTCCTCACACGCGAGCCTGTGCGCCCGCACCTCACAGCCGTGACTGTTGCGCCTATCACCACCACCGTTCGAGGGCTTTCGACAGAGGTGGCAGTTCACACCGCCAACGGCCTTGAGGCCCCGTCGGTCGTGAGCTGCGACAACATCACCACAATTCCCACGGGCGCGCTTGGAAGGCAAGTCGGCGTACTACTCGACCGCCAGGAGCAGGCGCTCAGCGACGCAATCCAGGCCGCGTTCGACCTCGACTAGAGCTCAAGCCAGCGCCGCAGGCGTGTCCGCATCCGGCGAGGCCGCCTCGCTGATCTCCGCCCCATCGATCGGGGACCGAGGGGATCCGCGATCGGCCAGCAGCGCGGCGTAACGCCCGCCCAGATCCACCAGCTCGGAGTGCGTTCCGCGCTCTGAGATGCGCCCGCGGTCGAGCACGAGGATCTGGTCGGCGTTGCGGATGGTGGAGAGGCGGTGCGCGATCGCGATCGTCGTACGTCCCAGCGAGAGGTCGTCCAGCGCGACCTGCACGGCGCGCTCGGTCTCGGTGTCAAGCGCGGAGGTCGCCTCGTCCAGGATCAGCACCGGTGGGTTGCGCAGGACGGTGCGCGCGATCGCGATCCGCTGCTTCTCGCCGCCGGAGAAGCGGTAGCCGCGCTCGCCGACCTCCGTGTCGTAGCCCGCGGGCAGCGAGGCGATCAGGTCGTGGATCTGCGCGACGCGCGCCGCGTCTTCGATCTGCTCGTCGGTGATTTCACGCCCGCCCGGGCACGCGAAGCGCAGGTTCTCGCGGATCGAGGCGTGGAACAGGTAGGTCTCCTGGGAGACCAGGCCGACGGTCGCCGCCAGCGACTCCAAGGTCAGGTCGCGGATATCGACGCCGTCGATCGTCACGCCGCCGCGCTGGGGCTCGTACAGGCGCGCGACGAGGTAGGCGAGCGTCGTCTTGCCCGAGCCGGTCTCGCCGACGAGCGCGGTGCGCGTCCCGGCGGGGATCTCCGCGGCGATCTCCTGCAGCGTCCACGGCGCGTCGGGGTCGTAGCGAAAGCAGATGTCGCGCAGGGCGACATCGCCGCGCACGCCGCTCAGCACACGGGCGTCGGGGCGCTCCACGATGTCGACGGGCAGGTCGAGGTACTCGAAGATGCGCCCGAACAGCGCGAGCGAGGTCTGGACTTCCAGGCCCACCGAGAGGAGCTGCTGCATCGGGAACAGCAGCCGCGTCTGCAGCGTCGTGAACGCGACGATCGTCCCGATCGAGATCAGGTTGCTGCCGTGGACGATGCTGTAGCCCGCGAACCAGTAGACCGCGGCGGGCATGATCGCGAAGCTGATCTGCACCGACGCCATTCGCCAGCGTCCCGCCATGCGCGCGCGTACCTCCAGGTCGGCGAGTTCGCCGGACTCCTTGGAGAAGCGCTCCACCAGCTCGCCGGAGCGGCCCATCGTTTTCCCCAGCAGGATGCCCGAGACCGACAGCGACTCCTCCACGAGCGTCGACATGTCCGCCAGGCGGCCCTGGCGCACCGACTGGATGCGGCGGCGCTCGTTGCCGACGCGGCGCGTCAGCCACACGAAGAACGGCAGCAGGATCAGCGAGAAGAGCGTCAGCTGCCAGCTCAGCGCGAACATCGCGGTGACTGTCGCCACGACGGTGGCGACGGTCGAGACCGTCGACGTCGCGGTGCTCGTCACGACGTCGTCGATGCCGCCGATGTCGTACGCGATCCGCGCCTGCACCTCGCCCGAGCGTGTGCGCGTGAAGAACGCGAGCGACATTCGCTGCAGGTGCGCGTAGACCGCCGCGCGCAGGTCGTGCATCACGCGCTGGCCCACCTGGTTCGAGATCCACGTCTGCGCGACGCTGATCACGCCGTTGATCACCGCCAGCGCGATCATCCCGCCCACGAGCCACGAGAGCAGTTCGAGGTCGTGCCCGATGATGCCCTTGTCGACCGCTTCGCGCAGCAGGAAAGGGGAGGCCACGCTCAAGATCGAGCCGAGGAAGATCAGCGCCAGCAGCAGGCCCAGGCGCACGCGGTAGGGGATGAACAGGCGCGCGATGCGCCTCAGGGAGACCGGTTTGTCGGGCACGTCCTCCGGGCGGGGCTTAGCCGGTGCGGGTTTGCGCGTCGCTTCGCCGCGTGCGCGTGCGCTGCCACCCTCGCCGTGGAAGCTCAAAACAGGTCCGCCGACGCGCCATTGCTCATCAGATGACTGTATCCACGCCCGAAGATCGTAGGCTTATGGCATGAACCTCTCCACCCCCGAGATCCGGGTCCTCGGCTGCCTGCTGGAAAAGCAGCGCACCACGCCCGACCAGTACCCGTTGACGCTCAACGCCCTGCGCCTGGCGTGCAACCAGTCGACCAACCGCGATCCGGTTGTGGACTATGACGACGCCGTCCTTCGCGATGCGCTGCACCGTCTGGACCGCCGCGGCTACACGCGTTTGGCCAGTGGCGCTGGAAGCCGCGCTCCGAAGTACCGCCACCTGCTCGCTGAAGCGCTGCCTATGCACGAGGACGAACAAGCTGTGATGTGCGTGCTGATGCTGCGCGGGCCACAGACGCCGGGGGAGCTAAAGCAGCGCGCAGATCGGATGCACCAGTTCGCCGACCTGGGCTCCGTGCACGCGACGCTCGAGCGGTTGATCGGGCGGGATCTCGTGACATGCCTTGGGCGTCGGCCGGGTCAGAAGGAGGATCGATACGCGCAACTGCTCGAAGACGCCGACGCGCAGGGTCCGGGCGCTGCGACGGTTGCTGGCACGGGGAGCGCGCTTCCCGGTGTCTCGCAGCCAGGGAGCTTCGCCTCGTCTCCGCTCGCGCCTGCAGGGATCACGCGGAGTCCCGTGGTCGCGCATGAGGAGGGTCTAGCGGATCTGGTCACGAGCGCAGCATTCAGGGAGCTCGAGGAGCGCGTCGCCCGCTTGGAGCGCGAGCTGCAGGAGGTGCGAGCCACGCGCGGGGTGTCCGATGAGTCGGGTGGGGAGGGAGAGCAAGTTCGGCCGGGGGAATACGGCGAGCGGGAGGCTGAGGAGGCGCCGACCGGCGATCCCGAACACGCAGGATCCTTGCCGACTCCGCCCAACGGCTTCTCGGACTCGTGATCCACATGCTGCCATTGCTGGCCGCGAGCACCGGCGGTGGGGACACGGCCACTGGTGTCGGGATCCCGCTCGCGATCGCCGCGGGCCTGGTGTCGTTCCTGTCGCCCTGTGTGCTGCCGCTCGTGCCGGGCTACCTTTCGACGGTCATCGGGGTCGCGCCGGCGGACATTGAAAGCGCCGGCGCGCGCCGCGTGCTGGTGCCGAGCCTGCTGTTCATCGCGAGCTTCTCGGCGATCTTCATCGTGCTGGGCCTTACCGCGACGCAGCTCGGCTCGCTGCTCAACCAGCACATCGCGACGCTGCGCACCGTGGGGGGCGTGCTGATCGTGGCGATGGGGGTCGTTTTCCTGGCGACGCCGTTTGTGGATGCGCTGAACTTCCAATGGCACTCCGAGTCGCTGATGCGCCTCGCCGGCCGCGGCGGGCCGCTGCTGGCGGGTGCCGCGTTCGCGATCGCGTGGACGCCGTGCACGAGCATCACGCTCGGCGCAATCCTCACGCAGGCCGCGGTCTCCAACTCGGCAGCGCACGGAGCGCTTCTGCTCGCGTTCTACTCCGCGGGCCTCGCGATCCCGTTTCTGGCGATCGCACTCGCGTTCGATCGCATGACTACCGCGCTGGCGGTCGTCAAGCGCCATTTCCCCGTGATCGTCGGTGTCGGCGGCGCCGTGATGATCGCGCTGGGTCTGCTGATCCTGACGGGCGAGTTCACGATCCTGAACGCCAAGGCAAACAGCCTGCTTCAGGGCACCGGGCTGGACGTCTCAAGCGTCTGAGCCCCACGCCGCTCCAGGTACCGCCGTTCCCACGCTTCCTGGTTGCGTTTCGCGTCGCGTATGAAGGGCGAGATCCCGATCGCTTTGACGATCAGCTCGTTGATTTTGGACTCCGGGAGGGGGAGGGGCCGGAGCACGTCGACAAACAGCACCACGCGCGTCTCATCGGTGTCGTTCCAGACCTCGTGGTTGAACGTGTCGTCGAAGACCATGCTCTTGCCCGCCTCCCAGTGGCGGAAGTCATCGCCGACACGGATCCGGCAGGCCGCGGCGTCCTCGGGGACGACGAGGCCGAGGTGGTAGCGCAGCACGCCCTTGTAGGGGCCGCGGTGGTCGAGGATGTGCTTGCGTGGTGAGAGGATCGAGAACATCGCCGTCGTCATCCCCGGGATCTCGCGCATCAGCGTCGCCGTGCGCGGGCACATTTCAACGCCTAGCTTCGCCTCGAAGCCGTAGCCGTAAAGAAAGAACGTCTTCCAGCGATCGTCGTCGGTGATCTCGATCTGGTCCTTGGAGATCTCCTGGAAGTTCGGCAGCGCCTCGCGGTCGGCGAGCACTCCTTGAAGCTCTCCGAGGATCACCTCCCAGTTTTCCTCGATGTGCGCGACCCACGGGAAGCGCTCGAGCGCGAAGAACGTGGCGTCGCCGACCAGCGAGCGTTTGCCGATGAAGCGCTCGATCGGGGCGAGGGTCCGTTCGCCCACCGCGATCGTCCATTGGACGGTGCGCTCCCACAGCGACGATTTCGACATGTGGACCTCCTAGGTGTCGATGCTGGAGGCGCTTAGCTTATGACGCAGCCCGGCGGGCCGTGGTGCCAGATGGTCGCGCGCCGAGGCGGACAATCGAGGCTAGGCAGCCTCGCGCAGGGCCGCCAGCTCCGGCGACTCGGCGAGCTTCTTCAGCGCACGCTGCTCGAGTTGGGAGGCGCGCTCTGCGGAGAACCCAAGGCGCTTGCCGATCGCGGTCAGCGTCTGGGGCTCCTCGCGGCCGGTCCCAAAGCGCAGCGTCAGCACGGTGCGCTCAGTTTCGGGCAGCTGCGCGATCGCGCGGTGCACGAGGCGCTCACGCTCGTTCTCGTATGCGGTCTCCTCCGGCGGCTCCTGGTCTGAGGGCAGCAGGTCGCCAAGCGCGGTATCGCCGTCTTCGCCGACCTGCTGGTCGAGGGAGACCAGCGCGGCGCGCTGGTGGCGCACTTCTTCGACCTGGTCGAGCTCGAGACCGGTCTCCTGCGCAATCTCCTCCGCCGTGGGCTCGCGCCCGAGGCGCACGGAGAGCTCGCGCTCCACGCGCCCGACCTTGCGGGTGCGCTGGGCGACGTGCACGGGCAGACGGATCGTGCGGCCCGAATTCTCAAGGCCCCGCTGGATCGCCTGGCGGATCCACAGTGTGGCGTACGTCGAGAAGCGAAAGCCCTTGCGCCAGTCGAACTTCTCGCTCGCGCGGATCAGGCCGAGCATGCCCTCCTGGACGAGGTCCGCGAGCGGCAGACCCTGGTTCTGGTAGCGACGCGCGTTGGACGCCACGAGCCGCAGGTTGGAGTTGACGAGCAGTTCCTTGGCGTGCAGGTCGCCGCGCTCGATGCGCTGCGCCAGTTCGATCTCTTGTTCGGGCGTCAGCAGCGGGTAGCGCCGCGAGTGCGCGAGCAGCTGGTCGACGGACTCCGGGATGAAGCTCTCAGTCGCAACCGCGTGACGCGCCATAGCCGCCGCAGTGGGGCGGGAGCTGCGGTCCTCGTCGTAAACAGGGTCGAGCGCCACAGGTGAGTGTCCCTGCTCGACGGTGTCCAACGTATCTAGGGTTGTGATCGGGCGCTTCTCGCTGTCTGCCATGATGCTCTGGTCCTTCTAGTCGAAATGAGGCGGGCTCGGAGAGGGGCTTGGCTCGCGGGCCTCCGGCCAGCTGCGCCACCTAATCCGATGCCTGGAGTCGGAATTATAGGGCACAGTAGTTGCGTTGTCAATCATTCTTGTGGTAGCGAATGTGCGCGCCAGGCCGGCCAACTCGTATACCCAGATCGCCTTCATTTGAGCCCTTGAGCGGCCCAAAAGTTGCTCTGTGTAGAGCTGCACTACCCCGAAAGGTGCTACACACATCTCGATCGGTGGGTTATGAGGCTGTTATTCGCCTGTGAGGTCGATAAACCTGCGCTTCAGAAGGCTCATCGGATCACCGCAGCGGGCGCACGACGAAGATTGGCCGGCGCTGGCCGCTTGATCGGGACCAGCCAGCCGCTAAGAGGCCTCTGAGGAGGTCTCTGGCGTGCCGGCCTGTTCGGCTCCGGTTTTCGTCGTCAGCAGTGCGCTGCGCCCGCCGCTGATGATCTTGCGCACGAGCGGCGGGGCCAGGGTCCGCATGTATGAGAACAGCGCGTAACCGCGGGGCACGTAGCGTTCCGCTCGACGGTTCAGGCCCACGTCGAGGATCGCCTCGGCCGCGCGATCGGGTGTGGAGACGATCCACGACGTCAACGGCCTCGCGACGAGCTCGCTGGCGGGAAAGCCCTCGGTGGCGATGAAGCCGGGGAGCACGAGGCCGACGTGCACGCCATGCCCCAGCTCCTCGGCAAAGAGCGCGTCGCTCCACGCCGCCAGCGCCGCCTTGCTCGCCGAATACGCGCCCGTCCCGGGGCGCGTCACGCGCGCCGCCGTGCTCGCGACGTTCACGATCGCGCTCGGCGCGGAGCCGCGCAGCAGCGGCAGCAGCGCCTCGGTCAAGCGCACAACCGAGTCGAAGTTGAGCTCCATCGTGCGCCGCACGTTGGCATAGCCGCCGTCGGCGAAGCGCGCCCGCCACGCCGCTCCGGCGTTGTTGACGAGCAGGCTCAGATGACCGTCGTAGTGCTCGCGCAGGTGCTCCAGCACGCGCACGGGCGCGTCCTCGTCGGTGAGATCCAGCGCCAGCGTCGTGCAGGGACACGGCAGCGTGTCGGCGAGCCCGCGCAGGCGGTCCTCACGGCGCGCCAGCAGCACGAGTTGGGCTCCGGGCTCGGTCGCCAGTCGCCGCGCGGTGGCTTCGCCGATGCCGCTGGAGGCGCCGGTGATGAGCGTCACGAGCGTTGGATGCGGTGTGGCGCCGTTAGAGCTGGGCTGCGCTTCGCCGGACATCTCGAAGGGGTCCATCGTAAGGGCCTACCGGCCCGCGACTAAGCCTCGCGTAGAGCGCTCGCGCCGAGCGAGGCCGCCGCGATCGCGGTGCCGGTAACCAGCGCGGCGGTGACCTTTGGCAGATACCCGCCACGGCCGCCCGCGATGCCGGCGAGCGCATCGGCGACGTCGCAGGCGAGGCCCGCGACCAGCCACTGGCGCTGTGCCGCACCCTCGCTGTTCACTGCACCCCAAGCCAGCGCGAAGTCGCGCACACCAAACAGACGCGCCAGATAGGGCGCCTGCGGATTGGCGTCGGCGTCAAGGCCGAACAGCTTGCCAGCGACGCGGGGCGTCGCCCAAGAGCTCACTCCCACGACCATACGCAGGCCCGCGAGGCTGCTGATTGCCGTCTTGCGGTTCACGCGCGGCACCATAGCGCACGGCGGCAGGTCGCGGTATCGCAGGACATAGCCGGCGTCAACTGCCTTGCAGTCGTGGACGATCTACGTTTCGCACTTATGCGCCGGATGACTGGGCGGGCCCGCGGCGCAGGTTGCCGATCAGCAGCCCGATTACCGTGACGAGATAGATCTGGCCGATTAGCATCTCCAGCACCGAAAGCGCGCGCCCGACACTGAGTGCGGGCGTGAGGTCGCCGTAGCCGGTTGTCGTGAGCGTCGTGAAGCTGAAGTAGATCTCCTGGCTCTGGGTGACCGCCGAGCTGGAGACCTGCTCGAAGTATTGATGGGATGCGATCCCCACCAGCAGTCGTACGACGAGCGCGAACAGCAGCCCGATCAGCAGGTAGCTCGTCAGCGCTCCGGCCACCGCCTGGATGGTGACGCCGTGGTCGCGGATCAGCTGGACCACCCCGCGCGTCAGCACGACCAGGACTGCCGCCACTGCGGCGGCCGTCCCGGCGGCGCCGACCCAGCTAGGTACGACCGACAGCAGCAAAAGCACCGCCAGTGCGACGAGCGTCACGAGCACCAGCGCGACACGCAGATCGCGCGTGGTGCCCCGCTCGCGCGAGGTCGCGATCACCGCCAGCAGCATCGTGCTCTGCAGCAGGACCGCGATCCCGCGCCCCGCTGGGGTGTCGGGAGCCAGGATCGAGAACAGAACCGCGAGGATTGTCAGCGCGAGCACCACGCCGTATCGGTGTCGGGCGAAGCGGGGGCTCGCGGACGTTGGCGTGCTGTCCTGCGCCACGGCAACAGGATGGCGCGAGTGGCGGCGGCATAGATGTCTGCGGCTCGGACCCCGCCGCGCGCGCATATGCGCGCGCGGCGGGGTCCTCGGCGAAGCACCCACCTGTCCCGCTGACGCGGCTAGTCCCTCGCAAGCGCGCTGTACGCTTTTTCTGATGACCTCCTCCAGCCAGACGCTTCCGGCCGAGGGCTACCGCCTGACCGGCATCGCGCCGCGTGCCTTCCAGCATCCGGCCGATCGCGCGGCCACCGCGGCCCTCGGATCGATCCCGTATCTGGACAAGGTCGTGCGCAAGCTCGTCGAGCTCGGCTATGAGCGCGCGCTGCGCCAGAGCTATCTGGGGTCGGCGGTGAAGCTCTCAGAAGAGCAGTTGGGGGATGTGTGGCGCGAGCACGCGATCGCCTACGCGACGCTCGACATGAACGAGGTGCCCGACCTCTACCTCACGCAGTACCCCTCGCCGAACGCGCTGGCGATCGGCTCCAAGCGCCCGATCGTCGTGGTTCAGTCCGAGCTCGTCGGGCTGCTGGACGCCGGCCAGCGACGTGCGGTGTTCGCGCACGAGGCAGCACACATCCTCGCCGACCACCAGCTCTACCGCACCGCTCTCTACATCCTGATGCTGCTGACGCAGAGCTCGCGGCTGCTGGTTCCGCTGGTGCCGATCCGCACGGCCCTGATGGAGTGGGAGCGCGCCGCCGAGCTGAGCGCCGACCGCGCGGCGGCGCTGGTGACGCGCGACCCGCTGACGGTTTGCCGCACGCTCATGTGCCTCTCCGCGGGCGCGATGGTGGATCAGCTGGATCTCGACGTGTTCATGCGCCAGGGCCTTGAATACACCGAGAAGGGGGGCGGTTTGGAGCGTCTGACGCGCCTTTTGATCGACCTCGGCCTCAGCCATCCGATGCCCGTCAAGCGTACGCACGAGCTGATGGCTTGGGTGCGCTCGGGCGAGTACGACAGGATCGTCGATGGCGAGTACTCGACGCGAGACGAACCCGTCGACGCTCGCACAGCGGGCAGTGAGGCCGTGTCCCACTACGCGGAGCGCTTCCGCGGCGGCTTCCGCGAAGCCGGGGAGTCGATCAACTCCGTCGGCCAGCAGCTCGCGGGTTGGCTGCGCGGCGGAAGTGGGGAGGAAGAGAAGGAGGAGGGGAACAATGGTGAAGGGGGAGACGGCGAGAAGCCGTAGATGGGGCGACTACGCGGCGTTGCCCGCCGAACCCCACTTCCCCTGCCCATAGCGCGCGAGCTCCAGGCGCGCGATCACGCCGCGGTGGACCTCGTCGGGCCCGTCGGCGAGGCGCAGCGCACGCGCCACCGTCCACGCGGCCCCGAGCGGGAAGTCGTCGCTGAGTCCCGCGCCGCCGTGCAGTTGCATCGCCATGTCAACGACGCGCTGCGCCATGTTGGGGATGGCGACCTTGATCTGGGAGACCGCGCCCAGCATCTCCGGCGCCTGTCGGTCGATCAGCCAGGCCGCGTGCAGGACGTGCAGGCGAGCCTGGTCGATCGCGATCCGCGCGTCGGCGATCCGCTCGCGGTTGCCGCCGAGATTGGCGATCGGCTTGCCGAACGCCACCCGCTCCGTCGCGCGCTTGCACGCGAGCTCAAGCGCGAGCTCGGCGAGACCGATCAGGCGCATGCAGTGGTGCACGCGTCCCGGTCCCAGGCGGGCCTGGGCGATCGCGAACGCCTGCCCGGGCCCCCCAATGATTGCGCTCGCCGGCAGGCGGACATCGGTGAATGAGACCTCGCCGTGGCCGCCGGGGGCGTCGTCGAAGCCCATCGCCGAGAGCATCCGCTCGACCTTGACCCCGGGGGTGTCGAATGGCACGGCGACCATCGAGTGGCGGTGGTAGCGGTCGGCCTCGGGGTCGGTGAGGCCCATGAAGATCGCCACACCGCAGTTGGGGTGCCCGACGCCGGTGCTCCACCACTTGCGCCCGTTCACGACGACTTCATCGCCGTCGAGGATCGCGGTGGCCTGCATGTTGGCGGCGTCCGAGGAAGCCACCTCGGGCTCGGTCATGCAGAACGCCGAGCGCATCTCTCCATCGAGCAACGGTTTCAGCCAGCGCTCGTGCTGCTCGGGTGAGCCGAAATGCAGCAGCACCTCCATGTTGCCAGTGTCCGGCGCGTTGCAGTTGCAGACCTCGCTGGCGATCAGCGAGCGTCCCATGCGCTCCGCCAGCGGCGCGTACTCGACATTGGTGAGCCCCGCGCCCTGAGGCGCACCGCCGACTTCGGGGCTCCCGGGCAGGAACAGGTTCCACAGGCCCGCCTCGCGCGCCTTGGCCTTCAGCTCATCCACGACCGGCAGCACGACCCAGGGATCTTGGGCCGCGAGCAGCTCACGGTGGTAGGGCTCCTCGCGCGGGGCAACCTCCGTCGCGATGAACGCCTCGAGGCGCTCGATCAGCTCACGCGCGCGGGTCGAGTGGTCGAAGTCCACTCAGCCGCCCCGCACATCGAGCACGACCTTGCCCGTCGCGCGGCGCCCGTCGATCGCGAGCAACGCCTGTGAGGCCTGCTCCAGTCCGAAGCGCTCGCCGACGATCGGCCGCACGACGCCCTGCTCGATCATCGCCCCGAGCGCCTCGCCGATCTCGCGGCAAAGGTCGGGCTTGGCGAGCGCGTAGGCGCCCCAGCCGGCGCCGACGACCTCGACGTTGTTCAGCAGCAGCCGATTGACTTTGACCTCCGGGATCGAGCCGCCGGTGAATCCGACGACAACGAGGCGACCGTCCTCGCGCAGGCACCGCAGGCTGTCGGTGAAGCGGTCGCCGCCGACCGGGTCGAGCACGACGTCGGCTCCGCCGAGCGCCTTGGCCTCGTCCTTCCAAGGGCCGTCGCTGCGCAGCACCTCATCGGCGCCGGCATCGTTTGCGACCTGCGCCTTGGCGTCGCTGGACACCACCGCGATCGTGCGCGCGCCGAGTCCACGCGCGACCTGAAGCGCGGCCGTCCCGACCCCTCCGGCCGCGCCGTGCACGAGCACGGTCTCGCCGGCGCGCAGCCGCCCGCGGCGCTGCAGCGCGAAGTAGGCGGTGTGGTAGTTGAGGATCAGGCTCGCGCCTTGCGCGAAGTCCAACGCGTCGGGCAGCCCGAAGGTGAGGAACGGCGGCGCGACCGCCTGCTCGGCGAACGCGCCGAGCGCGCAGAACGCCGCCACGCGGTCCCCGACGCTGACACCGGCGCCGGGCGAGGCGCTGCGCACGACGCCGGCGACCTCGCTGCCGGGGATGAAGGGGAGGGGCGGTTTGAGCTGGTACTCGCCGCGGGTCTGGAGGACCTCCGGGAAGGACACCCCCGCGGCGTGGACGTCGACGATGACGCCTTCGCCCGGGGTCAACATGTGCGTCGGCGGCTCGGGCGGAGCGGGCGCGTCGAGGAGCTCGAGTGCGCTCGTGGGCCCGCTGAGGTCGACTATCTGGATGGCTCTCATGGCGAGTGCACCCTGCGGCGGGCTGTCGGCCCGCCCGAGTGCAGCGCACATTCAACACGCTTGGGGCTCGCGATGTCCTAGCGGTGGCTAGGGCATCAGCAGTCCTAGCTGTTGCTCGGGGCGCAGCAGCTTCGCGGTGCGCTCCGCGCAGTGGGTCGGGCAGTAGACACCGCGCACGTTTCCGTCGCGCAAGCCGTACGCGAGCCAAACTCCCTCGTTCCAGGAGAAGTAGAAGAAGCCCTCCGGCGTGTCGTACTCGCGAGCCTCCCGCCGCCAAGCCGTCGTGACGACACTCGCAGGAATGCACGCGCGGCAGTCGAGCGTATGGTCGGGATGGTTGCTCCACACGCATCGCAACAACTCGCTGTTGGCTCCGACTACCCGTGACACATCGATCTCCGTTATGCGGCTTTGGAGATAGGTTGCGAACAACATGGCGCTCCTCTCACCGCGGGCGGCACACCACCGGGTGTTGGCCGCTTGAACGTCCTTCCGCTGCTAAGACCCGCGAGGTCGTGGCTACGCACGCGGCTGGACGAACGTTCGGATATGCGGACAAGATGAGTCCTGCAAAACCCGCACCCCGCGGGTCCGGGAGAAACTTCGGTTCAGGCGCCGTCGGAGAGGCTTGGCACGACGACACTAGGAGGCATCGCGCGCTCCAGCGCCTCCCAGCCGAGGTCGTGGGCGCGCTCGTGCGCCTCGGCGGCCGCGCCGCCGCGCACGCCGAACAGCCGCTTGGCGCGCAACAGGTAGACCACGACCGCGACGTTAACGATGAGCGCGACGACCTTGAACGGCGTCGCGTGATTCGCGATCTCGTAGAGCTCAAGTGGCAGAAGCGAGATCGTGACGATGAACGTCAGGTACTCCGCCCAGCGCCGCTGGTACCAGAGCCCCACGGCCTCCACGCCCTCCACTGCGGCATAGACCAGAAGCACGGCTCCGAGCAGGTGCAGGTGCGCCGAGGACGTCGTAAAAGCGTTGTCGACGTCGTGCAGCAGCCCGCTGCTGGTGTGACTCTGCTGGTAGGCCACGCCACCCTGGAGGTCAGCCATGACCTTGTAGAACGTCGCCTGCAGTGTTCTGCGATCCGCCGCGAATATGAGCACGAGAATCCCCAGCGCCGCGAGCACGAAGAAGTGAAACGCGCGGTCGATCGCGATCAGACGCAACACGAGCTTGTCGCGCAGCGGCTTGCCTCTCAGTGGCAGCTCGATCTGCTCGCGCTGCGGCGGAGTCGCAGACGTCGGGTCCTCGGGGGCGGACAACGCAACCCAGCTGTCGCAGCGCAGGCAGCGATGCCAGCGCGTGCCGTCAGCCGCCTCGCGCGCGAGGATCGCGTCCTGCGCACGCAACTCCGCAGCGTCGGTGCCGGCGAGCTCGTGTCCCCGCACGCCGCACACCACGAGCTCCCACGCCAGCTGTCGGGGGAGCCAGGACCGATGCGGCCGGCGGGAGGAGCGGGGGTGGGAATTCATAGGAGGGAAACCTACTGTGGAAAAATCGTGCGATGCCGACTGGCCTGAGGCACGTCGACCCCAACCGCTCGCGCAGCCTGCTGAGCCGCGCCTATGCCGAGTTCTCCGTGACTAGGCTGGGTCGCTTCATATCGGCCCGGATCGTTTGGAAGCTCGATCCGTACCTGCTGCGCGCGACCCGGGGCCGGGTCGGCATGGGCTTCGTGATCCCCACGGCGTTGCTCCAAACCCGCGGCGCCAGGAGCGGCGCGCCGCGTCGCAACGCCGTCATCTACTTCCACGACAACGACCGCGTCACGATCGTCGCCTCCAAGGCCGGCGCCGAGAAACACCCAGCTTGGTTTCACAACCTCCAGGCTGACCCCGACGTCACATTTGGAGGCATCCCGATGCGAGCGAGCCTCGTCAGCGACGAAGCCGAGCGCGAGCGGCTGTGGGCACTCGCGGATCGCGTCTTCGCGCCCTACGCGACGTATCGTCAAGAAGCCGCGAAGGCCAATCGCACGATTCCGATCGTGCAGCTGACTCCGCGCCCGTCGTCCTGACTGGCCAGGCTTCCCAGCGCGTCAGTCGCCGGGTGCACGCGCTAGCCGTCAGTGACCGCGCACGTGCACCCGCCGCGACCGTCCCGGCGCCGGGCAGGGCACTGTCGCCTGTGCACTGGCGTGGCTGCCGTCTTCGAAGGCGAAGCGCGCCGCGAACCTGAAGCCTCCCTGCGGGCACGAGCGGGGCAGCAGGATCCCCTGGGGGTGGTAGGGAATCGTCTCGCCACGCTTGAATTCGAAGTACGTGATGTGGCTGGGCCCCAGCGTCGTGGTGAGCTTCACGAGTGCCGCGTTGGGGGCTTCGGGGAGCGTCGGGACGAGCGGCAGCAGAGCATTGAGGTCGCCGCCAAACGGGCCCGGAGCGGGAAGGACGACGCCGGGGAAGACGAGCTCCGCGGCGACCGGGCTTTCACCGCTTGCGTAGAACAGCAGCCCGATCTGCCCGTCGTGCACCGGTGCCATGAAGGTCGTTGTGCGGGCCGTCTCCTGAAGGAGCTCCGGTCCGAACGGAACCTCCACGATGCTCGTGCCGTAACCCATCACCGAGTTCGGCGGGCAGCCGGGTGGGCCCTGGGCTTTCAGGACCTTCGCCTGACAGGTCGAGATACCGAGGCCGCTGGTCGCGATCCCAAAGTTCGCCGGGTAGAGGAGGTCGATCTGGCGCATCGCGATCGGCACCTGGCCTGGTGGAGTCGCGACGGTGAAGCCAAAGTGAATCGTCGTGCCAGCCCCGAGTCGCTCCGGGGTCAGCGCTGCCGTGAGTCGCACCGATTGCTGGGCGTGTGCCGCGATCGGCCACGCGCAGAGTACGCAAAGGGCCCCCAGCAAAGCCGCGGCGAGCCTCGCCCGGCCGATCGATGTGGCACGTCTCACCCCTACGTGACAATACAACACAACCTGACCGGCAAGTCGAACGTTTCTGACTCTTCAGCGGCGACCTTCCCTCGATAGGCGCGCACGCATCCGGTGAACGCGACGCAGCTCCTGGACGTCCTCGTCGAGATCGACCGCCGGCCCACGTCGCTCGGCGCCGAGCAACTCGGGCTCGATGCGCCTGCGCACGAGCTCACCCGCGATCGCGTCCACGCGCTGCGCCCCGGCTCCCGGACGCGAGCTGACTGCGCGCTGCAGTTGCGTACCGCAGAACAACAGGCCCACGCCATCGTCGAGCGCCCAACCACCGGGCAGCGCTCCGCTGCGCAGGCTTTGCAGCCACACCGGCAGGCGCTCGGGCTCGCCGTCGGCGTGCACCGTCAGCGAGCCCCCCAGCAGGCCGAGGCCCGCCATTGGGGCCGGCGCTCCGCCCGAGCGCGTCACGCCGCCCTGAAACCAACACATCGCGCCGGCACTGAGCCCCGCCAGCACCGTGCCTCCCCGCCACGCCCGGGTCAAGATGCCGTCGAGCTCATGCGCGCGCCAGATCGCAAGCAGGTTGCGCATCGAGCCGCCCCCCGCGTACACCACGTCCTGTTCGAGCACGATCTCCGCCAGCGGGCGCTCCACGTCGGCGAGGCGGAACAGCGGCAGATGATCGGGTATGCATCCGCGGCCCTCAAAGCGCGCGTAGAACGCGTTGATCTGACCGGTCGTATCGCCGGCCGCCGTCGGCAGGAACAGGATCCGTGGTCGCGGCGCCCGGGCAAGTGAGAGCACGAAGTCGTCAAGCAATGGGTTTGCGGGCTCCATCGTGAAGCCCCCGCCGCCCATCGCGAAGATCTGGCGCTCTGCCGCCGCCACCTCCTTGTGCGGGCTCACGCGACCCTCCCCGGCGCGCTTGCGCGCCCATTCATCTCCCTCATGCCGCCGCGCACTCCGTCTCGCGTGTGCCGCCATCGGCGTTCGCGCCGAGATAGGTCGCTCCAAGCGCAACCTCGACAACGCCGCCCTCGGAGGGCTCCACACGGAAGGCCTGCCCGCCGGTGCGCGAGCTCACGACCTGCGCCAGTTGCGTACCGCGGAAGTGCAGTCCCACACCGTCCTCGGCCGCGAACCCCGGGCGCATGCCGTCGCCGACGAAGCGGTGATATTCCGCGCGCCGCTGCGGCTCGGCGTCGTAGTGCACGCAGTTGGAGTACGGCAGCAGCCCTAGCCCCCGCACCCGTCGCGAGGCCCCGTGGAAGGCGCTCAGCGCTTCGTGAAACCAGCACAGCGAGCCCGCCGACGGTCCACACAACACGATGCCCGCTCGCCACGCCCGCGCGAGCACCGCGTCGAGGCCGTGCGCCCGCCACGCCCCGAGCATGCTCACCACGTTGCCCCCGCCCACGTAGATCACGTCCTGGGAGAGCAGGTGCGCGGCGAGGTTCTCCTCGACGCCGCCCGTGCCCTGGTCGCGGCGGAACAGCGAGACGTGGCTCGCCTCGCAGCTCGCCGAGAAGCGCCGATAGAAGCGCACCACGTAGTGGTCCGCGTCGCCCGACGCCGTCGGCAGGAAGCACACGTGCGGCCGCGCCCTGCCCGTCAGCGACAGCACATAGTCGTCGAGCAAGCCGCTCTCGCGCTCCATCGAGAAGCCTCCTCCGCCGAGGGCGACGATCTGGGGCATGGTTGCAGGCATCGTTGGCTCCCTCCGGCGAATCGACCACGACGAGCATCGCCCAGAGCGCCGCGCCGCTGTATGGCCGGCAGTCGGAACTTGCCGGCTCGTGTCTGGACATTCGCGGGGCGAGGTGCGCTGCGCCTGGTCGTCGCGGCGGGTGGTCGACGGGCGACCCCGCCGCGCGTGCGCGCGTACACGCGCGCGCGACGGGCCTCAGCCGCCGCCGGCGAGCTCGGCGAGCAGCGCCTCGACGGCGCCTGCGTCGAGCTGTGCCCCCGCGACGCGTCGCAGCTCCAGCGCCGCCTCGGTGGGGGTGCGTGCCGGCCGATACGGACGGTCGGTCACGATCGCGTCGTAGGTGTCGCACGCCGCGATGATCCGTGCCGCGAGTGGGATCTCGTCGCCCGCGAGCCCGTCGGGGTAGCCTCCGCCGTCCCAGCGCTCGTGGCTGGCGCGTACCGCCGGCGCGAGGTGCGCGAAAGCATCGATGCGCGCCACGAGGTCGCCCCCGACGGCCGCGTGGCTGCGCATCGCGACCCACTCCTCATCAGTGAGCGGGCCAGGCTTGAGCAAGATCTCGCTCGGCACCGCGATCTTGCCGATGTCATGCAGCATCGCCGCGTAGCGCACGTCGCGCGCCTGTCCGCGCGTCAGGCCCATGCGCCGCGCCACGCGCTCAGCGAGACCCGCCACATCCTCGCCGTGCGCCGCCGTGTAGTCGTCCTTGGCCTCCACCGTGCTCGTCAGCGCCGCGAGCGTCGTCGTGAACGTCCGCTCCATGTCCGCCAGCAGCCCCGCCCGGTGGATCGCCGCGCCGAGGCTCGCCGCGATCGTCTCGACCAGCACCGCGTCGGCCTCGCCGAACGCTCCCGGCTCCGCCGCCTCGAGGTTCAGCACGCCCCACACCGTCCCGTCGACGAAGATCGGCGCGCTCAGCTCGGCGCGCGGGTCGGTCTGCGGATCGCGCGCGATGTAGTCGGCGTCGGCATGTGTGTCGTGCACCAGTGCGGTGGAGCCCGAGCGCGCCACACGTCCGTTGACGCCCTCATGCACCGACTGCTCGACCAGCAGGAACTCCGTCATCACCTCCGCCAGTGGGCCCCCGCCCGCAACCAGGCGCAGCACCCCGTCGGCGTCTAGCCGCTGGATCGCCGCGAGGTAGAACGCGAACGTCGAGTGCAGCTCCTCGACCACGAGGCGCACCATCTCCTCGATCTCGTGCGTCGCCGCCAAGCGCGCCGTCAGGTTGGCCGCGACCCGCAGCTGGGCGCGCAGGTAGCTGAGCTCGCCCGCGCTGGCCATCGTCTGCACGCGCTCGTCCGCGCGGTGGCGGCGCAGCGCCTCGGCGCGACGCTCGCGCTCGCGCTCGCCCGCCGGATGCGCGCGGGAGGTCGCGCGCGGGGTCGGCTTGACAGAAAGCTTCGGCATCGACGACCGCATCGGCCCCCGATCCGCTGTGCTTGAGCGGGAAAAAGGGCCGTTAGACGATCTGTGGCGTCGGTTCGCCGCGCTCGATGCGCCGACGCTCCACCGCCGCGACGCCCTCGAACTCCGCGATGCACGATCCGCGACGGCGTGAGTCGGGAACGAGCGGGCGTGTACCGCGTGCGAGTGCGAGCACCGCGTGGCACGCCGCCGCCTGCGCCGGGGTGTAGCGCAATCCGTAGAGCTCCCGTATGCGCGGCGGCAGCGAGCCCAGCATCACCAGGTCGTGGACGCGCTTCGCGAAGGCCCGGCTCCGCGACATCGGGATCTCGAACGCCGACGCGTGGCCCATGTAGCGCGCCTCCTCCGTCAAGAACAGGTCGGAGCCCGCCAGCTGCTCTGAGTACCACGCGCGGAACGCCCCGTAGGTCTGCGGCATCGCCTCGCGTGGCGCCCCGAAGAGCTCGGCGAAGTACACATAGTCAAGCCACAGCGCCTCGCTCTCCTCGGCGCGCAGCGGGCGCACGAGGTGCTCGTAGAACCAGATCGCCGAGTCCGCGATCACGCCTACCGTCCACAGCATCAGCTCCGGGTCGAGCGCCGAGTAGGCAGTCCCTGCCGGGTAGTTCGCGCCGGCGTCCTCCGGAAGCTCGCCGACGACTCGCTCGTGCATGCCGCGCACCGCCGCGAGCGTCCGATCCGCCTCCGCGCGGGTCCCGAAGAAGACGCGCTCGAACATCGCTCCCGTGTGCGAGATGCGGCGAAACGGCGTCGCTTTCGCGCGCGTGTGTTCGCTCGTGCCGACGTAGTTGAGGGGCTTCACCGCGCCGACGCACAGCGCGCGTTGCCCGTACATCAAACCCACCGCGCGCTGCTCGTGGACCTCACGCAGCATCGAGCGCCCGCGTGGGAAATAGCCCTCCTCGCCTCCCGCCGTCGTACGCATGGGCGTGAAAATAGCGCATCGCCGCCTCGCTTTGGCTGGGCAGCCAGTCCGAGCGCCTCCGCAGGCGCGCGGCGAGCGAGGCGCCGCGGCGTTCAGGCGCCGCCGTAGCTGACGACGAGGTCGGTCGCGACGCCCACGAGGAAGCCGAACGAGAGCATGTACAGGCCGAGCTCGCGGTGTCCCAGGCGACGCACCCCGTTCCAGATCTCGCCGACCACATAGATGATCGCGCCGCCCGCGAGCGCGTAGAACGCGAGCTGCAGCGAGGGGCTGTCGACCTGGTAGCCGACGATCGTCCCGACGAATGTCGGCCCCCCGCCGACGAGCCCCGCGAGCGCCAGCCAGCGCCACGAGGGCTTGATGCCGCCAAGCGGCCCCACGATCCCGAAGCCCTCGGTCGCGTTGTGCAGCGCGAAGCCGATCACCAGCACCGTCGCCAGGCCGATCGCGCCGCTCTTGGCCGACACCCCGATCGCGAGGCCCTCGGCGAAGTTGTGCAGCCCGATCGCCACCGCGATCGTCATGCCCGTGCGCAGCGCCGCGCGGCGCGCTTCGTCGGCCTGCCGGTCGTAGCCGCGCAGCTCCTCGATCGGGATCGCCGCCGCCTGCTCGCCGCCCGCGATCGGCGGCCGCGGCGCGGCGCGCATGCCGCGCAGCCGGCGTTCCAGCGTGCCGATCCCAGCGGTGCCCGCGGTGAAGCAGACCGCCAGCAGCGCGAACAGCGCGACTGTGTGGGGCAGGCCCGAGCCGGTGCTCTTGTAGGTGTCGAGCGCTTCCTCGACGATCTCCATCCCATGCGAGCTGACGTCCATGAAGATGAACACCAGAATCCCGACCGAGAACATCGCGAGCGCCAGGCGCACACGGTTGCTCACGCGGTCCATGCGCCCGAGCGGCAGCCCTATGTAGATCGTCGATCCAGCGATGGCGCCCAACAGAACTGTCTCGCCAAAGGACAAAGCGGATACCTCCAAGCCAGGGTGGTCAGTGGGGTATTAGGGTACCCTAATACCCCACTGAGGGGCCGGCTGACCGTCAGCTGAGCACGAGCCGCACCATCGCGCGCGCCGGCACGCCGCGCCCCGCGAGGATGCAGGTGTGGCCCGACTCGCGCCACGTCAGGATCGTCGCGCCCGCCGAGCTCAGGACGCGAAAGCGCACACCGCCGCGCTCGATCACGGTTCCCGTCGAGGGTTCGGGCAGTGGATGACCCGCGACGATCGTGTACCCCACGCGCGCTCCGCTGTGCGCGACATAGAAGACGGTCGTCACCGTTCTGCCGTCCAGCCGATCTCGGCGGGCGCCCGCAGCGGGCCAGCCGCGCCGCCCGCCCCAATAGGGGTAGGACAGACCTTCGACCGAGCTCTCCAGCTTGCTGCGGTCGCGCGGGTTCTCCGCGGGCGATGCCAGCTCCGCCGGTGCGAGCGCGACGCGGGAGGCCTGCAGCACCGTCGGAGACGATGTCCCGCCCGAGCCGAGCACGATCGCAAGGACCGCGACCGCTGCAGCGGCCAGCGCCCCGGCGCCGGCGAGCCGCAGGCGCAGCGGATGCCAGTTGGGTACGCCCGGCGCCAAGCGTCGCTGCGGGCGCGCGGCGGCTTCGTCTGTCATCTGCGCGATCGAGCTGCGAAGCGCGTCGGGCGCGCGCACACTCTCAAGCGCGCGCATGTGCGCGAGCGCGGGGGGTTGCGGATCGGCCTGGGTGTCCTCTGGGTGGCTATGGCTCATGAGATGTCTCACCCGATATGACGCCGCCGGCGTTCACGACCTTCCCACCCAGGGACACCTGTGCCTTGGGTTGCGCGGCCCCTCTAGGTGAGGATGCGCGCGGCGAGGATTTGCCGTCTGCGTGGGAGCGACGCCCACGACCGAGCTCGCCGGCGACCTGCTCGCGGGCGCGAAAAACCCTAGTCGCGATCGTCGCCTCGCGCGTCCCCAGCGCGCGGCCGGCCTCGCGGTAGGAGAGCCCGATGACGTCGACCGCGACAAGCGCCAGGCGGTGGTTCTCTGAAAGGCCCGCGATCGTGTCCAACACCTCGCGCGCCGCCAGGGCGTCCTCGGGGCGCTCGCCGGTGCGGGGGTCGGGGGCGTCGATGTCGTCGAGCGTCGTCGCGCCCGTGCGCGGTCGCCGCGCCGCGGTGCGGCGCTGGGTGAGGAATGTGTTGCGCAGCACCCGCATCAGGTACGCAAGCTCGTCCCCGCCGTGCAGCATTCGCGGGCGCGCGAGCACCCGTGTGAAGGTCTCCTGGACGAGGTCCTCGGCGTCGTGGGGCGAGCCGCACAGCGCCCAGGCGGCACGGTAGAGGCGATCGACATGCTGTGGCAGCGACTGTGGGTCGAGCCGGGGCATCGGTCTCACGACTCTAGCGCCAGGGAAGGTTCGCGCTGAGGGCGGCGTCTTGGTGGTCAAGGCAGCACATCCCCGAACTCGACCTCAGGAGGTCAGCTTGCGACACCCTTCCGTTCTTGCGATCACCGCTCTCGCGAGCGCCGGCCTGCTCGGCGCCGGGTGCGGGAGCAGCAGCAACAGCAGCAGCAGCGGCTCCGGCGGCTACCCCTCCTCGAGCAACGCCGCGGCGAAGAGCACCCCCGCCTCCGGTGCACCGGCCTCGGCCGGCGCCACGACGCCCTCCACGGCCGCGGGGACGGCGGTCACGACCGCCCACACCAGCCTCGGCACGGTGCTGGTGGCGGGTCCCAACCACATGACCGTCTACCTGTTCGAGGCCGACAAGGGCACGACCTCGAACTGCTCGAGCGCGTGCGCGCAGGCGTGGCCGCCGGTGACAACGAGCGGCGAACCGAAGGCCGAAGGTGGCGCCCAGTCGGCGCACCTCGGCACGACGACCCGCTCGGACGGTACCAAGCAGGTGACCTACAACGGACATCCGCTCTACTACTACGTAAGCGACCAGAGCAGCGGTGAAACCACCGGTCAGGGCGTCAAGAGCTTCGGGGCCGCGTGGTACGTGCTCAACCCCGCGGGTAAGAAGATCGACAACGACTGAACCCGTCCCCGAGAGATATCTGGAGACACGAAAGGAGAGACCCCCCGATGAGCTTCAAGAGAACCCACGCGGCGCTTGTGCTGTGCGCGGTCGCGGCGATCGCCCTGCCCGCCGCCGCACTCGCGGGCGCCGGAGGCGTGGGGGGCGCGCGCGTCGCGCAGAGCCACGCGGTGACCCTCAAGAACACCCGCTTCCACCCCGGGACGCTCTCGATCCACCGCGGCGACAGCGTGACGTGGCTGTGGCGCGACGGCGGCGTCCGCCACAACGTGACCGGGAGCGGCTTTCACTCCCGCACGCAGGGGCAGGGTTCGTTCACCGTCCGCTTCAACCGGGCGGGCACGTTCAACTACCACTGCACGATCCACGTCGAAGAAGGGATGAAGGGCAAGATCGTCGTGCATTGATCCGCAAGCGCGAAGTCTGCGAAGAAGAGGCGCGGGGCGCGCGAGGGAGTGGCCGGCCACGGATCGGCCGACCACTCCCTCAGTGCCCCTTCATTTCGGGTCTCTCCGTGCCTTGGTCCCGCTTGCGTCACTCGCCGCGCCGCTGGACGAGCAGCGCGAACGTCGGACAGGCCTGCGCCGCGCGCTGCGCGTGCGCGAGCAGCTTGCCTGAGAGTGGCTGGTCGTCGAGCACTGGGTAGCCCCACTCGTCGAGCGCGATGCGCTCGGGCAGCAGCTCGGCGCACATGCCGTGGGCCTCGCAGGCGATCGGGTTGACGCGCAGCCGGTGGCTCGTCGCGTGCGCGCTCGGTGCGCGGGCGCTCATCGCGCGCCCACCAGCTCGCGGGCGGCGGCCCCAGATCTTCCGCGGCCGGCGGACGGCCCGGTGCCTTTAGCGACGGGCCGCGGTCGGGGCAGCTCGGAGGGCCGCTCGCAGGCCGCGCAAGGCCCGTGGTGGGCGTGGTCGGCGAGCTCGTCGGAGAAGACCTCAAGACCGCTTGCGACCATCCGCACCGCGCCGTCGGGGTGGCTACACGCGCCGCGTCCGCGCACGACCGAGCCCAGGCCGGCGAGGCGTTGCTGCGCGTCGCGCCCGGCGCTGCCGAGCATCAGCTGCTCGACGGTGGTCGCGATCGCGTCGAGCCCGAACAGGCACGGTCCGCACTGGCGGGCGCTTTGCGCGGCAAGCCAGCACGTTAGGCGCGCGAGCTCAGCGACAGGGCAGGTCTCGGTGGAGAGCAGCACGATCACGCCCGCTCCGAGCGAGGCGCCATAGGGCGCAAGGTGCTCGTCGGAGAGCGCGACACCGCGCAACAGCGCGCCGTCGACCCATGCGCCTGCGTAGCCGCCGACCAAGATCGCGCGTGGTTGGGTCTCGATGCCGCCGGCGGCATCGAGCAGCGCGGAGATCGGGGAGCCGATCTCGATCTCGTAGACCCCGGGGTAGCCGAGCTCGGCGCCGGTCAGCGTGACGAGCGCCGAGCCGGGCTGCGAGGCGACGCCGAGCTCGCGGAACCAGTCGGCGCCGTGGCGTGCGATCAGCGCGACGTGAGCGAGCGTCTCGACGTTGGCGACCAGCGTCGGGCGCTCACGCACCCCGCGTTCGAAGGGCAGCGGCGGAGTGAACGTCGGCAGCGCGGGACCGCCGCCTACATGGTTGACCAGCGCGGACTCCTGACCGGCGATGTAGCGGTTGGGAACGGTGACGAGCCTGGCGCGCAGCGGCTCGCGGGAGGGCTCGCGCGCGCGTTCGTCAAGCGCACCGCGCACCTCCGCTAGCGCCTCGCTGGCGGTATCGCAGACGCCGATCATGATCTCCTCGGCCCCGACTGCACGCGCGGCGAGCTCGGCGCCGTCGAGCACGAGATGGGGGAGGGCTTGCAGCAGGGTGCGGTCCTTGAAGCTCGCCGGCTCGCCCTCGGCGCCGTTGACGAGCACGATCGCGCGACCGCGGGCGCCGGCGACCGCGCGCAGCTTCGCGCCCGCGGGGAAGCCGCCACCGCCGCGGCCGCGCAGGCCCGAAGTGTCGAGGAGCTCGATCAGCGGTGACTCGACGCGGCGCTTGCGGCCCTCGAACACGGGCATTTCACCGTGCTGCGCGCGATGCCCGGCAAGGCTCAGCGCGCCGCTTGTCGGGATGCCCGCGAGCAGGCGCGGCAGCGCGCCCATGTCGCGATCCTCGTGGGGGAGCTCAGCGGGGCTCACCGTGCACTCCCGGTCTGCGAGCCGGCGCTGTTGTGCGGTAGCAAGCTCGTGGGGGTCCCGGAGCGCCGCGCCCATTCTGATCCCAACGGCCCGCTGGGCAGCCACAGCAGCAGGCCGAGCGCGAACGCGGCGGCTCCGCCGAGCGCGCCCAAGCGGCTGCGGAGCTCGGCGGCCGACCAGCCGGAGAGGACGCGTGTCAGGACAGCCCCGAGGACGAGCGCGAGACAGGCGATGCTAAGCGCGAGCAGCCAAGCGCTTTTGACGTCGCTGCCGGTGCCGAGCGTGTGCAGCAGCGCGATCGGCCAGCACGCGTAGGCGAGCCAGTGTGTGGCGCGCCAGCCGGCGTGCCCGATGCGCCGGCGCAGCGCGCTGGTCAAAATCAGGCCGAGCATCAGGTCGAAGGCGATCGCGCCCAGTCCCAGCCACAACGGCCGGTAGGAGCTATCGAACGGCACGATCGCGGCGGTCAGCGAGATCGGGGCGAAGCTGTCGAGCACGGCCGTGAGGATGTGCAGAAGCAGGAACACGAGCGCGAGCAGCGACAGGTTGCGGTGCAGCCCATCTACAACAAACCGCGGCCAGCGCGGCGAGCTGAGGCGCTGGACGTCCACGACACCGAGCACGAGCGAGCCGGTCAGCAGTAGCAATGCCACGGTGCCGGTCGAGCGGGTCAGATACCAGTAGAGCTTCGTCGATCCCCCGGCTGCGGCGAGGGTGGGAGCGAGGACGCTCACGCCGCGGCTCCCAGCTCGGCCCGGTCGGGCGCCGTGTGGCGTGGGGCGACCGGTTCTGCGGGGCCTGCGAGCGGCTTCGCGGCAGGCCACTCCCCGACGCAGAGGACGCCGCCGCTGTGGTCGACCAGCCGCGCCGGCAGGCCGAGGCACGCCAGCCACACGGCCGCGTCGCTGTCGCCGCGGACGAGCGCCGCGGTGCTCGCGATGTTGGCGTCGGTGCAGTTCGCGGCGGCGACGCTGACAGTGCGCCAGAGGCCGACGGCGGGTGCGCCGGTGGCGGGGTCGATGATGTGGTGCATCGTCGCCGCGCCCTTGCGCCAGCGGCGCGTCGCGGTGCTCGAGGTCGCCAACCCGCCGCTGGAGATCGCGATCGTCTGACCCGGCGCGTCGGGGCCGGCGCGGTGGTCGTCGGTCACGTGGATGCCCCAGCCCTCCGCGGGCGCCGGCCCGGCGGTCGCGATGTCGCCGCCGAGGCTTACGAGTACGCCGCATTGGCAGGTCTCACGCATGCGCCCCGCCGCGCGGTCGGCGGCCCACGCTTTGGCGCTGGCTCCGAGATCGAGCGCGATCCCACTGGGCACGCGGACGGTGCGGCGCACGCGGTCGAGCCGGATCGCGCGCCAGCCACTGCGCAGCCGTGCGTGCACGACGGGGGCGCTACGCAGAGCCGGGTCGGCGTCGGGCGGTGGCGGGTCAAGCAGGCGCCAGTCGCGGTCATAGCCGGCGCGCATCAGCGCGGCGCCGACGGTGGGGTCGACGTCGCCGTCGGTCAGCTCGGCGGCGCGCAGCGCGACTTCGAGCGCCTCGATCAGCAGCGGCGCGACGGGTATGGCGCGTCCGCCCGCGTGAGCGTTGACGCGCGCGATGTCGGAGTCCTCGCGGAAGCGGCTGCAAGCGCTGTCGATCACCGCGAGCTCGGCCTCCACGAGAGCGCGCGCCTGTGCGAGCTGTGCGGGATCGGTGACGCGCACCACGACGCTCGTGCCGAGCGCCTCCCAGCAAGCCGTTGTGATTGGCCCTAGCGCTTGTTCCATCTCGCTCAGGATCCGCCGGATACCACGGGTCCGGATTCAACTTGTTGAGCCGGCACTTCCTGGGTGGGGGCCGCTTCTGGTGCGGTCGTTTCCTGTGTGGGCACCGATTCTTGTGCAGGAGCGGATTCTTGGGCCGGCGCCGGGGATTCCTGCGCGGGGGCTTCCTGTGTGGGTGTGGTCTGAGCTTCGCTTGACCGCGGCGCCTGGGCGGGCGGTGTGAGCGCGCTGCTGCTGGACCGCCTGGAGCTGCTGCTCTTCGTCGACGTGCGATGGCTCGCCGCGTTTGTCGCGGTCCCCTTCGTGCTGTGCCCGGGGAACGCGCTGGCCGCGACTGCGGTGAACGCGGCCGTGAGCGCGGCGCTACCGGCGAGCAGCCAGCGGTTGGCGTGGGCGAGCCGTCGCAACGCAGCGTCGCGTGTGCGGGTGGTGTGTGGGTTTTGGATTTTGATGGGTGGGGGGGACGGCTTGGGCATCTCGACCGGCTCTACTGAAATAGCTTGCGTTCAGTGTGCGGGGCGACTTAAAGCGTTGACTAAAGCGCCTGTGAGAAGTTCCATAGAAGTCGTGTGCGCCGCGCCGGTGGTCTAGGTGCGGGGTGTCATGGCCCTATGCTGGGGCGATGCAGCGCTCCGCGGAGCCGGCCCGTGAGCAGCCGATGCCGCCGGCCGTCCTCCTGATCGAGGACGAGCCGGGGATCGTCGACTTCGTGCGACGCGGGATGGAGGCCGAGGGCTTTCACGTTCAGGCCGAGCTCGACGGTGTCGAGGGCGAGCGGCGGGCGCTGCGCGAAGGCTTCGATGCGGTCGTGCTCGACCTGATGCTCCCTGGACGCGACGGCCTTGAGGTGCTGGCCTCGCTGCGCGCCGCCAAGCCGAGCATGCCGGTGATCGTGTTGACCGCCAGGGGCGAGGTCGAGGATCGTGTCGCGGGCCTCGACGCAGGCGCCGTGGACTACCTGGTCAAGCCGTTCTCGCTCGCCGAGCTGCTCGCGCGCGTACGCGCCCACCTGCGGGTTGCGACACAGAGCGCGACGACGACGCTACGGGGCGAGGACGTCGAGGTCGACCTGCTCACACGCAAGGTCACGCGCGGCGGCACGGTGGTGGCGCTGTCGACGACCGAGTTCGAGTTGCTGGTCTACCTGTTGCGCCATCGCGGGCGCGTGCTCTCGCGCGAGCAGATTCTGAGCGCGGTGTGGGGCTACGAGCACGATCCGGCGACGAACATCGTCGACGTCTACGTCGGCTATCTGCGCCGCAAGCTCAGCTGCCCGGACAGCCCGGCGCCGATCCACACGGTGCGCGCCGTGGGATACCGCTTCGGCCATGCCGGCTGATTCGGCGCCGCGCAGGCTCCATCCACGCGCGCCCGCCGGTCTGCGCTGGCGGCTCGCGGGGTGGATCGCGCTGGTTGTCGTGGCGTTCTCGGCGATCACGTTCGTCGTCGTCTACCGCGGCACGGGCACTCAGTTGCGTCACCAGATCGACAGTGAGATCGCTGGTGACAGCCGGGATCTTGCGCACGCACTGCGGACGGCTGGAGCGCATTCGCCGGCGGCGGTCGCGGATGCCGCCGACCGCTATATCCGCGGCCAGCCGTTCAGTGCGAGCTCGACGTTGCTGTTCGCGCAGGTGCCGGGTGCGCGGACGAGCACCAATCGCCCCGAGCTGCTCGGCGGCCGCCGGCCCGACAATGGCGAGACCGTCGCCGAGCAGGCCCGCGAGAACGCGCTCTCGCAGCGCCTGCTGAGCGCATCTGCGGGCTACACGACGCTCGACCTTCCAGACGTTGGCGACCTGCGCCTGCGCAAGCAGGCGATCCACATTCCGGCCACAGCGGGCAACGGGGGGCTGCGCGTCACGATCGGTGTGGGGGAGCCCCTGGCGAGCGTCGCGCACGCCGAGCGCGGGGTCGCGCGCGCGTTCATTCTGGCGGGCGCCGTCACGCTCGCCGGGGCGCTGCTGGCGGCGTTGCTGATCGGTACGCGCTTCTCGCGCCCGCTGCGACGGATGGCGGCGGTCGCGGCACAAGTCGACGCCGGCGACCTGCACCCGCGCATCCACGACGTCGGCCGCGAGGGTGAGGAGGTGCGAGTGCTCGCGGATGCGTTCAACCACATGCTCGACCGGCTGACCGACGCGTTCGCGGGCCAGCGCGCGTTTGTCGCCGACGCCTCGCACGAGCTCCGCACGCCGTTGACGGTGATCCGCGGACAGCTGGAAGTGCTCGCCGCGCAGTCCCAGCCGCGCGAGCAGGAGGTGCGACGCGTAGAGCGCCTCGTGCAAGCCGAGGTCGCGCGCATCACGCGCCTGGTCGACGACCTGCTGCTGCTCGCCAAGAGCGAGCAGGCAAAATTCCTGCGCGTGGAGACGATCGAGCTGCAGACCTTTGTCGAGGATCTATGGGAGGGCATCGGCCTGTTAGGCAGAGAGCGGCGCTCCCAGCTCGGCGACGTGCCGGCGGGGACGTTGCTTGCCGACCCCGACCGTCTCGCGCAGGCGCTGCGCAACCTCGTGGGCAACGCGATCGATCACACCGAGGCCACGACCGGTCTGGTGCGGCTCGATGTTGAGCGCGCGGGGGCGGGGCGCGTGCGCTTTGTCGTGCAGGACGACGGGCCCGGCATCCCCGTCGACCAGCGCGAGCGCGTGTTCGACCGCTTCCACCGCACCGACGCTGCCCGCGACCGCGCCTCGGGCGGGACCGGCCTGGGCCTTGCGATTGTGCACGCGATCGCCGAGGCGCACGATGGAACGGCCCGGGCGCTCGGGAGCTCCGCCGGCGGCGCCCGTCTGGAGTTGGAGCTGCCTGGCTTCACGCCGTCCCCGCGGGCGGGGGCCGCGCACACGCCGAGCCCGGCCAGCGTTGCGAGCCGGGCGTCCGGCGCCGGTTGATGGCCACGGGGCTCGCCCTGGCGCTGCTGGCGCTCTCGCTCGTGGTGACGCTCGGCGCGGCGCGCATGTTCGCGCAGCGCCTGGACCGCCTCGGCGAGGCGTTCGGCCTGCCCGAGGCGCTCGTCGGGCTGCTCACCGCGCTTGCCGCCGACGGACCGGAGATCTCCTCGGCGCTGATCGCGCTCGCCAAGGGTGAGCATGCTGTCGGCGTGGGCGTCGTCGTCGGCTCGAATGTCTTCAATCTCGCGGCGATGATCGGGCTGAGCGCGCTGCTGAGCGGCGCCGTCGTGCTGCGCCGCGCGGCGCTCGCGCTAGAGGGCGCGATGGGGCTTGCCGCGACGCTGCTCGGCGGCGCCGTGCTGCTTGGGGCGCTAGCGCCACCGCTAGCGGTGGGTCTGCTGGTGTGCCTCGGCGTGCCCTACCTGCTGGTGCTCCTCGGGGGCCCCGAGCTCGCCGCGCGCCTACCGCTGCCCGTACCGGCGCGTTTGGGGCTCGTCTCGGCGCTGGGGGAGCGCGAGGAGGCGCACGGCTCGCGCGAGGAGGCGCACGTCTCTCGGGAGGACGCGCGCCTCGAGGTGCGTGGGAGGTCGTTGTCGTTGAAGGGACCCCGCCGTACGCGTACGCGTACGCGCGCGCGTACGCGTACGGCGGCTCCTGCACCGGTGCACCCACACCACGCCTTGTGGATCATCTCCGACGTCGCGCTGATCGTCGCGGGCAGCTTCGGGATGGTCGAGGCCGCGGTCACCCTCGGTGGACACTGGGGAGTGTCGGGGGCACTTGTCGGAGTGCTCGCGCTAGGTCCCCTGACGAGCTTGCCCAACGCGATGACCGGCGTGCGCCTGGGGCTCGCGCGGCGCGGCGCGGCGCTCGTCAGCGAGACGCTGAACAGCAACACGATCAACCTCGCCGGCGGCGTCCTGGTGCCGGCGCTGTTCGTCACCGTCGCGAGCTCCTCGACGCGCGGCCACATCGATCTGGCATGGCTGCTGGGGATGACGTGTGTGTGCCTGCTGTGCCTCGCACGGCCCCGGGGCGCCGGGCGCGGCGCGGGCGCGGCGCTCGTGCTGCTGTACCTGGGCTTCGTCATCGTCCAGCTCACTTATTAAGATCCCGTTTACGCCGCTCGACAGCGCTCCGTCGGGCTGCGAGCATTGTTGTCCCACCCGAGGCATGCCGCACACGCCTGCTGACAGAGAGCCGCTCGATCTCCCCCAGGCGAGCGGTCCAAACCCATTGCCGCAGCCCGACCAAGGGCGAGCGGATGACGCGTGGGCGGCGGCGGGTGGGGCGCGCAGCAACCGCCGCTCGTTCATCAAGCAGGGGCTGCTCGCGGGAGGCACGGTGCTGCTTGGAGCTGGCGCGACCGCGGCTGGTGGTGGCTCGGCGCACCCACCCAAGCGCGGCGCCCACAAGCTCGCCAAAGCGCCGCGGCGCCGCCCACCGAACATTCTCGTAGTCCTCGTCGACCAGTTGCGCACGCCAGTGTGGCTGCCCGCAGGTGTCTCGCACGCGACGGTCATGCCGACGCTCGCCGCGCTGCGTGCGGGAGCGGTGAATTTCGAACGCCACTACAGCGCCTCCAACGACTGCTCGCCCTCGCGTGGCACGCTCCTCACGGGCCTCTACTCCCACCAGACCGGCTGCCTGATTACCGGCAACAGCCGTCTGAATCCAGGCTTTCCGACGTGGGGGACGCTGCTGCGCGAGCGCGGCTACCACACAAACTGGTGGGGCAAGTGGCACCTGAACCCCGATCCCAACGCCTCGCTGCAGCAGTACGGCTTCGGCGGCGGCACCTATCCCTCGCCCAACGGCGCTCCGGGACAGGGCACCGATGTGGACCCCGAAATCACCGCGCAGTTCGCCGAATGGTTCCGCGAAGCCGGCGGGCACGGCCCATGGTGCTCGACGGTCTCGCTCGTCAACCCCCACGACATCGCGTGGTGGTACCGCTTCACGAGCAAGATCGCGCCCGAGAGCGCCCCGCCGGCTTGGGCCAACGCACTGCCGCCCAACTTCGAGACCCCCGAAATGCACGAAGCGCAGCGCAAGCCGCGGTTGCAGCGCTCGCTGCAGTCCACCGCCGACCGCTCCTTCGGCCAGGTGCCCTTCGACGGTCCCGAAGCGGTCCCGATGTGGAGCGGGCTGATGAACACCTACCTGCTGCTGCAGAACTATGTCGACGCGCAGATACGAGCTGTCCTGAACACGCTTGCCTCCCAGCCCGCGGTGCAGGCGAACACGGTCGTGATCTTCACCTCCGATCACGGCGAGTACGGCGGCTCGCATGGGATGCGCGGCAAGGGCGCCTCAGCCTACGAGGAGGCGATCCGCGTCCCGCTATCGGTGCGCGACTTTCGCCCGCACGGCCTCGCGGCGACGGCGGCGAGCGCGATCCCGCGCTCTCAGCTCACATCCTCGGTCGATGTCATCGCGCTGCTGCTGACGCTCGCGACCGGCTCCAATGCCTGGCGGCACGAGAGCCACTACGCACATCTCGCAAGCCGCCACGACCTCGCCGCGATCTGCGCCCATCCTTCCGCACCCGGGCGCGATTGGATCCTGCACGCCACCGACGAGGACGTCACCGAGTTCGCGACCGAAGCCTACGCTGCCGAAGCGCCGCGCCACGTCGTCGCACTGCGCAGCCGCCGCGGCAAGCTCGCCACCTACTTCAACTGGCGCGCGGAAACCACCGAGATCGAACCGTCGGGACAGGAATTCGAGCTCTACGACTACAGCCAGCCCGCCGGTCGCGCCGAGCTGCTCAACAGCGCCGGTACCGGAAATCCGCTCGAAGAGGAGTTGTGGACCACGCTTGAAACGCAGGCGCTCGACGGCGAGCTGCGCGCGCCGCTGCCCACACGCCTGCACGGCGCCCAGCGACACGGCCTCGCCGACTACGCCGGCGTCGAGGAATTCGAGAACCTCAAGGTCTACGCGACGCGTCAGAACCGCAACCCGCCGCCCGAAACCGGGCCTGAAGCGCAGGCGACCACACAGGCGACCACCTGAGGTCGCGCGCCACTATCGCGCCGCGACGCGCACGAGCGCGGTCGAGTAGGCCGGCACACTCGCCGCGATCGTCCCGGGCGAGCCCAGACGCGAGGCAGTGCCGGTCCACACATTGCGCAGCGTGTAGGCGCCGGCGGGGGGCATCCCGATGGCGGTGGTCGTCGTCGAGATCCGCGCCGAACTCGACCCGCGGTTCAGCAGCGCGACTGCGCGCGAGCCATCGCTCAGCGGCTTGACCCAAACCTGGGCATTGCCTTGGGCGGCGAGCAGGCGCGCCTGCAGGCCCGCCGGATCCTGGTCGATCGCGAGCGCTTCACGGTTGGCCAGCGTGCTCATCGATGAGCTCGACAGCGAGATCAGATTGCCGCTGACCATCAGCGGCGCCGCGAGCATCGCCCACATGCTGAATTGGGTGCGGAACTGCGCCGCCGACATTCCCTGGTCGGGACCGAGGTAGTCAGGGTCGTTCCAGTGTCCGGGGCCCGCGGCCTGCGGCTGGGCGGCATCGGCGTCGAGATTGCGCAGGACCGAGCCGAACTGGACGCTGCCGGGCACGCCGATATCGGTGTCAGTGCGCCAGCTGTTGCCGGAACTCGGGCCAAACGTGTATGACGCGAACGCCGAGTTTTCCAGCGAGGGCACTTCTTCGGCGAACTGCCCCGGCTGCAGGTAGTCGCAGATCGACAGCAGTATCGGGCGGTGGCTGGAGTTCAGCGCGATCGCTTCGTGGAAGGCCCGATAGGCGGCGGCCGGCTGCAAACCTTGACGCACGCCGCCGCAATAGTCGACCTTGACCGCGTCAACTCCCCACGCCGCGAACGTGTTGACGTCCTGCTGGTAGTGGCCGTAGCTGCCCTGACGCGAGCCTCCGCAGCCTTCGCTGCCCGCGTCCGTGTAGAGGCCGAGCTTCAGGCCCGCGGCGTGCAGTGTGCTCGCCAGCCACGCCATTCCGTGCGGCCACTGGGTTGGGCTGATCACGATGCTTCCCGCCGCGTCGCGCGCTCCCTGCCACCAGCCGACGTCCAGCCACACGTAGCGGTAGCCCCGCTGCGCGAGGCCGCGTGTCAGCAACTGGCTGGCCTGTGCAAGCACCGAGGGCTCGTCGAAGTGGCCGCCGAATGTGAAGTAGCTGTCCCAGCCCATGTATGGGGTGGCGGCGGCGACGCTCGCCGTGCGGGCCCGCGCGCTGGATGCGGGCGGGGTCCTTGTTTGGGAGGCCCGCCGCGCGCGGGCGCGCGCGCGTACGTGCGCGCGCGGCGGGGTGCTCGAGCGATGGGCCCTCGTGCGCGTCGCCCGCCGCGCGGCAGCGCGGCCGGAGGCCGAAAGCGTGACGGTGGCGCTCTTCAGCGAGGCGCTGATCGCGCCGACGATCGTGCCGCGTACCGACAGCCTTGCGGGCATGCGGTGGCGGAGGGCGAGCAGGCGTCTGCCGGCTGCGTTCAGTGCGACCGTCAGCGTCGCCTGCTGGGCCGGTTTCAAGCGCGCCGTCTTGGAGCCGATCGTCGCCGTCGAGCGCCGCGTG
>DASXOX010000032.1:0-23533 GCA_036493975.1 Solirubrobacteraceae bacterium
CTTTCTACTGTTCGCGGCCGGGGCATGGCTCGTGGCGACCCACGTCAGCCACGTCCACGCGCGCGTGCTCGCATGGGAACACCCATTTAATGAAGCGCTCTACCACGAGCGAGTCGGAGGCAGCTACCAGCTGGCGCAGTCGCTGTTCGCGCAGGCCGACGGAGGGCTGCTGGGAACGGGTTTCGACCAATCGCTGCTGAAGCTATTGCCGATCCCCGAAAGCGACATGATCTATGCGGTCATCACCAACGAGCTGGGTCTTGCGGGCGCTGCGGCGCTGCTGGCGACATACCTGCTGTTCGTCGCGCGGGGCCTGAAGGTCGCGATGCTCGCACGGGACTCGTTCTCGAAGCTGCTGGCGACGGGCCTGTCGTTCGTCGTGGCGATGCAGGTATTCGTGATCGTCGGCGGCGTGACGCGGGTGATCCCACTGACCGGCGTGACGCTGCCGTTCGTCGCCTACGGCGGCTCGTCGGTGGCGATGAACTTCGTGTTGCTTGCGCTGCTACTCGTGATCTCAGACCGCGCGCGGCGTCCGGTTTAGTCGGAATCAACGGTCCGCGTCGGGGTCGACGCCGCTGGCCTGTGGTCGCCGTGTAGGCCTGCCGTGTTCGGGCGGTCTCGCGGGGCGAGCAGGCCGATCGTCGTCGCCCCCGCCACGGACCTCGCGGGCCGTGTATCCAGGCTCGCGTATCGCCGACGCTCGTGTTCGTGAAGCACGGACGAGAGAACCATCCCAAGCTGATCGTACGGTAGAGCGCATGGCCAAGAAGTACAGAGATGTCAAGCGGGCGTTAGCCGACGCCGGCTGGGTGCGACTGCGAGTTGTGGGCTCCCACGAAGTCTGGGCTCGGTCGGACGGGAAGCGGTGGTGGTCCCGGGTGGTGGCAATAACAACGCCGATGTGCCCGTGGAAACTTTGGCTAGAATTCGTGGGCGAACCGGCTTGAGGAATTTACGATGAGCACTTATCGCGTGATCTACGAGCAGGCTGCGGACGGCAATTGGAGCGCGAGCGCAGCGGATCTGCCTGTGTTTTCAGCCGGGGCTACGCGCGAGGAGGCCGAGCGGGAAATTCAGCAGGCGATCGGCATTTACCTCGACGAGATGGCAGAACAGGATTTGCCGGCGACGGCCGGTGCTGTCAGCGGCACCGTTACCGTCTGACAGCAGGGCACGAGCCCGGCGGCGGCTGTTCCCACCTATGCATGTCGTTACGCGTGCGCGGCAGCGCGCTCTTGCCCGGCTTGCTCGACGAGCTTCTGCGCAAGGTGTGCGGGAACCTCCTCGTAGCGCAGGAACTCCAGGGTGTAGTCGCCCTGGCCGCCGGTGATGGAACGTAGGTCCGGGGCGTAGCTGAGCATCTCCGCCATCGGCGCCTCGGCCTTGATCTCGGTCATCCCTCCGGCGGGCTCCATCCCCTGCGGACGCCCACGGCGGCTGTTGAGGTCGCCTATGACGTCGCCGACGGAGTCCTCGGGGACGGACACGGTGACGAGCATGATCGGCTCCAGCAGGACTGGATCGGCGTGTCCGAGCGCGTCCTTCATCGCGGCGACGCCGGCCAGCTTGAAGGCGATCTCGGAGGAGTCGACGGTGTGGTAGGAGCCGTCGAAGAGCGTGACGCGGACGCCCTTGACCGGGTAGCCTGCGAGCACGCCGGCGCTCATGGCCTCGCGTACGCCTTTCTCGACGGCGGGAATGAAAGAGCTGGGGATGACACCGCCCTTGATGCGGTCAACAAACTCGAACCCGTCGACGCCGGCGCCGCTGGGGAGCGGCTCGATCTCGATGTGGCAGTCGCCAAATTGGCCGCGCCCACCGGACTGCTTCTTGTGGCGTCCATGAGCCTTGGCGGTGCCGCGGATCGTCTCCTGGTAAGGGACACGCGGTGGCTTGAGCGTGACCTCTACGCCGAACCGCTGCCGGAGGCGGTCGACGATCACCTCGACATGGACCTGTGAGAGGCCCGCGACAATCTGCTCGCCGGTCTGGGGGTCGCGGTGGAGATCGATCGTCGGATCCTCCTCCTGGAGGCGACGCAGGGAGGCGAACACCTTGTCCTCGTCTCCCCTGCTCTCAGCCTCGATCGCGAATGCCATCACCGGCGCAGGCAGGTGCAGGGCAGGCATTTCGACCGGGGTCTCGCGCGCGGCGAGCCAGTCGCCCGAGCGGGTCTCCTTGAGCTTCGCGACCGCACCGATGTCACCGGGGCCGAACTCCTCGACGTGCACGACGTCCTTGCCGGCGAACGTGAGGAGCTGACCGATGCGCTCCTTGACGTGGGCGCGGGTGTTGAGCACGTGGCTGTCGTGGGTCATCGTGCCTTGGTAGACGCGCAGTAGGTTGATGCGTCCGGCGAACGGGTCGGCGCGGGTCTTGAAGACGAACGCGAACAGCTCGCGATCCTCGACAGGCTCCAGCTCGACCTCGCCGGCGCTGAGCGCGCCGTGCTTGACGGGCGAGGGGAGATCCTCGACGATCGCGTCGAGCAGGCGGGAGGTTCCGAGGTTGCGGGTCGCGACGCCGCAGACGACGGGGAAGATGCGCCCGTGGTTGGTGCCCTCCTTGAGCGCTCCGACGATCTCCTCGTGGGAGATCTCCTCGCCGTCGAGATAGCGCTCCATCAGCGCATCGGAGACCTCGGCGACCTCGTCCATCAGCTTCTCACGGTATTCGCCAGCGAGCTCGGCGTACTCGTCGGGAATCGCGATCTCGGTCCATCCGCGGCGTTGGGTGGAGTCCTGGCGGAAGGCCTTCATGTCGACGAGATCGATCACTCCGGTGAGTTCGTGCTCGGCGCCCATCGGAACCTCGGTCGCGACGACATGGGGCCCGAAGGACTCCTTGAGCTGTTCGAGTGTCCGGAAGAAGTCGGCGCGCTCGCGGTCGAGCATGTTGACGAACAGCATCCGCGCGATATCGAGCTCGGCCGCGTGCGACCAGAGGCGCGCGGTGGACACCTCGACGCCCATGACCGCGTTGACGACGAAGATCGCGGACTCACACACGCGCAGCGCGCCGAGGGCGTCGGCGACGAAGCTCGGCTCGCCGGGCGTGTCGAGCAGGTTGACCTTGCGCTCCGACCACTCGAGCGAGCTGAGTGCGGCCGAGATCGACATTCCCCGCGCCTGCTCGTCTGGATCGACGTCGGAGACCGTGTTTCCGTCGGACACCGTGCCGAGGCGGCTCGTCACGCCAGCCTCGAACAGGAGGGCCTCGAACAGCGAGGTCTTGCCCGCGCCGCGATGGCCGACGAGGGCGACGTTGCGAATCCGATCAGCAGCGGTGTGCATGACGGGAATGCTCCTCTCCTACCCCTGTGTGAATTTCAGGATTTGATCCACGATACAGCGCGACCTCAGCCGGCGCCAGCGCTCCGGACGCGCAGGCGCGATGCCGTGACCCGTACCCGATGTGAGCATCCCCCAACCGGGATACGTGAAGCCTGAAGGTCAGTCGAAGGAGTCGCCCTGCATGCGCGAACGCAGGCGCAGGACGGCCTTGGTGTGAAGCTGGGAGATACGCGACTCAGTGACGCCGAGGACCTCGCCGATCTCGCGCAGGGTGAGGTTCTCGTAGTAGTACAGCGCGATCACGAGCTTCTCGCGCTCGGGCAGCCGCGCAATTGCATCGGCGATGCGGTCCTTCATGTCCCCCACGTCGAGCGCGCGCGCCGGGTCGGGGGCGCCGGGGTCCTCGAGCGTGTCCATCAGCGAGACCTGGTCGCCGCTCGAGTCCGAAACGCTCCACAGCTCGTCGAGGGCGGCGATCGAGGAGTGTGAGATCGCCAGCAGCGACTCCTGGAGCTCGTCCTCGCTGAGCCCGAGCTCGGCGGCGAGCTCGGCGTCGGTCGGGGCGCGCTGCAAGCGGTGCTCGAGCTTCGAGTTTGCGCGCTCGATCTCCCGCGCCCGCGCGCGGACGCTGCGCGGGACCCAGTCCATCGAGCGCAACTCGTCGATGATCGCGCCCTTGATGCGCGTGATCGCGTAGGTCTCGAACTTGATCTCGCGCGACGGGTCGAAACGCTCAATCGCTGAGATCAGGCCGACGAGACCGTAAGAGATCAGGTCGGCCTCCTCGACGTGCGGCGGCAGCCCCGCGGCGGTGCGCCCAGCGACGTACTTCACCAGCGGCGAGTAGGCCACAACTAAGCGCTCGCGCGCGCGACGGTCGCCGTCGGCCTTGTAGCGCCGCCACAGGTCGCGCAGCTCGACGGTTTTGACGTTGGTCTCCACGATCTTCGTCTCCGCTGCTCAGGCGCGAGGGTGACTGCGCGAATATGCACTACGAAGCCTTGCGGACTCTACCCGAGTGTAAACCTGCGTTGTCGAGACACTGGCGTGGCCGAGCAGCTCCTGGATGGAGCGCAGGTCGGCGCCACCGTTCAACAGGTGCGTCGCGAAGCTGTGTCGAAGCGCGTGCGGAGAGGCGTCGACGGCGACGTCGGCGTGCGCCGTCCACCTCCGCAGGCGCCGGCGAACGTCGCTTGTCGAAAGCGCGCGTCCGGACTTGCTGAGGAACAGCGCACGCTCTTGCCGCGCCCCGAGCGCACGCTCGTGCCCCTGCGCCACCGTTGCTGTCGCCCCAGCAAGTCCCTCCGCCAGCACCGGCCGTGCCTGCTCGAGGTAGCGTCGCACGGCGCCCAGCGCGACCTCGCCGATCGGGATGTAGCGCGTCTTGCGGCCCTTGCCCTCGACGCGCAGCTGCTCGCCGTCGTGGTCGATGTCTGTGACCCGCAGCGAGACGAGCTCCTCCGCGCGCAGCCCACACGCGTAAGCCAGCTCGAACAGTGCGCGGTCGCGGATGCCCAGCGGCCCGCCCTCGCTGCCGGCGGGAATGCTGTCGAGCAGTTGCGCCGTCTCGGCGGCCCGCAGCACCCGCGGGAGGCGCACCGAGCGCTTGGGGGTGGAGATCAAGTCCGCGGGACTGTGCGCGATCTGCCCGTGCTCGCGTTGGCTGGCGAACAGCGCACGCAGGCTCGCGAGCTTGCGTGCGGTGCTCGCGGGCGCCATTCCGGCGCGGGACAGGTGCGCGACGTAGCGCCGCAGCTCCTTGGGACCGACGTCGGTGGGGAGCAGTCGTTGCGACGCGGCCCACTCGGTGAACTGGGCGAGGTCCGCCGCGTACGCACGGCGTGTGCGCGCGGCGGCGTCGCGGCGGCGGAGGTCCTCGTCGAGGAGCGCCGCAGCGGCTACCCACGCGTCGCATGCAGCGGTGTCGCTCAGCGGCGCCCCGGCCTGCTCGCCGGCGAAGTCAATGGGAGTAGACATCTCGCGCTCATAATTCGCCGCGCGAGGCCCGCAGCCTGCTAGGCGCGAGCGAGTCGCCCGTCGATCAGCGGCGCGAGGCGTTGCGCCAGCTCGCGCCAGTCGTGCGCGCAGACCACGTCCTCCTCCTCGCAGATCTCTTCGTTCCACGGATGCACGATCGTCGCGACACGAATGCCGTGATCGAGCGCGCCGAGGATGATCATCGGGGAGTCGTCGATGAGCAGCTCCACGCCGAGTTCCAGGCAGCGCTCCAGCTTCTGGGCGGAGCACAGCAGCTCATCGAACGGCAGGCCGATGGCCCGCAGCCAGGCGTCGGTCGCAGCGCGGCAGTCGGCATGGCGGCTGCTCGCGACATACACGCTGTGCCCGCGCTCGCGCCATCCGCGAACGGCCTCGACGGCGCCCGGGTAGGGCACGCCGGCGAGGATGCGCTCGTCGCTGTGGCTCTCCTTGACGCACAGCGCGAGCTGCTCCGGACGCAACCTCGTGAGCCCCCACGTCAGCTGCTCCTCGTACGGCAGCTTCACGCCGAAGCGGCGCGTCGAGATTGCCGAAAGCACGCCCCAGTAGTCGTGCAAAGTTGAGTCGATGTCGACTGCGATCCGCATTGCCTTACCCCCAGCTCGATACATTACCCGCTAATGACCCCTGTGTCATCGCCTGCCGAGCATGATGTGGCCAGTCCCCCATCCGGACCGCCGGGACACTCTCCCTGGCTGGACGTCGACTGGCGTCAACATCAGCGCTGGACAATTATAGACGATTCTCCTGTCAACGTCGTGGAGCTCGGGGAGGGTCCGCCGCTGGTGTTCGTGCACGGCCTCTCGGGCTCGTGGCCGAACTGGCTCGAGCAGCTTCCGGTGTTCGCGCGAACGCGACGCGTGATCGCCGTCGACCTCCCCGGCTTTGGGCACTCGCCGATGCCGCGCCAGCAAATCTCGATCTCCGGCTACGCGCGCACGCTCGACGCGCTCCTTGGTCAGCTCGACGTCGACGCCGCCGCGATCGTCGGCAACTCGATGGGCGGCTTCGTCGCGGCGGAGCTCGCGATCAACTTCCCCCAGCGCGTCGAGCGCCTCGTGCTGGTCTCGGCGGCCGGCATCAGCACCTACAACCATCCCGGCGGCACCCGCGCGCTGCCCAGCCTGCGCCGCGCCGAGCGCGTAGTCGCGGCCTACGCCGGCTGGGTCGCGGCTCACTCCGACACCGTCGCGCGCCGCCGCGGCCTGCGCAACGCGACACTCGGCATGATCGCGGCCCACCCCAGCCGCCTGCCGGCGGCGCTCGCGGCCGAGCAGCTCCGCGGCGCCGGCAAGCCCGGCTTCATCCAGGCGCTCGCGGCAAACCTCGACTACGACTTCCGTCACCGCCTCGGCGAGATCGCATGCCCGACGCTGATCGTGTGGGGCGATCGCGACCGCGTGATCACCCCACGCGACGCCGACCGCTTCGCCAAGCTGATCCCGGGCTCGCGCAAGGTCGTCTTCGAGGACACCGGCCACGTTGCAATGCTCGAGCGCCCCGCACAGTTCAACAAACTGCTCGCCGAGTTCCTCGACGAATAGGCCGCTCAGCGCGCGCTCAGGCCGCTCAGCGGGCGAGACCAGGCCTCTCGGCGCGCGGGATCTAAGCCTCTCAGCGCGCGATCGCGCCTTCGGCGGCGCTGCCGACGAGCTTCGCGTACTTCTGGATCGCGATCTCGATCTCGCCGTCGCGGCGCTCCGGCGGCACATACGCGCTGAGGCGCTCCGCGATCTCGGCGTCGGAGAGCGCGACATCGATGCGTCGCGCATCGACGTCGATCGTGAGCTCGTCGCCGTCGCGCAGCGCGCCGATCGGACCGCCGCGCACGGCCTCGGGGGCGATGTGGGCGGCCATGAAACCGTGCGTCGCGCCGGAGAAGCGCCCGTCGGTGATCAGCGCCACGGTCTCTCCCAGCCCCTCGCCGACGATCGCCGCGGTTACGGCGAGCATCTCACGCATCCCGGGCCCGCCGGCCGGACCCTCGTTGCGGATCACGACGACGTCGCCCTCGCCGATCTCCTTGGCGAGCACCGCGGCCATCGCGGCCTCCTCGCCATCGAACACGCGCGCCGGGCCGACGTGGCGGCGGCGCTCGTGGCCGGCGAGCTTCACGACGCAGCCATCCGGCGCGACGTTGCCGCGCAGGATCGCGAAGCCGCCCGTCGGCTTCAGGGGCTCCGAGAGCGCCCGCACCACTCGCTGTCCAGGAGTCTCCGAAGCCGCGGCCGCCTCCTCGCCGATCGTGCGCCCAGTCACGGTCATCGCCTCGCCGCGCAGCACGCCCGCCTCTTGGAGGCGCGCGAGCACGAGCGGCACTCCCCCCGCCTCGTAGAGGTCGGTCGCGACGTACTGGCCGCCGGGCTGCAGGTCGCACAGCAGCGGCGTGCGCTCCGAGATCGCGTCGAACTCGTCAATCTTCAGCGCGACCCCCATTTCACGGGCCACGGCAAGCAGGTGCAGGACCCCATTGGTCGATCCTCCGCTCGTCGCGACCGCCGCGATCGCGTTCTCCAAGGCCGCCTTCGTGATGACTTCGCTTGGCTTCAAGCCGCGCCGCAGGACATCCATCACCAACTCCCCCGCGCGCAGCGCGACATCCAACTTCTTCCCATCCTCGGCGGGCACCATCGCGGAGCCCGCCGGCGAGATGCCGAGGACCTCGAACGCCATCGCCATCGTGTTCGCCGTGAACTGCCCTCCGCACGCGCCCGCGCCAGGCGAAGCAGCCTCCTCGAGCTCGTGCAGCTCGTCCTCGCCGATCTTCCCCGACGCGTACGCGCCGACGGCCTCGAAGACCTGCTGGATCGTGACCTCCTGGCCGCGGAAATGACCCGGGCGGATCGAGCCGCCGTAGAGCATCAAGCCGGGGATGTCCAAGCGCGCGTGCGCCATCACGGCGCCCGGGATCGTCTTGTCGCAGCCCGAGATCGTCACCAGCGCGTCGAAGCTGTGCGCGCTTGCGACCAGCTCGATCGAGTCCGCGATCAGCTCGCGCGAAACCAGCGACGCGCGCATCCCCGCCGTCCCCATCGTGATCCCGTCGGAGATCGCGATCGTGTTGAGCTCCATCGGGGTTCCGCCGGCTGCGCGGATGCCCTCCTTGACCTTCGCCGCGAGCACGCGGTTGTTGAAGTTGCACGGCATCGTCTCGATCCACGAGTGCGCGACGCCGACGATCGGCTTGGCGAGGTCCTCGGCGGTGTAGCCGATCCCATGCAGATATGCGCGCGCGGCAGCTCGCTCTGGTCCCTCCGTCAGCGCGCGGCTGCGGTGCCTGACATCAAATGCGCTCACAGCGCGGGAACACTACCCGTGCGGCCCGTCGCCCGCCGCGGCGTCGTCTCACGCTCCGCGCGCCCCACCGACTGGAGCTCCGCGCGCTGCGGCGACTGGGGCTCGGACCCCGCCGCGTGCGCGTGCCTGCGCGCGCGTGCACGCGCGACGGGGCGCTCTCGCTCCCAACGCCCGAGCCGCGCGAGATCGTCGCGAACCTGCTCGGGATCGAGCTGGCGTCCCGGGAGGTGCATGTTGGCGTCCGCGATCAGCCGCCGCTCGTCGGCGGTCAGCGCCATCCACTTCGCCAGCACGTCGTCGGCATCGGGCAGCTTCGCGCTGCCGTAGGGCCGCGAATGGTCGGGAAACGCCACGCAGTACTCGCTCAGCAGCGCACCCGTCGCGGGCACGTAAGCGACGATCGGCCGGTGGGGATAAATGAGATACGCGTACCGCGCATCGGCCCCGTTGACCCCCGAGCCACCACCCCACACCCTGACGAAGCCGAGGTCGCGGTACATCGACCACTCCTCGTCGTTGACGCACGACCGCAGCAGCACTCGTGCGCGCTGCTCGGCTCGCAGTTCGCGGCCGGGGTCGTAGACCGGGTGCGGCGCCCCCCGGGTGCGCTCGCGGACCTCCACCAGCCTGCGCCGCAGCGCTCCGATCAGCGTGAGCGGCAACCCCCGCACCCGCGCACGGTTGAGGTCCCACAGCAGCACCGCCGCCACGATCGCTGTCGCCGCCAAGCCGAGCAGCATCGCGTCCTCTAGCGCGGCGCCGCGCCGAAGCGCATCGCGCCGGATCCAGACGTGGCGGCGAGTCCAGACGTCGCACCGAGCCCAAGCGGCCTGGCTCCGGGCGCCCCGCCGGCGGCGCGCGGGAAGAAGATCACGCGCTCCGCGTCGCGCGGAACATCGCTGAAGCTCTTCACGAGCTCCGCCTCGCGGCGCCCGTCGCGACGCTCGGTCGGCACCGCAGCCCACATCCCCGCGTCGAGCTCGCGGCGAAAGGCCTCGATCAGCGCGGCCTCCTGCTCGGGCACCTCCACGTCACCCTCCGCGAGCACTACCTCGCCATGACCGGGCTTGAGCCGCAGGAGCTTCATCGCCTCTCGATTATGTCACCCCGAAGACGCTCCAGACCGAAGATGTCGACGGGCCCCGCGCCCACTCCGACATCGCGCAAACCGCGCGCCACGCCCTCCCCCGCGAGGCGCCGCGCCGCGCGGGCGGCCTCCAGCGGCGCAAACCCCAACGCGAGATGCGCAGCGAGCACACTCGAATGCGTGCACCCCGAACCGTGAGCCGCGCCATCGGGGTGGCGCTCACCGGGAATCTCAATCGCGACCCCGTCGGCGTCCACGAACAGGTCGATCGCCTGTGCCCGATGACCGCCCGTGAGGACCACGCCGCGTGGGCCCAGGGCAAGCACCGCGCGCGCGAGGTCCTCGACGCCGGCTTCGCTTTCGGCATCGAGACCAGCGAGCACGCGCGCCTCGGGAACGTTGGGCGTGACCACACCCGCGAGCGGCAGGATCTCCTCGACGAGCGCCCGCTGAGCATCGAGATCCAGCAGCCGCGCACCCGACTCCGCGACCATCACGGGATCGACCACGACCGGGGTGCCCGGCGGCAGTTCGCGCAGGACGCACGCGACCGCTCGGGTCACCTCCACCGTGCCGAGCATCCCGACCTTCACGGCATCCACGCCGATGTCTTGCACCACGGCACGCACCTGTGCGAGCACCATGTCGGGCGGAACCGCGTGAATCGCATGCACGCCCGTAGTGCTCTGCGCGGTGATCGCGGTGATCGCGGTCATTCCGTGCACACCACAACGCGCGAACGCCTTCAGGTCGGCCTGGATACCCGCGCCGCCGCCAGAATCCGAGCCGGCGATCGCGAGAGCTGTCGGGGTGTGTGTCGGCCTGCTCACGGACACCCGATCTTTTCAGACGCGCGCCTCACCCACGGCCGGCTTTCGGCAGACAATGACGCGCGCCCAGTCTTCATGCCCGAAGCCGGGAGCTCCACCGCCCGATCGCATGGTTCGAATATACGCTCAGAGCAAAGCCCGCCGGCTTCGGGTCAGGCGACACGCCCTATAAGAAGCTCCAAAGTTCGCCACTCGAAAGCCGCAGCGATGCCCCGCCGATCATTAAGGCCGGGTTCCCGCTCACCAATAGCTCACCGTGCGATAACACTCGCACCTGCTGCTGAGCCCTTTCATCGCGACCTAACGGCGCCAGCAGCGTGAAATGCCCTTCGAGCCCGAGCACTCCGTTCAAGCACCCCGGAGGCCCTTCGGACTTGATGGTCGCAAATAGTTTTTTCGTCTTGGGAGAGACCGTCGCGACGAACGCTAACGCGCCTTCTAATATCGCTTCCAGCGAGACCGGGAGCGTTGTAATTTTGGTGGTCGCCAGCGTGCATCTTTCTGCTGCGATCTACATCCCGTGAAGGTGATGCTCGTTGCGGCCCCTTTGTTTGGTGCCGTGATTTCGAGGTTTTGGCTTTCCAGTTGACTTCCCAGACATTCGATTCCAAACAGAAGCCCACTGCCAAAAGCGATATCGATGGGTTCTGTCACTTCCGCGGTGGCCGCGAGCCCCTTGGAGCCGCTCAAGAGGAAAGTGTTGACCATCCATCCGGAGGTGGCGGCTGACGCCGCAGCCACGGGTAGGACACCAAGCACACCTGCAACGACACACGATGCGAGTAGCAGCTTTACTTTTTTGAACATTGTTGTGATCTCCTTTGCGTTTATCGATCGCAGGCAGAAGCTACCCCCAAGGGATGGCCCTCGCAAGCTCCGGCGGCCGGTAGAACGACGAGCCGGCGGGCGCGATCGAGTGTCCCATCCCAAGCGCCGAGCAAGCTTGCGAGATGGCCCCCGTCGATACCCCTTCCGGGCACGTACCTGACCCTCGTCGCGCGCTCGGCCTCCTCGGCGAGCGCCTGGCGGCGACTCACCTGGAGCGGCTCGGGTTCGCGATCGTCGCGCGCAACGTCCGCACACGTCACGGCGAGATCGACGTGATCGCGTTCGACGGCCACACGCTGGCGATCGTCGAGGTCAAGACCAGACGCTCCCACAAGCGCTGGGCACTGAGCGCCGAGGAACAGCCGCTTGCGTGGTTGCGCCCGCGCCAGCGCGCACGTCTGCGGCGGCTCGCCGCGGCGTGGCTTCACGCGGAGTCCGGTAACCGCCCGCCGGCACACACAATCCGCTTCGACGCCATCGGCGTCGTCGTCGACGATCACGACCGGCTCCTGAGTCTCGATCACCTCGAAAGCGCCTGGTGAGAGAGCAAGCAGAGACTTCCAGCGCTCGCCGCACACCGGCCGACGCGCCGCCCTGCCGCGACCGACGCTACAGAGCGAGTTGCTGGTACGCCTGCGATTGAAACGACAGCCTGTGAAGCGGCGAGACCCCCTGGCGCATGATCGCTTCGCGGTGCGCCGGCGTGGAGTAGCCGACATGCTCCGCGAAGTCCCAGCCAGGATGCAGGACGTCGGCGTGGTGCATGTAGCGGTCGCGTGTGACCTTCGCGACGATCGACGCCGCCGCGATCGCGGCGCTCGTAGCGTCGCCGTCGATGATCGCGCGCTGCTCGCGCCCGAAGTCGGGTACCGCAAAGCCATCCGTGAGGCAGGCGACCTCGCCCGCGAGTCCCGCCGTGACGCCCCGCAGTGCGTCGCGCAGCGCCGCGAGGTTCGTTTTGTGCAGGCCCCGCGCGTCGATACCGCGCACGCAGCGCGATACCACCGTCACCCTTGCGGCGGCGCGGAGCACGAGCGGATAGAGCTCCTCACGCGCCTCGCTCGTGTGCTGCTTGGAGTCGTTGAGCTCCGCCAGCGCCCGCGTCTCGCGCGGCCCCAGCGCGTCGTAGTCGAACAGCACCGCAGCCGCCACCAGGGGACCCGCGAGACAGCCGCGACCGGCCTCGTCGGCGCCAGCGACAAGCGGCACGTGCAACGCGCGATCGAACGCGAACAGACGGCGTCCGCGCGACGCGCGACGCGCACGACGCCGCGTTCGAGTGTTTCCAGCTCGCGCGCGTGCGGGAAGCGCCGCGGCGTCCGTCGGAGCCTGCGCGCTAGAGGACGCCGATGCGATTGGGGGGCCAGTAGGTGGCGAAGGCGTCCCCGATGATCCAACTTGTGGGGACCGGTCCCCAGAACCTGCTGTCGTCGGACTCTCCACGGTTGTCCCCCATCATGAACCAATGACCGGCCGGAATCCTGATCGGGGTCGGGAAATTGCACTCCTGGACGGCGCCGCAGGGAGCGATATAGGAGTCCGACTCGCGTTTCCCATTGCGGTAAACGTGGCCTTCCTTGACGTAGATCGTGTCCCCCGGGCCGGCGACGACGCGCTTGATGAAATTGACCGACGAGTCCTCATGGGGGTTCGTTCGGTCGCACGCCGCGCCGCCGTAGGTGATCGTGGTGCGGGCGACAGGGCCGCACTGCTCGTTTTCGGCGCCCTGAGGCGGATGGAACACCGCGATCTCCCCGACATGCGGTTTGCCGAAGTCCATTCCCAGACGGTTGACGAGGACACGCTGCCCGATCTTGAGCGTCGGTTCCATCGAGCCGCTCGGGATGCGGTACGGCTTGACGATGAACGCCTGGATACCCAGCGCGAGCAGCACGGCGACCGCGATGATGATCACAAGCTCTACGAGCGAGTTCGCCGTTGACTTCTTGGGCTTGCTCTTCTTCACAGCCGACGCTCTAACGCTGCCCGGCGCACGCTGGGCTGTGGTGGCGTTGGGCGTGTTCGACCCAGCCTCGGAGCCGGGCTCATCAGGCGCGCGTGCACCTTTTGCCGATCTCACGCCCACGGCCAACCTCGCGCATCGGCCGCCATGACGGGCGGCGTCACGCCGCTTTGTCGCCGGCGTCGCCGCCGGCATCGGTGGAGGTAGCCGCCTGCCCCGCGTCGGCGGCCTCGGCGTCGCTGCGCCCAGGCTGCTCGATCTCGGTCTCGGCGTCCCCCCCGGCGGACGGATCCGCCGATGCGCTGTCGTCTCCAGTGTCCACCGACGTCTCCCCGCCTGCCCCGGTCTCCGCCGTGCCGGCCTCGGTCTCCGCCACGCCGGCCGCAACATCCCCCGCGGCCTCCAGCGCCTCGACCTCCTGCTCGGGCTCTTGCTCGTGCAGGAGCCCCGGCTCGACGATCTCCTCCGGTCCGGTATAGCGACGCTCGCGGACGCGCGCGCGCTTGCCGACGCGGTCGCGCAGGTCGTAGAGCTTGGCGCGCCGCACGTCGCCACGCGAAGCGAGCTCGATGCGCTCGATCTTCGGCGAGTGGACGGGGAACATGCGCTCGACACCAACGCCGAACGACTGCTTGCGCACCGTGAACGTCTCCCGCGCGCCATGGCCTTGGCGCTTGATGACGACGCCCTCGAAGACCTGGACGCGCCGACGGGTGCCCTCGATGACCTGGAAGTGGACCTTGACGCGGTCTCCCGGAGCAAAGCTGGGGACGCGGCGCAATTGTGCGCGTTCGAGGCTGTCGATAACGCTGCTCATAAGATGGCTTGGGAGAGGACCTTTGCTCGCGCCCAGCGCTTGCCGTGGCACGCCGGCTGCGCGAGAGCAGCAATGGTAGCGAACCGCGCGCTCGCTAGTCGCCGATGCGCTCGCCACTACCGCCCAGTTCGCGACTGCGCTCCAGCCGCCAGCGGCGGATGCGCTCGTGATGCCCGGAGAGCAGGACGTCGGGCACGCGCCACCCGCGGTACTCCGCGGGACGCGTGTAGTGGGGGTACTCCGGATCGCCCCCCAGCGCCTCGCTGAAGGACTCCTCGAGCGCCGACTCCGCGTGCCCGAGCGAGCCCGGCAGCTTGCGCAGCACGGCATCGCAAACGACCATCGCCGCGAGCTCGCCGCCGCTGAGCACGTAGCGGCCGATCGAAAGCGTCTCGCTCGCGAAATGCTCCACGATCCGCTGGTCGAGGCCCTCGTAGCGTCCACACAGAAGTGTCAGCGCCGGCTCCGCCGCGAGCTCCGACACGTAACCCTCATCCAACACACGACCGCCTGGCGCAAGCGCGATCACGCGCCGCTCACGCGCGAGCTCGACGGGGTCGACGGCGTAGCGCGCACGCAGTGCGCTATCCATCACGTCCACCCGCAACACCATCCCGGCGCCCCCGCCAAATGGGGTGTCGTCGACCTGCCCGCCACTTAGCGGGGTGTGCGCGCGGATATCAAGGAACTCCAGGCGACTCCCTGCTGCAAGCGCATTGCGCACGTGACGCTGACCGGTGAACCACTCAAACCAGTCCGGGAAGAGCGTGAAGACATCGATCTCCATCCGCGCTCAGCCCTCACCCGGCTCAGCCCTGCCGGCCTCACCGACCTCAGCGACCTCGGCTCCCCCGGCGGCCTCACCGAGGAAGTCGAGGTCGACCTCGATCAGTCGCGCCGCGATGTCGACGCCGAGGACGGCGTCTTTGACCATCGGCACGAGCAGCTCGCCGCCTGTCAGCAGGTCGACTTCGAGGACCTCGCACGAGGGCAGACCGCGCAACGCACGCACGACCCCAACACGGCGCTTCCCAGACCGCACCTCACAGCCCTCCAGCTCGTGCGCCCACCATTCCCCGGGCTCCAGCGCGGGCGCCTCGGCGAACGACACGCGCAGCTCCAAACCTCGCAGCGCCTCCGCGGCGGTGCGATCCTCGACTCCCCGCACGCGCACGATCGGCCGCTGCTCGACACCGGCGAGGCGCAAGATCTCGCGCGACTGGCCATCGATCGTGACCGTCGTGCCGAGCGCCAGCAGACGCGGGCGTGCAGCGGTGACGTAGAAGCTGCCGTCCAGGCCGTGCGGGCGCCCGACGCGACCCGCCTCCAGCGACTCCGGAGCACGTCCCGCGGATGCCCCAGGACCATCAGCCATCCGTTGCGGCTCAGTCGACGATGTCGAGAACTATGCGACGCTTGGAGCCCGCGGCACATGCCCGCACGACGGTACGCAGCGCCTGCGCCGTGCGACCGCCGCGACCGATGACCTTGCCGTAATCGTCGGCGGCGACCGCGAGCTCGAGCACGACCGTGCCGTCGTCCTCCTCGAACTGCTCCACCGAGACCTCGTCGGGGTCGTCGACGAGCCCCTCCACGAGGTAGATCAGCAGGTCCCTCGCCCTCTGGACTCCCATATCTGAGCCGTAGTCTGCCAGCCTCGCCGGCTACCTGCGGCGCGGGTTGGCCGGGCGCCCCTGAAGTGGGGCGCGTGACCCTATTAGCCGTGGATTCCCTGGATGCGCAGCAGCTTGCGCACAGTGCCGGACGGCTGCGCGCCGCGTGCCAGCCAGCTGCGCGCGCGGTCCTCGTCGATCACGATCGTCGACGGGTTCGTCTGGGCGTTGTACTGGCCGATCGTCTCGATCACGCGCCCATCGCGCGGGGCGCGCTGATCCGCGACGACGATCCGCCAGATCGGGTCCTTCTTGCCGCCCACCCGCGTGAGCCTGAGCCTTACCGACACGTATTTCCTCTCATAGTTGCCTCGAAGTTGATCGGGAGAGCTTAGACGGTTCGTCGCGACCGCAACGGGTCACCGCGCCTGACGCATCAGCGCGCCGATGTCCGGCATCTTGCCGCGACCGACCTGGCGCATGACTTTGCGCATCTGGCCGAACTGCTTGACGAGCTGGGAGACCTGCTGGACATTCGTGCCCGAGCCCCGCGCGATCCGCAGTCGCCGCGAGCCCCTGATCAGCTCCGGACGGCGGCGCTCCTCGGGCGTCATCGAGAGGATGATCGCCTGCAAGCGGTCGAACTCGCGTTCGTCGATCTTCATGTTGCGCAACTGCGCGCCGCCGAGTCCGGGAATCATTCCCAGCAGGTTCGTCAGCGGCCCCATTTTGCGGATCGTCTTGAGTTGGTCGAGAAAGTCGTCGAGGCCGAACTCGTTGCGGCGCAGCTTGCGCTGCAGCTCGATCGCGTCGCGCTCATCGAACTCGCGCTCGGCGTGCTCGATGAGGCTCAGCACATCCCCCATTCCCAGGATCCGCTGGGCCATGCGGTCGGGGTGAAAGCGCTCGAACTGCTCCAGATGCTCACCCGTGGACGCGTACATGATCGGCCGCCCCGTGACGGCCTTCACCGACAGCGCCGCGCCGCCGCGCGCATCCCCGTCGAGCTTGCTCATCACGACCCCGTCGAACTGCACCGCCGCCGCGAACTGCTCGGCGACGTTGACCGCGTCCTGGCCGGTCATCGCGTCGATCACGAGCAACGTGTGCTGCGGCGTCACCGCGTCGCGGATCCGCACGAGCTCGGCCATCAGCTCCTCGTCGACGTGCAGCCGACCGCTGGTGTCGACGATCAGCACGTCCTTGCCGTCCTCGCGTGCGCGCTTCAGCGCCCACGCCGCGATCTCCACAGGGTCGGGCTCGGTGCCGCGCTCGTACACCGTCGCGCCCGCCCTCGCGCCCATCTTCACGAGCTGGTCCACCGCCGCTGGCCGATAGGTATCGCAGGCCGCCAACGCCACCGATGAGCCGTGCTCCTCGTGCAGGAGCCGCGCAAGCTTGGCCGCGGCCGTCGTCTTGCCCGAGCCCTGAAGACCGGACATCAAGATCACGGTCGGCGGGCGCGAGGAGAAGCTCAGCTCGTGCGCCTCGCCGCCCATCAGCCCCGTCAGCTCCTCGGCGACGATCTTCACGACCTGCTGACCGGGGTTCAAGCGCCCGACGATCTCCGCGCCCAGACAGCGCTCCTTGACGTCGGAGGTGAACGACCGGGCGACCTTGAAGTTGACGTCCGCCTCGAGCAGCGCGAGGCGGATCTCGCGCATCGCGCCGTCGATGTCCTGCTCCGTCAGTGTCCCCCGCTGACGGACATCCGCGAGCGTCGCCTGCAACTTCTCCGCGAGCGAGTCGAACATCGGCCGGCCCCGGCCCCTTTAGCTCTCGCCGCCCGACGCGTCGGCGGCGCGTCGCGCGAGCGCCTCGCCGATGCCACCGAAAGCCTCGGCGAACTCGGACGGGATCACGAAGACCTTGTTGGCGTCGCCTTCGGCGAGCTGGGGCAGCATCTGCAGGTATTCGTAGCTCAGCAGCTCGCGTGTCGGGCGACCCTCGTGGATCGCTTTGAAGACCGTGTCGATCGCCTTTGCTTCGCCCTCGGCGCGCAGGATCGCGGCCTGGCGCTCTCCCTCGGCGGTCAGCACCGCTGCCTGCTGGGCGCCCTCGGCGGTGAGGATCTGAGCCTGCTTCTCGCCTTCGGCGGTCAGGATCGCGGCGCGGCGGTCACGCTCGGCGCGCATCTGCTTCTCCATCGCGGTCCTGATGTCCGCCGGCGGGTCCACCGACTTGATCTCGACGCGGTTGATCCTGATACCCCACTTGCCGGTCGCCTCGTCGAGCACGGTGCGCAGCTCGGCGTTGACGTTCTCGCGCGCGGTCAGCGTCGCCTCGAGCGTCAGACCGCCGATCACGTTGCGCAGCGTCGTGACCGTGAGCTGCTCGATCGCCTGCAGCGGGTTCGCGACTTCATACGTCGCCGAGCGCGGGTCGGTGATCGTGAAGTACAGGACCGTTTCGATCGCAACGACGACGTTGTCTTCGGTGATCACCGATTGCGGAGCGAAGTTGACGACCTGCTCGCGCAGGTCCACGAGCGGCTTCACCCGGTCGATGAACGGTGTCACGATCGTCAGGCCCGGCTCAAGCGTGCGGCTGTAGCGCCCCAGCCGCTCGACGACGCCGGCGCGGGCTTGGGGTATGACGCGGATCGTGCGCGCCGCTACGACGAGCGCGAACAGAACGACGACGGCGATGACGATGAGAGCGACCATTGGGAGGTGGGGTGCCTTTCTCTAGTGCCTGAGTGAAGGGTTAGTGCATCACGAGTGCCGTGGCTCCGCGGATTTCGACGACCTGGACGCGCTCACCGGCGTCGATGACCTCGTCCTCGTCGTAGCTGCGAGCCGTCCAAACCTCGCCGTCGATGCGCACACAACCCACACCCTCGCGGTTGGCGATTCGCTCGAGCACGGTCGCGTCGCGCCCCACCAGCGCCGCGGCGCCGGTGCGGATCGACGGTGGCAGCTGACGGTGTCGCCGCGCGAGCGGGCGCAGCGTCAGCAGCACGAGCAGCGAGGCCAGCACGAACACGACCACCGCCAGCCCGGCACCGACGCCGGCAAGGCTCACGACGGCGGCGACCAGTGCGCCGATCGCAAACGGCGCGAGAAAGAAGCCGCCGGTGTGCATCTCCCCGACCCCCAGCACGCAAGCCGCTGCGATCCAGATGATCCAGGCGTCCATATGCTCGATTATCGCACCGCCTGCGGTTACGGCAGTCGCACGAGCGCTGCGGAGCACGTTTCTCGCAGCCTCGCGCGCGGGTACGCGCATACGCGCGGCGGGCCGCCGAATCGGCCACCCGAGCCTGGCCCCGGCAGGACCTACGCCTGCACAAGCGCCCGCGCGAAGTCCTCCGCATCAAAGGGGCGCAGATCCTCCAGCGACTCGCCGACCCCGATCAGCTTCACCGGCAAACTCAGCTCCCGAGCGATCGCGAGCGCGATCCCGCCGCGCGCGGTTCCGTCGAGCTTGGTCATCACGATCCCGCTCACGTCGACAACCTCGGCGAACAGTCGCGCCTGGCGCAGCCCGTTCTGCCCCGTCGTCGCGTCGACCGTGAGCAGCGTCTCGTGCGGCGCGCCCTCAAGCTGGCGGGAGATCACGCGGCGCACCTTGCCGAGCTCGGCCATCAGGTCATCTTGGGTGTGCAGGCGCCCGGCGGTGTCTACGAGCACGACGTCGATGCCGCGGCTGCGAGCTTGCGCGATCGCGTCAAAAGCGACCGCTCCCGGGTCCGAGCCCTCCGGTCCGGTGACGATCTCGCACTCCGCGCGCCGCGCCCAGCCTTCGAGTTGCTCGGTCGCGGCGGCCCGGAATGTATCCGCGGCGGCGAGCAGCACGCTGCGTCCGAGCTCGCGCTGCAGGTGCCAGGCGAGCTTTCCGACCGTCGTCGTCTTGCCGGTGCCGTTGACGCCAACCGCCAGGATCACCGTCGGCCGCGCACGGATGTCGATGCGCCCGTCTCCCGCACGCGCGGTCTCGGCGAGCAGCTCGACCAATCGCTCCGACAGCGCCTCACCGCCGCTGAGCTTGCCCTCGGTGGTCTCCGCCTCCAATGCCTGAACGACCGACGCTGTCGTCGTGGCGCCGACGTCGGCCATGATCAGCGCCTCCTCCAGCCGCTCCCACGTGTGCTCATCGAGCGTCTGAAAGAGCGTCGCTTGGATCTCGCCGCCGAGCGCCTGGCGCGTCTTCGAGAGGTTCTCGCGCAGCCTCTTGAAAAGGCCACGGCGGGGCTCGCGTCGTTCAGCGGTCTCCTCCTCGCGGGGGCCGTCATCAGATACGAACAGGTCAGTCCAGTCGCGCGGCACGGGGCCGGCGAGAATACCAGCGCGCTACGCGACCTCAGCCATGTCGCGGATCTCGGCCTCAGCGCCTGGCGCCGCGTCAACTCGTGCCGGCGCCGCTTCCTCCAGGGCTGCGGCCGGCGGCAGCTTCCTGGAGAGCACCTTGGAGACGCCGTTGCCCGCCATCGAGACGCCATAGAGCCAGTCCGCGGCCTCCATCGTGCGCTTCTGATGGGTGATCACGATGAATTGCGCGCGGTCGGCGTAGCGGCGCAGCAGCGCCAAGAAACGGTCGAGGTTGAGGTCATCCAGGGCGGCCTCGACCTCATCCATGATGTAGAACGGGCACGGGCGCGCGAGGAACACGGAGAACAGGAACGCGAGCGCCGTCATCGACTTCTCCCCGCCGGATAGAAGCGAGAGGCGCTTGGCGGACTTGCCGGCCGGTGTGATCTCGATCTCGACGCCCAGCATCTCCTCGGCTTCGGCCCCCTGCTGCTGCTCCTCCGCCTCGGCCTCCGCGGCCGCCTCGACCTCGGCCTCAGATGCGGTCGTCCCACCCTCGGCCTCGCTGGGCATCGGCTGGCCGCCCAGCACCTGTCGCGGCACCTGCTCGTCTTTGACAAGCCGCAAACGGCCGCTGCCGCCGGGGAACACATCGCGAGCGAGCTCCTCGAAGTTGCGCGCCGCCGCCTCGAAGGTGGCCTGGAAGGTCTCGTGGATCTGGCGATCGGTGTCGCGGATCACGGTGCGCAGCTCGCGGAGCGCGGTCTCCAGGTCCGCGCGGCGCCCCTCGAGCTCCTCGACATGCGCGAGCGCCTGGGCGTACTCCTCCTGGGCCAGCGGGTTGACCGGACCGAGCTGCTCGCGCCTGCGCTGCAAGCGCTCGACGCGAGCCGCGAGCGCCTGCTGCTCCTCCTCGGCGAGTGGCTCATCCTCGGCGGGCATTTGCTCATCCTCGGATATCTCCAGGCGCTCAGCAACGGTGCGCAGCTCCTGCGTCGCGTCGGCCACCTGGTCGCGCAGTCGCTGGGCGGCGACCTCGGCGACCGTCACAGCCTCGCCCTCGGCCCGCAGGCGAGCCTGTAACTCGGCCTCCGCGGCCGCGCAGGCGCGCAGCTCACCAGCCATCTCCTCGCCGGCGGCGCTGTGGCGCGCAAGCTCGGCGTCCAGCTCGGCGACGCGCTCGGCGACCGCCGCGCCGGCGCTCTCAAGCGCCTGCGCAAGTCTCGCGGCAAGCGGTCTCAGTAGGGCGTCGGCGTCTTGCTGGGCGAGCAGCTGCGCCAGGCGCTCGGAACGCTCGGAGCGCTCGCGGGCGAGGCGCTCGGCCTGACGTCGCTCGGCGGCAAGCTCGCCGTGCAGCTCGGCGCGGCGTACCGCCAGCGCCCCCTGCTCGGGGGCGGCACGGCGCTGCTCGACCAGCCATCCCGCCTGACGGTGCTGCTCAAGAGCCCGCGAATGCGCGCGCTGGGCTTCGCGCAGCGCACCGTCGGCCTGCTCGCGCACCACGTCGGTGGCGCGGGCTTCCTCCAATGCGCGCTCGGCACCGGCGCGCGCGGTGTGCTCAACCGTGACGGCAGCATCGGTCGCGGCGATCAGCTGCTCACGCTCGTTGCGCCGCGCCAGCACACGCTCGGCACCGCCGGCGGTGACCTGGCGCACCTCGCCGGTGGCCGCAAACCACACACGTCCGGCCTGCGTTACGGCGGTCCCCGCGAAGTCCGCCGGAAGATCCTCCAGCCGCTCCACCGCCCACGTGTCGCCGAGCAGTCGCTCGGCCAGCTCACGCAGCGCCCCCGGAGCACGAACTAGCTCGATCAGTCGCTGCGCGCCAGGCGCAGGCGACTCGGCCTCCTCGCGCGCGGGCGCGGCGGGCTCTTCGGCGGCGACCGCTCCTCCCGCGCCCTCGCCCTCAGGGGCCTCGCGCGAGGATTCCTCGATCGCGCACGCCGCGCCACCCGCGAGCAGTGCGCTGGCGCCGTCGGGTCCCGCACCATCGAGTAGCGCGGAGGCGTCGGCGATGCCGTCCACGAGCGCCGCGTCGAGCCGAGCGCCGAGCACCGCGGCAAGCGCGAGCTCGTAGCCGGCCTGAACTTTCAGGAGCTCGCTGAGCGCGCGTGGGGCGCCCTCACCACCCTCGGTGGCACTCACCCCGGAGGCCGCGAACGAGCGACCGTGGCTGCGTAGAAACTGGTTGACCGCCGCCAGCTCAGCGCCCACGCGCGCGGCGTCGCGGCGCGTAGCATCGACCTCGCGTTCGGCCTCGCGCAGCGCAGTGCGGGCAGTCTCGGCGCGCGCGTCGGCCTGCTCGCGCACCTCGCCGGCAGCGCGTACGGCGTGCTCGTGCTCGGCGACCTCGATGCCCGCGCGCTCGTGCGCGGCGGTGAGCTCGACGAGCTCGCGCTCCAGTTCGCGCTCGCGCTCGCGGTCGAGCTCGGCGAGCCGATCCTCAAGCTCAGCGATCCGTGCGCCAGCGCCCTGCGAGCCGTCCTCCTCGCCGACGGCGAGCAACTCGCGCAACCCGTCGATCTCGCGCTGCACGCGCGCGGCGCGGTCCTCGAGGCTCTCGGCAGCGGCCAGCGCATGCTCTCGACGCATCTGCAAGCGCTCGTGGGCGGCGCGCGCGCGGAACGTGCGCCCGGCGAGCTCGTCGTGGCGCTCGGAGCGCTCGGCCAGGGCACGCTCGGCGTGCCCGCGGCGCTCGACGACCGCGGCCAGCTCGCCTTCGACCGCCTCGCGCGCGCCGCGCGCCGCCTGCGCAGCGGCCTCAGCGCCCTCGAGCTCACCGCGGCGCACGCGCAGCGTCTCGCGTGCAAGCCTCAAGCGAGCTTCGAGAAGCTGGCGCTCCAGGCGCTCATGCAACTCGGCGGCCTCGGCCTGGCGCTTGAGCGGGCGCAGCCGACTACGGGCCTCGCGCTCCACGTCCAGCGCGCGATCGAGGTTCTCCTGAGTGCGCTCCAACTTCAGCTGCGCTCTGCGACGGCGCTTGCGGTGCTTGCCCAACCCGGCGGCCTCCTCGATCAGCAGGCGCCGGTCGCGGGGCTTGGATGTAACGATCGCCTCGACGCGACCCTGAGAAATAACCGAGTGCGTCTCCTTGCCGAGACCGGTGTCGGAGAGCACCTCGATCACGTCGACCAGCCGGCAGCGGGCTCCGTTGAGCCGGTATTCACCCTCGCCTGAGCGGTCGAGCCGGCGCAGGATCGAGATCTCGGATACCGGCAGCCCAACGGTCCCGTCGGAGTTGTCGAGCACGATCTCGACCTCGGCGGAACTGCGCGCCTGCACGCCGCGGCCGCCGCCGAAGATGACGTCCTGCATCGACTGCCCGCGCACCGCCAGCGGAGACTGCTCGCCCATCGCCCACAGGACGGCGTCGGTCACGTTGGACTTGCCGGAGCCGTTGGGTCCGACGACCACGCTGACGCCCGGACCGAAGTCCAGGCGCGTGCGGTCCGGGAAGGACTTAAAGCCCTTCAGGGTCAGCGACTTCAGATGCACGGCCGGCCCCTCCATGAGCTCGCAGAGCAAGCTGGGCAAGGACGCAGGGAGCGTGGCGT